>JAFAWX010000046.1 GCA_019241535.1 Acidobacteriota bacterium | reverse complement strand
GGGGCTCCGCATTGGGCCGCATAACAATGTCGATCACTCTGTAGGCCAGCCGGCTGTCAATGCGATCCGGCCAGAGCAGGTGAGCAAACACCATTAGAACGACAATTACGGCGCAGACCGTATAGCTGAAGAGGAATATGCTCCATCTTTGCTTTTTCTGGGGCAATAAACCCATCGTGAGATATACGACCCTGGTACGCGGCTCCGCGGCGCGGACAAATCTGGGGTCGCTCGAAAGCGAAGGAGAAAAGCCTCGGTCGCTGAGATTTGTACTGCTCATTTGGCTGATATCCTAAGTACCTGTATTAGAAGGAGAAACATGGCTGAGGGATGCTTCGGAAATGGATTTGAGGCTCTCCAGGGGGTGGAACCCTTGAATTAAGTAGATGCCCAAGAGTATACCAAGCGGCTGCCCGGGCCTGAAATATAAAAAGTGCATGTACCACTGGCAATCCTGGGAGGAGACGCCCGCCACGTCTAGAAGTGACGCGCTCCAGGGGAAGGTTTTCTTCAAAGGAGAGGCCAAATTCTCCAACCCGGAGTGGAAACAGAAAAGGTTCACTTCTGCGGCCCGCATATGCCCTATAGGCGGTTAATCCAGTTGGGGTACTCGGAGATGGGAGTAGGACGGAGGCGAACCGCCCCAGGTTCGGTGCAGATGCACAATGTGAAAACAAGAACGTCAGACGCGAGTTCGATCAGAGACATGCGCAGGTTCGCGCACAGACTCGCATGTAACCTCACGAACGGCGACGCACCAGGGACGCGAATGCATCGAGGCAATCAGAGATACCTGAACGCCCAACCGTGCCAATCATGGCCGAGTGTCCGAGATCATCTCCATCAAGGCCAGACTGTGAACTAGCCGCTCCCCAATGGCTATGATCCCAGACACAGGCTCCCACGGTACTCTCGAATATCTGTTCGCTAGTTGCCGTTAATTGCACTATTGGTAGAAGCCAAAAATATTTACGGCCTCGTAACCAGTTGACAAAATTCCCGGAAACGCAATGCAGGCTCCATGTCCCGCGGGTAGTGGTCCGATATAGCCTGTACCTACACGTTCTGGGATGCTGGGCGAATACAACATTGGGGGATTTGAGGCATGGTCGGACGGCTTATTGAGTGCGCTTACGGATAGCCAGTCGGTAAAGTACACTTTTCCTGTGGCTTGGTCCTCGACGACAAACGACCTATCCTCGTTGGTTGTGCTGTCGACAAGAGACGCAGTCCAGCCTGTAACGGTCAGTTTTGTTGAGCTAGTAGGGTTGATGCAAGCACTAGCAGTCGTCCCCTGCGCAGGAGCGGAAGAACCCAGAACGTATGTCTGAGCATGCATTATTCCGGCCAATACCAGCACTGAAACAAAAGTTAATTTCACTATGTTCACAGCAAGTTCTCCTTTTTTTTATGTTTAAGCTACTGTATCGCCATCCAGTAGATCACCCCTGACTTCAGCATCAGCCACCAGCCAACTGGCATTCGCGCCTTCGAGCGATAGAGAAGGAGTTTGAGTAACCGCTCGAAGCGCGCAAGCCCCGACCCGGAAAAGCGAGTATCCGTCCCGAGCGATTGAATCGACGCTCGGCAAACGGCAATCTCGAGGGCACCGAACCATTAGCGGCCACCGCATTGCCGTTCAGCGGAAGCTTCGTGCTGCTCACATAATCGGACCGATACCCGTAAGCGACGGCACCTGTAGCAGTCAGCTCTGGGTTGCTGGCTTTAGTTTGTGAACGCCTGACGTAAGGGAATGCGAGGACTAGATTGGCGAAATTGAAAATTAGACCGGGGAAAAATAGCCGCGTACAGCGAGACATACCACTAGCCTCTTGGGTGGAAGACGGGCGCTATTCAGATGCGGCACTGTAAGGGCAAGTTGCCGGACCGGCGCCCCAAAACGCCCGCCAAACAAGCCCTGAGCGCCGTGAGGGAGTATAGCTGGGGGGTCTTAACTGGTAAGCGTCGCGCCATCCCACCTGTTCAGTTCGATCTCCCAGGGCCGGCTAAGGCCGGCGCAGTCATGGGGATCAAAGGGATGACACTGAGTCGGCTGCGGGCCCGGGAGAGGCCAGTAATGGGGGAAATGAGACTCGCTGGGGCTCTGGACTGTCCCGTTAGGCCTCAAGAAAATTTTCAGAAGTTTGGATCCTGCTCACGTGCTTGTCGCCGGGTGCGAGGTGCATCTCTGGATGCCAAGACCTGCGCTGTCAATCCTAGCCGAGCTGACGTACTTTCAATGCTCGAGTACGCGGCCCCTTCCTCAAGGCATCATCTCGCCGCCTTCCCGTCCCAGCCGCTTCCTCTTGGCTCGGAGTCCGGTTCTTCTCGCCCCAAGGTCCCCGCCTGGCCTACGCGCAGATTCCCTTAGCTAATGATTCGATAGGAAGCTTTGTTGAATTCATCCTCGATCTCATCGGCCCTTCACAATCACAGCCGCGGTGTGCAGGAGAATGGACACATCCGTGAGCAGCGTGTGCGTTCTGACATACTCTTCCGCCAAGTCCAGCTTCAGAGGCAGTATCCGTTCTGAGTATTCCCGCAAAGGTTCCGCGCTCCTTTCGAGAATGTCTTCTTCGTTGCGAAAACGGAGGGAGGCTAAGTCCGTAATCCCAGGCCGAACCGTCAGCACCTTTCGGTAGCGATCTTTGAAGAGGTTGACGTACTCAGGGATTTCAGGGCGCGGTCCGACGAGGCTCATGTCACCGCGAAGTACGTTCCAGAGCTGAGGTAGCTCATCCAACTTTGCGGGACGTAGAAAACGGCCGAGTACAGTTATCCGCTTGTCTCCTCCAACCGTTATTGCCGTGCCTTGCGAGCGGAGCTCCATAGTGCGAAATTTATAGATTTGAAAGCGACGGAATCCAAGCCCCACTCGCTCCTGACAAAAAAGGACTGGCCTGCCGGAAGTAATCCAGATGGCCGCGGCAATCGGGATCATAATGGGGATCGCCAGCAAGAGCACAAACCCAGACACAATAATGTCAAAGACACGTTTGACAGACAGGCTCAACACAGTTGCGGTCACGGCGCAGCCGGACGGCGGTACCCCGACTACCGGCAATAGCGGAGATTACGCGCCATGGTCGGGCTTTCTCGTAGACTCGAGAGCCTTACGGTGCGAATTCGAAAGCAGCGGGAAATCATTGAATATAAGCCGGAACGGGTTCATCTTACGAGGGAGGGGTTTGTGCGTCGAGGCGAATACGCTGACAGCTGATGGGGACGCTCAAGCGGAAAGTGCAGAGGCCCAGTGGGTGAACGCACAAAGCCAATAGGCAAAAATTGTGTACAGCTCGTTAATCCTGGCCAGGTTTGGCACTCAGGGCTTCACCATCAACCCGATCAGGTGCGTCCTGAGCGGCGGAATGGCGGCAAGCAGCGGATACAGCGTTTCCGCCAAAAATCCCAGGCGGCGTATCAGCGGAGGAACGACGCTGATGGTTTCGAGATGGATTTTGCAGCCGGGAAACAACCGCCGCACATCCTGCCCCCGCATGGGCCTGGTATGCGGGTTCGACGGATTCGAATAGCGGATATCGTACCAGAGCACCGCGCCATTTGGACGAAGGACGCGCAGCATACTCTGTGCAATACGCTTCGCCATAGCTTGGTCGGTGATGGAGGAAAACACCGTCAGACAGGCCACAAGATTAAACGTCTCTGACGGAAAATCCAGTTCTTCGGCATTGGCGCACTGGAGCCTAGCGCCGGGCAGCAGCTGGCGTGCGGCCTCGATTCGATCGGGAAGCAGGTCGACGCCGTACAGATTTCTGGCCGGAACACCTTGGGCATGAAACCAGGCGAGTGCATCGCCGCGCCCGCAGCCCACGTCGAGAACGCGGCAAGACGTCGGGAAAAACGACAAGCCCTTCAACAGAGTCGCAAAATGGCGCTCCCGCTCTCTCGCGAGCAGGATGTTGCCGATGTTCCGCGGCTCGCGTTTGCGCTGCTCCCTGATACTGGCGTCGTAGTAAGCATAAACTTCGCGAATACGTTCGATTTCACGATTCGCGGTCATATGGGTATTCCGGCAGTCATGATGCGCCAAGTCTCTCAAACTTCTGCAGCGCGGCCGGGTTTAACCGCATTGGCCACCTTGCGGACCCCGGCTGCCACAAGGTCGATGTCGCTGCGGGAAAGGGACGGCTCGACGGGTATGGAAAGGATACGACCAGCAACGTCTTCCGCGGCCGGGAAATGAAGGCCGCGAGCGATATCCGCGAATACCGGCTGCTGGTGAAGACATCTCGGATAATTGACCGCGCAGCCGATGTTCTCCGAAACGAGCAGTCGCATGAACTCATCTCGCGTGCATCCCACGACGTCAGAATCGATAAGGATGCTGTAGAGGTTGAAGCTGCTCTCGCCGCCCTTCTGCTCGCGTGGTGTCTGAATACCTGGTATCCCCTCCAGGTGCGTCCTCAGTTGATTGGCGTTTTCGCGGCGGCGCGCGATCCTGCCGGCGAGCTTTCTGAGTTGTTCCAAGCCGAGGGCTGCCATGACGTCGGTAAGGCGGTAATTGAAGCCCAGCAATGTGTGGTAATACTTATCGGATTGACCGTGACTTCGCATCAGCCTGCATTTTTCGTACAGAGCCCGATCGTTCATCGTGATCATCCCGCCTTCGCCGGTCGTCATATTCTTGGAAGGATAGAACGAATAACACACTGCGTCTGGAAAGCTCCCGATGTCCTTTCCCTGGTAACGGGTTCCGTGCGCCTGAGCGGCATCCCAGACAACCTTCAGACCGAATTCCTGCGCCACATCCTTCAGAGCATCGACGTTGCATGGATTGCCGAACAGATGTACCGGCGCGATGGCCTTCGTTTTTGCCGTGATGCGGCTCCGGGCCGCGGCCACATCAATCGTGAAAGTGTGGGGATCGACGTCACAAAACACCGGCTTGGCTCCCGCCACCTGAACCATGCTTGCCGTAGCTACAAAGGTGAAGGTCGGAACAAGTACTTCATCGCCGGGATCCAGCAGCGCCGTAAAGGCGACGTGCAGTGCAGCAGTTCCGGAGCTTACCGACACCGCATATCGGGCGCCGACCTCTGCAGCGAATTCCTCTTCAAACCTCCGGCAAAAGGGGCCCTCCCGAAGGTTGCCCGATCTCAAAACCGCGGTAATCGCGGTGATCTCCTCCTCGCTCAGGCTGACGTGTGTCAGCGGAATCAATTGCGGTGCGACCGGCGTCCCACCTCTGGCCGCCAGGTGGTCCGAATCGATTGAGACTGTCCCAGATGCGTTCGATGATTTCAGTGACATAAATGGAGTCTTGTAAAGAGTTCGTATTCTGGACTTTGCTCTCGATTACTTGAAGAAAGTGAGCCAATTCGAGTTCGAAGAGATTCACCATGGGAAAATTCTGAAAATTGCTGCCCTGATTGTAAATACCACGCCGTTCATTGCAGTGAATAATAGTAGGCATGAAATGCAGAAGGCTGGAGAAAATGGACCCGTTCTCGCCCTGTATCTCCATGTGATCCATATACGACGGGGTTATGAAATCGGCTTCGCAGATCACGCGCGTTCCTCGCGCCTGCATATCCAAAACCACCAGATCTTCGGCGTCCGCCGATATCGTCTGACCGTGTACCGTGCGTATCGGGCGCAGAGTCTCGCCGACCAAAACATCCACGCGCTCCGGGGGGCCGAAAAACCAAACGATCTGGTCAAGCTTGTGGACCAGCAGTTCTAGGACGACGCCGCCGCTTGTGGCACGTTGATGTTTCCATGTGGCGGCATTGCCACGCCCGCCCACACGAAACAGAGAAAGGTAAGGCGTGCCGATCGCGCCTGAGTCCAATGCTTCCTTCACCACCCGAAAGGCCGGATGAAAGCGCTGCAGAAAGCCTACCATCAAGACCCGGTCGCTTCTTGCCGCCGCCTCGCGAATCTCTTTGGCTTCTCGCAGTGTTCCACACAACGGCTTTTCGCAAAAACAATGCTTTCCGCCCGCTAGGGAGCGGATAATCATCTCCCGATGACATGCAGTGGGTACGCATATATCGGTTGCTGTTATCTCCGTGTCCGCCAGTATGTCCTCCGGGTTCTCCCGGTATTCCACGCGGTATTGATCGGCCAAGCTTCTGGCCACATCCGGCGAAGCGTCCGCGATGATAATTCTGACCGGGAGCTTTCGGTAGGCGAGAATGTGGCGCTCGGCGATTTTGCCGCACCCGATAATTCCGATAGCAGTCATGATTTCGTCCTACCAACGTTTAGCACGATTGGGTTCCCGCAAACGTACTGGCAGTTCCCTGGTGCGTGCGGGCGACCCCAGCGCCAGGTGCCAAGGTGGGACATCTCGGGTAACAACAGATCCGGCTCCCACCATTGCCCCCTCCCCGATACGGACGCCGGGTAAAACCGTTGCATTGGCCCCGATTGTGACGTTATTTTCGAGAATCGGGCCCCGCGGGTCGTATTCAGCGCGTCTGCGCAAGGGATATCGATCATTTGTGAGTACGGCGCCAGGACCGATGAAGACATAGTCGCCGATCGTCGTATGCGTCGGGATGTACACTCTGCTCTCTATCTTTACAAAATTCCCGATCGAGACATTTCCGTCGATGATAGTCCCCGAACCGATAACGATACGGTCGCCAGTTACCGTCTTCTCCCTGATGAGGACATGATGACCAGTGTTCACGTAGCTGCCGATCGTGACATCTCCATAAACTATGGTCAATGCCCGAATGGTAGCGCAGCTTCCCAGACGTGCTTTACCGCAATCTTCTTTGTAGCGGAACCCGACGATGGCCGAGGGGTCAATCCGGCAATCCTGTCCGCATTCCGCATAGACATCATATTGATGCTCAGTGCCCGCTTTGTTGCGTATGCTCCGCAAGGTCTCTTTATTCCCGCCACTGCCGGATTTCATGCCCCGTGAACACGTTCCACATCCCCCGCGTCATGGCGATATTCACCGTAACAAAACTTCCCACCAGGCTAAGAATGCCAGGCAACCGAAAACGCTTCCCGAGACGAATTACGACCCATCCCACCACGTAGATCGTGAGTTGTACAAAAAAAAGGATGGCATACAGACCGCCGGATAACGCGAGAGCCGCGTTCAGGACAAAGGCCACCACAAGGAAAAGCGGGGTTCCCCACCGAAGCAGCCTGTGTGACCACAGGACAACGGCAGTCCGCGGGTGTTTCAAAGGGTTCAAAAGCGTGGAAAACCGGAGAATGTCGCGCAGGCTCTTGGATATCTGTCGCGTTCGCGCGCGAAGTTGCTGCTGCTGCTCGTCAATGACCTCCTCGTATACCCAAGCATCCGGCTCATGAACAACGCGATACCCTGCGGCAACGGCATGTAATGGAACCAGGTTGTCAAGATCCCCACCCGCGGGAATCGCCTGGTAGAGCGAGCGGCGGAAACTGTTCGATGCTCCGTTGCTTACGCACAGAATCCCGAGTTTCGTCTCGAGGTTGCGCAGAAAAAACTCGTATTGGAAATACGAGCTTTCGACGGCGGAAACGCCGCTTGCGCGGGAATTAACCATCCGGGCGTGGCTGGTAACACACCCCACGCCGCTGTCAGAGAAAACACGTACTATGTTGCGTACCCACGCAGGTTCGGCGAATGCAAAGGCCGACGTGGCAACGATGATCTCGCCGCGCGCGGCCGCCACCAGGGCATTATCTGTCATTGCTTTTCCGGCTCTCGGCAGGTCTAAGAGCCGTACCCGCTTATCGCGGCAACACCATTCTGCGACTATGCACCCAGTACGATCGGTGGATCCGTCCGAGCCGACGATCACCTCGAGCTTCTCCGCCGGATAGTCCTGATTGAGAGCCGATCTTATGGAACGCTCGATATTAGCTTCCTCGTTGTAAGCGGCTATCAAAATACTCACAGTCGGTTCATAGTCCGAAGCAGTGCGGACGGAACGACGATAAAAAAGTGCTCCCAGCGCCAGCAACGCCGGATACCCTACAAAGACGTAAGCCGGCACCAGAATGCAGAACCAGAATGCAACGTGCAAAAAATTTATCATCGGCAGAAGGATCCTAAGTTGGCTTGGCGAGGCGTTTAGAGCAGCGCCAACAATCCAGCCAGGTGGAACGGGCAGCGATCTCGTTTACGCTCTTTCGCCCGTCATCAGTCCCATACGATCGTCAGTGCGCATTGACGCCTACTGCTTCTTCCTGAAGCGATGACCGGGATTCAACTGAATCTTCGGTCGCCATTCGCCGGCCCAGGATGCCTATCCCGAATAGAGACCGGCCGAATAACCGTCGGAACATCAGCGGGGAATGCAGCCGCAGATCATTGAAACCGAGCGTTTCGTACCATTCAACCACCTCGTTGAAGGTGTGCATATGCACATAACGGGGCGTGAAATAATCTCGGAAGTGATGATTCGTATTCTTGAGACTCCATTTGCCGGGGTGGAGTTCTCTCGCCACCATCAGCGGGTGGAGGAGGAGGGAGATGACCCAGATGGCCACGCTTCGCAACAGCGAAGGCGCGCGACTCAAGACGGGTCGCACAACCAGTGATGAAAAGTACAATGCCTTCGTTAGTAGCCCGCGGATTCCCCGCCGTGCAAAAATGTCTTCAATCGCGTCTATCCAGATAAAGAGCCGCCCATCATCCCGCACGAAGCGTGCAATGCTGTTGAATGCCTGACGTGTGTCATAGGTATGCATCAGCACGCCCTGGCTATATACGAGATCAAAGGATTTTTCTGCAAAAGGCGGATCGAACAGAGAACCGACGATCAAGTGCAGGAACGGTTTTTCCCGAAACAACGGCCCGCTGCCGAGAAGAGAGAAATTCAGGTCGAGAGCGTAAATCTCGGCGCCGCTGATCTTGTGAAGCACTTCGGATTCCACGCCAAATCCCACTCCTACGTTCAGAATGTTGCGAACATCGGGCGGCGGGGCGGTGCTCCATTTCAAAAGAACTTTTCTATGAAGATTCTCTAGGTCTTCTCTGGAGTAACTGAAGCTTAGATCGTCATTTTGGAGAGTATTCCACTGTTCAGTGAACGTTGCCTGGACGCTGTGCTCGCCGGGCTTCGGCTGACCGGCCGGTATATTGTAATTCGGCAGGCGCGCGATCTCCTGGGCATGTGTACGGGCAAAAGTCTTGTGGAATGGAGTCTGAAAAACGAGCATCACTGGAACGTAAGATGCAATGGGATACCAAATCCTGCACCGGTTGCAAAGCAGGACCCCCTCCCTGATGATTCGTAACCGGCCGCTAGGCACGGGTGAAGTTCCGGGCTGATCCTGGTCGACCCCTTTCAGGTAATCTTCCGCGAAAGCCCGCAGTTCCAAACCACCTCGGCAACAAGGACACCGAAGCTTCAAAAGTACGCCTGCGGTCATAGGTGTTCTCTCATAAGTTTCCTGCGAGCAGCATCATTTTGTCCGAAAAACTTAGATACCATTCGCATGCAACAGAGTCGCCAACACATGTACTTCCGCCGATTCCACATCAATCCTATTGCGCTATCGGGTAAGTCAGCTCACGGATGCCGGAGTGGCAGGAGCAGTCTTTTCTTCGGCAACAACGCTGGCCAGCGTCTCTGCTATTCTCTCGGCTGCGTGGCCGTCCCCGAACGGGTTGCTCCAGTTCGCCACGATGGTCAGCATGTGTTGCGCGGCAG
>JAFAWX010000304.1 GCA_019241535.1 Acidobacteriota bacterium | reverse complement strand
GCAGACGTCGACTCAGCAGGCTTCGGAAGCCGCAGCGAACGCTCGGGCAGCCGCTCAACAGCGCGACTTGGCGAAGCAGGCTCAATTGAACTCGGAGGCGCAGGCGCAGCTTGCACGGGAGCAGGCCGCCACTGAGCAGCAAAAGGCGCATCAAGCCAAGCCTCAGGCGGAGGAATATCGGCGGGAGCGAGAGTCGGAACTTCAACAACTGCAACAGGCTCTCGGGCAAATCGCCGAAACACGTCGTACCGCGATGGGCTTGGTCATGACGCTGGACAGCAAGTCAATTCGCTTCGACTTTGATAAGGCAAACATTAAACCGGAATACCGCGACATCCTCAATCGCATCGCCGGAATCCTGATGACGCTTAAGGGATATACGGTTGCTGTTTACGGATATACGGACGACATCGGCACGCAGACGTACAACTTGCAACCTTCGCAGCGTCGCGCCGAAGCCGTCCGCGAGTTCCTGATGCAGGCTGGAATTTCCCCAAAAATTATGAGCGCCAAGGGTTGTGGCAAGTCCGACCCGCGCGTTCCGGGCGACAGCGACCAAGCGCGTGCTGCCAACCGCCGGGTCGAGATCGGCATAGTGGAGTCGAAGCTCATTACGAACGGCCCACTCATCGAGCCCAACTGAATTAGGCGGTACCTGTCCGGGTTAACGGATTTCACCGGGATCATCCCCGAAAGTTGTCGAGTGCTCACCAAAGAAAGCGCGTAAGAGACTCCAAAGCACGGGCATAAGCGGAAGTTGAAACTCGCAGACATCGGCGGGCCGGACTGACTTCAGGGACCACAAAGCCCGTTTCCGGCCAATGTATGCTATCGCTGCGGGCGGCTCCAGTTGAACGTGTTGCTGCTTCGAAATCAATCGCTACAGGGTGGAGTACTTCTAAGATCGACCGCTCGGGAGGATCGCACAATTTGAGCTGCTGCACTTGAATCATGTTCCCAAAGAATTTTCCGACTCAATCGTCCGCCATGCCTTCTCGAATAGTCGAACCAGCTTCAAGACATCCCGCAAAACGAAATTCATCGTAGGGGATCAAGCCGAAGATTTGCTGTTACCCGATAAAAAAACAGTGAAGAAGGCGAAAATGCAGCCGGAATCGATCTTGAAGCTTATTGATGCCATGCCGCACCCGAGGGACCGTGCTCTGCTCGCCGTGGTTGCTTCTGCGGTCCCGCACCGCCGAAGACCTCGGCCTGACTTGGAATCATATGCTTTTGGTCATTTCATCGTCTATGACACCGCTTATGAGGGACGACTCTACGAGGGCAAGGTAAAACTAAGGATAGTCGAGCAAGAATAAAATCCCGCAGCGAATCAGGCCCTATATTGAAGCCTGGCGCCAAGTATGCCCCGATACTTCGCCCGATGCTTTGATGTTCGCCACCAACGGGCATCTCAGGAATAAGAGGAAAGTGGTACCTTTTCGTGCCAAGAAAGTTTTTCAAATGGAAGGTCTTGCCGATTGCGGATCAGCTGGGTATCGATCGCAAGCTCTGCACTTTCCAGGTGCTGCCGCGCACGCTTGGCACTGATCTGCAGACGCACGGTACGATGAAAGACGCCCAGACAATCTTGCGCCATAAACAGATCAAAACCACCGCCGAGGTTTACATGGATCACATCCCAGAGAGGGTCCGCAAGGCTATCGAGCCGCGTACCGACGCCGTCTTTGCGAAGTTTTCCAAGAAGGCTTCGCAGAAAATCTTCTGGGGTTTTGCTCGGGAACCGAAAAGTAGAACCCGCATAAATACAACAAAGAATGGCTCCTCAGGTAGGACTCGAACCTACAACCCTCCGGTTAACAGCCGGATGCTCTGCCATTGAGCTACTGAGGAGTGTATTGAACCATATTAGCACTCGCAATTCTATGTGCAAATCTGCCGCTTGCCTCGGAAGAACAGCCCGTGGCAGTCGAGGATGTCATTTGCTAATCTGACCTGGCGGATGCGTAAATCAAGACTTCATCATGTGGGGCCTTAATGGAAGAGGCACTTAACTTAGTACTGGTGTTCTGCTTAGTTTATTGTTGCGTGACGGTGGTTACCGGTGAAGATAGCCCTTCCACGCTATCCGCCGGGCCCCCTTCGGCCCCTCAGAAGCCAATAGAGGAAGTTGTGCACGGCCGTAAAATTCTCGATCCGTATCGCTGGATGGAAGATTCAGCAAATCCAGAGACACAGCTGTGGGTCAACCGAGAACTCGCCTATACCCGCGCGATTCTCGATCCCCTGCCAGGACGCGATTCGCTGCGCGAGCGCCTGACGCAACTGATGTCCATAGGCACCATTTCTGCGCCTCAGCCGGGAGGCAGGTACTACTTCTATACAAGACGAGAAGGTAAACAGAACCAGCCAGTGCTTTTCGTGCGTGAGGGACTGCGCGGGAACGAGCGGCCTCTGGTCGACGTGAACCAGCTCGCCGCTGACGGCACCGTAGCTCTGGACTGGTGGATCCCTTCCGAACAGGGAACCTACGTAGCCTATGGTACCTCTCCAAGCGGTTCCGAAATTAGTACTCTTCACGTCATCGAAACCCGGACAGGCAACCTGCTTCCCGACAAAATCGAGCGCACCCGGGCTGCCAGCATCGCGTGGAAGCCCGACGACTCCGGTTTTTTTTACACCCGCTATCCTCAAAAAGGAACAGTTCCCCCCGGGGAGGAAGCTTACCATCGCCAGATTTACTACCACAGGCTCGGGAGCGACCCGGGAAAGGATCCGCTGATCTTCGGTAAGGGTCGGGATCCCGAAGACTGGCCCAATGTGCATATTTCGAACGACGGACGATGGCTGCTAATAACTGTCGAGCAAGGCTATACGAAAACCGAACTCTATCTTCAGGATCTCGAAGCCGACACGGGGGCGCGGCGAATAACGGAGGGCAAGAATTTTCTCTATGGAGGAGAAATTTACAATGGGCGCATATTCATTACTAGCAATGAAGACGCGCCTCGGTACCGCATGTTCTCTGTCTCAGCAACCGCGCCCGCACGGGCGAACTGGAAAGAGATAATTACCCAGTCGGAAGCGGTATTAGACAGCGCCAGCGTCGTGAATGGCCTTTTATTGGCCCATTACGAGCAGAATGCAAGCTCACAACTGAAGCTCTTCACAACCGACGGCCAGCCACTGCGGGATCTACCGTTGCCAGAAATCGGCAGCGTGTATGGAATTGGGGGCAAATGGAACCGCAAAGAAGCGTTTTTCGCATTTCACTCTTTCACCGTCCCCGACTCCGTCTATCAGGTGGATCTCGCGGGCGGCGGCCGGTCCCTCTGGAACAAGGTAAATGCTCCTGGCATCGATCCCGCCGCTTACGAGGTAAAGCAGCTTTGGTTCAATTCCAAGGATGGCACCCGCGTTCCCATGTTCGTGTTTTACAGAAAAGGCTTGCAGCTTAATGGCAAGAACCCCACACTGCTGACCGGTTATGGCGGTTTTAATGTCAGCCTGACTCCGGGTTTTGTTGCCGACCGCTATGTTTGGCTCGAGCATGGCGGAGTCTTTGCAGTCGCTAACCTGCGCGGAGGAGCCGAATTTGGGGAGGACTGGCATCGAGCTGGCATGCTCGAGAAGAAGCAGAATGTGTTTGACGATTTCATTGCCGCCGCGGAGTTTCTTATCACCCAGCGATACACCGACACCCAGCACCTGGCTATTCGCGGAGGATCAAACGGAGGCCTGCTCATGGGTGCTGCTCTCACGCAGCGCCCCGATCTCTTCCGGGCGGTGGTCTGTCAGGTTCCCCTGCTTGATATGCTGCGCTACCAGAATTTCCAGATCGCCAAACTCTGGATACCGGAGTATGGATCCGCCCAGGATGCTAAGCAATTCGAATGGCTTTACGCCTACTCCCCTTATCATCACGTGAGGCCGGGCATGGAATACCCTGCAACCCTGTTCATGACTGCCGATTCCGATACTCGGGTAGATCCCATGCATGCTAAGAAAATGGCGGCTCTGATGCAGGCTGTGGCGGCCAACGGCCGCGATCGCCAGCGTCCAATCCTGCTGCGCATCGACAATAAGGCCGGTCATGGCGCCGGGAAACCCATCGCTAAGCAGATTGAAGAACTTACCGATGCTTACGCATTCATGTTTTGGCAGCTCGGGATGAAATAGTCTTTAATATCACTGAAGTCGGATCTGGCCTCTGGATGTTTTTCGCGAGCCTTCGCGGCCGATTCCGATCAGATTCAGGGGTAACGGTTCTGATGCCTGAGCTTCCGGAAGTCGAAACCATCGCCCGCGGGCTGGCCACACGCCTCCAAGGAGAAAACATCGAGGCGGTTTGGCTGGGGTCAAAACCGGAGCCGCTCAAATCCGCCGCCCCAGAAATCGCGGCCGCTCTCGAATCCAAGCGCATCGCTAACGTCCGCCGTGCAGGCAAGCACATCGTCTTCGATCTTGTGGCCGCCGGCGAAGGCGAGCCACGCGCGCAATGGATCGTTCACCTGGGGATGACCGGCCGCCTGCTGGTGTGCCCCCCGGAGGCGGAGGTGGCAAAGCACACCCATGCCATCGTGCGCCTGTCCTCCGGCCGTGAGCTGCGCTTCATCGATCCGCGGCGCTTCGGCCGGCTACGGGTGGTGAATGAATTCTCAATTCCCGGGTCTGAACCGCTTGAAATCGGGCAAACAGACTTTGCTGCTCTTTTTCACGGCCGCCGGACTCCAATCAAGAGCGCCCTTCTGAATCAAAAACTTCTGAGCGGCGTAGGCAACATCTATGCGGACGAAGCCTTGTTCCGAGCCGGCATTCGCCCGCGCCGCCGCGCGGCTTCGCTCACTCAAAGCGACTTAAGGCGGTTGCGCCAGGCTCTCAAGCGGGTTCTGAAACAGGCGATTCGGCTAGGCGGATCAACCATTGCAAGTTACGTGGACGCGGATGGCCAGGAAGGCTCGTTTCAGCTGCGGCATCGCGTTTACGGCCGAGGCGGGGAACCCTGTTTGGTATGTAAGGCAGTTATCCGGCGCGTTGTGGTTGCCGGGCGGAGCACTCATTACTGCCCGAAATGCCAGCGCTAGCCAGACCGTCAGGAAACCCTGCCGGTAGGTTGATCGACTACATAGATACGCCCCGGCCCGGCGGCCTGGACCTTATTGCTCTCGAAGCACTCCTTGATGCGGCGGCGCAACTCGCGACTGACCGGGTACTGCTTGTTGGGGCGAGTCTTGATAAGCATAAGGTATTCCGCTTCCCCACTGCCTACGCGATCGATTCCCGGCACATCAATATCGCTGACGATGTCGTCGGCGAACGCGGGATCGTGCCGAACGGTGGCGCCAACCTCTTTTAACAGCCGCACGATCTTATCACTCGGTTCGTTATAGGCAACGGCAACTCGCAGCGCGAGCTGAGACCAGTCACGGGTCGCATTCGAGACAATCTGAACTGCGCTGTTAGGGACAATGTGCAGCGTCCCGTCCTCATCCCTGAGGACCGTGTTGCGCAGGCTCATGCGTTCAACCGTTCCCTTCACGCCGGCGATGCGGATGGTGTCGCCAATGTCGTATTGATTCTCAAAGAGAATGAAGAACCCGTTAATAAAGTCCTTTACCAGCGTCTGCGCCCCAAAACCGATGGCCAGTCCCGCAATTCCGGCGCTGGCCAGCATGGGGCCGAGATTGAGTCCGAGGAGAGCAAGTACCTCGAGTGTGGCAACAAAAAAGATGATGAAAACACCTACACTGGTCACTACGCTGGTCACGGTTTTGACCTGCTGCACCCGGACACCGGGTGCGAGCTTGCGAATGTGCAGGTCGGCACTCTTGCGGGCGATAGTCCGCAGAAGCCGGGTGAGGAGGTAGGCGCCGATCACAACCAGCACAATTTTGGGCACATCATGGCGCAGGAAGGTCATGGTATCTTCGCGCCAGTCACCCACCAGAGTCGGCAGGTTCGGCTGGGGAGAAGCTAGCTTCGCTTGGAGCGAGGAAAGCGCCATTTCAGTGCCTGATTATAGCAACGCGCTTTGAGCGGCTCAGATCCGAAGGAGCATATAATCGGCTCTAGCGAAGAGGACCGCCGTGCACCGAGTAAAGATATTGAGCGCTTCTTGCGTGCTTTTGTATACCCTGCAGGTATTTTCAACTGCCCAACAGTCCCGCCAGCAACAACCGCTGCCGACGCCCGGAATCCAGCAGGGCGGACCGGCGGATAACACGCCGAATGTGCCGCCGCAGTTTGAGAGAGAGATGCAGAAAAAGGCCAACCAGCAGCGCCAAGCCGAGCTCAAACGCGACACGGAGAAACTGCTGAAGCTGTCGACCGAATTGAAGGAATACGTCGACAAGACGAACTCGAACGTCCTCTCCATGGACGTGATCAAGAAGGCTGAAGAGATCGAAAAACTGGCCCATAGCGTGAGGGTGAAAATGCGGGGAGAGTAATTCTTTTCTGGCACGCCATGTCGGGGCCAAACATTGTCACGCCGGCATGCAAGTCAGCCGGAGCCGGGCTTGCACGTGCCGGAACTTCCATTAATCTATTTGCCAGCGACTTTCTTCTGGAGCAATTCTCCCTATGCCACTGCCTCAAACTGAAGCGCCAGGGCGGTTGCAGGCGGCCCTGACCGCGCGTGGGGTTCGGCTCACTCACCAGCGGCGGACGATTTTGGGCGTGGTCGAAAACGCCAGCCAGCACCTGGACGCCGCCCAAATTCTACGTCAGGCTCGCAGGCTCGATCCCGGCATTGATCGCGTTACCGTCTACCGCACCCTCAAATTATTGAAGCGCTACGGATTAATCGACGAACTCGATCTGATGCACATGCAAGGTGAAAAGCATTATTACGAGCGTCGCCCGCAACGCGATCACATTCACATGGCCTGCCTGCGTTGCGGCAACATATTTGAATTCGAAAGCGACCTGTTTGATCGCCTGAAAAGAGAGATTGAGCGCGACTGCCGCTTCCACATCGTGGTCAGCCGTCTGGAGGTGGGGGGCTATTGCACCCAGTGCCGGAGCCCAGAATAGCTGCAGCCGTCGCGAGCACCGCCACGTTAATTTGCGGGCTCTGCTCTTGGCCTTTTTGCTTAGCGCGCTACGATAGCGGGTTCTCCCCTTTGGCGCTCGACTCGCCCATCACGGCTGCCGCCACGAAATGGCCGATGCTCAGTCGGCTGTCGCCGGAACCTCTTGACGTTTCACCTCGGCCGCAATGCGCATTCCGTAAAAGGAACGGTGGACGAAGAAGAAAGATATGAGGAAGAACAGCAGAGCCAGTGCGCGAGTCAAGGGAGCGTTCTTTGAGGTGAGTTCAACGGCGAGCTCGACCGCCAGCAACCCGAAAAGGGTGGTGAATTTGATAACCGGATTCATGGCCACCGACGATGTATCTTTGAAGGGATCGCCGACCGTGTCGCCGACGACCGTGGCGGCATGCAATTCGGTTCCCTTCTGCTTCAATTCGACTTCCACAATCTTCTTGGCATTGTCCCAGGCGCCGCCGGCATTTGCCATGAAGATGGCCTGGTAAAGCCCGAAGACGGCGATGGATATCAGGTAGCCGATGAAGTAGAAGGGTTCGACAAACGCAAAGGCGAGCGTAGCAAAAAACACGGCCAGAAAAATGTTCAGCATACCGCGTTGCGCATACTGGGTGCAGATTTGCACTACCTTCTTGCTGTCCGCCACCGAAGCCTTTTCAACCCCATCGAGCCGGATGTTGCGCTTGATAAATTCGACCGCCCGGTAAGCGCCGGTGGTAACCGCCTGCGTCGAGGAACCGGTAAACCAGTAGATAATGGCGCCGCCGGTAATCAGCCCGAGAACAAATGGCGCATGTAGAAGGGAAAGTTTGTCGACGTTCTCCGAGAGCCCACTTGTGAGCGCCATGATGATCGAGAAAATCATGGTGGTGGCACCCACTACAGCGGTGCCGATAAGCACCGGCTTGGCCGTAGCCTTGAAGGTGTTTCCGGCGCCGTCGTTCGCTTCGAGCAGGTGCTTTGCCCGTTCGAAATGAACGTCCATCCTAAAATCCTTCCTGATTTCAGATTCGACGTTCGGCACCTGCTCAATGAGGGACAGCTCGTAGACCGATTGCGCATTGTCGGTGACCGGACCGTAGGAATCAACAGCGATCGTTACCGGGCCCATTCCCAAGAATCCGAAGGCCACCAGTCCGAAGGCGAACACAGGCGCCGCTACCATGGTGGCGGCCGTCGCCAAACCCATCGTGCTCACGTAATAACCGACCGCCATTAGGATCACCATCGAGAGACCCAGGTAATACGCTGAAAAATTGCCCGCAACGAAGCCGGAAAGGATTCCGAGCGATGCCCCGCCCTCCTGCGCCGAGGTGACTACTTCTTTGGTATGACGCGACTCAACCGAGGTAAATACCTTCACCAGTTCTGGAATCAGAGCGCCCGCAAGAGTGCCGCAGGAAATAATCGATGCCAATTTCCACCACTGCGTGCCGTCGCCCCCCAGGTCGGGAATCATCAACTTTGAAATCAGGTACGTCAGGGCGATCGAAACCAGGGAAGTCACCCACACCAGGGAAGTAAGTGGCGCCTCAAAATTCATCTCGTTGGAGTTGGCATAGCGCGCCTTGGCGATCGCACTGTTCAGGAAATAGGCGACCGCGCTCGCGATCAGCATCATGATGCGCATCACGAAGATCCAGACAAGAAGCTGCACTTGCACCATTGGGCTCTTGACGCCCAGCAGGATGAAGGTAATCAGGGCAACGCC
This sequence comes from Acidobacteriota bacterium, assembly GCA_019241535.1. GTDB lineage: Bacteria > Acidobacteriota > Terriglobia > Terriglobales > Acidobacteriaceae > Gp1-AA145. Next base: position 7,229 of record JAFAWX010000304.1, on the reverse strand, counting down.
GGTCACTCCGTAAGTTTCAAAGCCGTCGGCGGACGGCCCTACCGAATCGCCCGCGTTATCGCCGGTACAGTCGGCGATCACGCCCGGGTTTCGAGCATCGTCTTCCTTGATCTTGAAAACGATTTTCATTAGATCCGAGCCGATGTCGGCGATCTTGGTGAAGATGCCTCCCGCGATTCTGAGCGCAGCTGCCCCGAGTGATTCACCAATAGCAAAACCGATGAAGCAAGGGCCGGCGTAATCTCCGGGGATGAACAGCAGGATGAAGAGCATAATCAGCAGTTCGACCGAGATCAGCATCATGCCAATGCTCATGCCGGCCGATAAAGGGATGCGGTAAATCGGGTAAGGCTTTCCAGTCAGGCTGGCAAAAGCCGTCCTCGAATTGGCGAAAGTATTGACCCGGATACCAAACCAGGCGACGCCATAGCTGCCGGCAATTCCTACGACGCTGAAGGCGAGAATAATGGCCACCCGCGCCGCCTGGTACTTAAGCAGCACCCCGAAATAAAGGAGAATAATCACCGCGATAAACGCCCAGAGAAGAAGCAGGAACTTGCCCTGGGTTACCAGGTACGTTTTGCAAGTCTCGTATATCAGCTCGGAGATGTCCCGCATGGTCCGGTGTACCGGCAGGTTCTTCAGGCGGGAGTAGATTACTAACCCAAATCCGAGGCCGAATATGCAGAATAGGATCCCGATCATCAGCAGGCTATGTCCGTCCATCCCCAAAAACGTGACGGTAGACAGATCCGGCAGCTTCAGGTTGGCTTCTCCGCTCACGGATGCGGGCTGAGCGGAGGCAACCGAGGCGGCTAGAATCAAAGAAACAAAGACGCCAAGAGCAACTTTACAGCCTTTGAAAAGCCGCTCGCGAACGAGAGTCCCGGCTGCGTAGGATGCTGGCAGGGCGCGGGTTGGGATGCGCATGGGAGTTCCTCCAATACGAGTCTAGTCAGGATGACTTTCTTGTGCCGATTCTCCGCAGCCGGGACACGGACGAGAGGCAAACGGCCACGCCCCGCCCATTTTCGAACACGCTTCCCTTCTCAGGCTTTTCAGAGTTGATTTTGGCGGCATCGACGATTGATGCATCTGCCGCGAACGGGAGCTAGGGACCTCCCCGGCAACGAACTTTTATAACATCTGCACTCGCAAGGGTCAACCGGGAGTGCTCGCGAACCGACTCAACTGGACTGAGGAGCTGAGGGCCTTTCAAAAAGCGCCGCCGCGAGGCGAGCATTCTTCTTGGGCTGGAATCTTCTGGCGCATCGGAGAATCCCAGGTTCTGCCACTTTCGAAGAGCCCCACTGCAGAGCGGGAGGCCACCGAAAATTCAACACCGAGAGGGGCGTTTTTCCTCTCTCGCGCTATGAGTGAACCGTTTGCACCCGTGTTTCACTGTAGATATGGACAGAGCTCTATTACTTGTCCCGACCACTCACATCAAAGCCGTAATGTGCGAGTACTTTCGCCGTTTCGTTATCCTTGATGTAAGACAGGAACTTCTGGGCAAATGCCGTTTCTTTGGAAGAATTCAAAATGACGCACGCTTGTTCGATGGGCGGGTACTCATCGGCAGCAATCTCCGCGTATCGGCCCTTGTCTTTCATGTTTGGAGACAACGCGAGCGAAAGCGCTACAACGCCTATCTCGGCCGACCCTGAGATGATGAACGAGGAGGTTTGCGATATATTCTCGCCGAAGATCAGTTTTTCTTTGACTTTCTCGTAGATACCCTCCTTCTGCATGGCGGAGACCGCCGCGAGGCCGTATGGAGCGTGTAGGGGGTTGGCAATGGCGATTTTCTTTATGGTGGGATCAAGAAGAGCCTTCAGGCCGGCATTCAGATCAATTTTTGAATCGTTTTGAACCCAGACTGCGATTTTTCCTCTGGCGTACTGGTAATAGCTTCCTGGCAATGCCAGACCGGCAGCTTCGAGTCTCTTGGGGTAATCCAGATTGGCGGAAAAGAACATGTCAAACGGAGCACCGTTTTGAATCTGTTGAAAGAGGTTTCCGGAAGAACCGTAAATGACTTTTACGCTTTTTCCATTTTCCTTCTGATACCGGCCCGCCAACTCCTGCATGGCAGTCTGCAGGTCCGCGGCAGCCGCGACTGTGATCTCCTGAGCGGCAGCAGCATGCACAGCCAGGGCGCTTGTAAAAATAGCGATAAGTGCTTGGCGTCGGATGTCCATGGCCACCTTCTGCGTTCTGTAATTCCTGCATGCCGATCTCAGCCCGAAACAGGCTCCGCGGAACCATCGAAGAAACCCAGCTTGGCAATGTCATGGCCCACGTGGTTGTTCGCGTTGGGAGAACCTCATAGAAAGTGCAATTACCTTCGCCATAGTGCTGAGGAACTCAAGCTCAAAAAGGGCGATACCGTCACTGCCGTGGTTAAAGCCACTGAACTGATGATTCAAAAAGACTGATTCCGCTAGTGAACATCGGCTATTTCAGCCTCATGACCTGTCTGACCCAGCGCGCCATTCTCTTTTCCTCTGGCATAACAAACACGATAGGGAACCTTCTTTTTCTCCCAAGGGCTTACCGTCCCGGAGAAAAACCAGTAGAGTTTGCTTGTCGGTAAACGCCGGGTCCAATTCGTGGGAGAGCGATTACGACTCGATATCCATCAGCCGCTTCCACAAGCAAGCAATCTGTCAGTCGTTTGCCCCTGATCGAATCTCCAAAACTGGCGCCAGCCTTTTCCAGCCCACTCTTGAGTGGCACCCCTTCAAAGAGCACCGGTGCATGTTCGGAAGCAGTCAGTTTCGTGTGCGGCAAAGCTTCGATATCTGCGCGTTCCCAGTACGTGCTTTCCCGAGTCGGTTTCAACCGTGAGTTCCTGAGATTGCACAATCCCGTTGCTTAACACGACAGCACACAATAAAGCGCGCAAGAACGACACTTTTTTCATATCACACCCGCAGAATCATTACTTCCGTCGACTTGATAAGAGCCGCAGCCGTCTGCCCGGCCTTCAGGTTCATCTCGCGAGCCGACCGCGCTGTGATGATCGAGGTGATTTGCTGTTCACCAATCGAAATGACCACCTCCGCCATGAGCCCACTGACGCGAACGCTCTGAACTCTTCCTACCAACTGATTCCTGCCGCTAAGCCGGCGGATAACGAGATCCCGCTCGGGGGCGGTCTTTGCCCGCGTGCGAAACAGTAGTCGGTCGATTTCGCTCTGCGGTATACGGTGATGTCCGCCCGCTGTTCGAATGCTGCGAATCTTGCGCTTATAGATCCATTGCTTGATTGTTGGAAAACTAATGCGAAGCTCCAGAGCCGCTTCGCGGGGCTTCAACAATTCGTCGCTTGAGTGTTTAGCAAAGTGAGATTTTGGATTGCCCAGCATTTGAAGCCGAATCCTACAGTGCACAAATGCGATGGTCAAACCACTCGCAAACCTTGTGTCAGGTTGCCAAATATGGAGACATGTGCATTGGATTCGACTCAGAAACCACTCATATTATACACTTTTGATTTCTGCAATCATTTCATGTCTCGAGGGAAAGAATGCAAGCCGCCGGAACACTTCTCGAACTGTCGAGATCTAGAAACAGATCATCGTATGCCGCGGACGGCGGTTCATGCCGGACTGGGTTCCAATACTTACTTAGTGCACTGGGTTTTTGTTGCCTAGCCGCTCACTTGTGTACCGCACAAGTATCGGCGAGCCTGTCTGGTGTGATCACGGACTCTTCCGGAGCTGCGGTATCAGCAGCCACAGTCAATGCGAGGAGTCTCGAGAGCGGCACGTCCCGGAGCGGGGTCACAGATCAGAGTGGCCGATACCAATTCTTCGCCCTCCCCGTAGGCGTGTACGAAATTCGGGCGACAAAAGAAGGATTTGCGGAAGGTATTCGATCGGGCGTCCGGCTCGTGGTCGGGCAAGGTGCAAGCGTCGATTTGAGCCTGCGGGTCGGTGAGGTGACGGAAAAGGTTAAAGTCACAGCCGATGCGGCGGTGGTAAATCTGACAACTCAGGACATCTCCGGGCTAGTCGGCGAAAGGCAGGTGAAGGATTTACCTTTGAACGGGCGCAGCTACGATCTGCTTCTGACGTTGAATCCGGGAATTGTGAATTTCACTTGGGAAAAGACCGGCGGGATTGGCGTTTCGAATTCCACAACCGGTAACGACTTCGCGGTTGCCGGAAACCGACCCCAACAAAATCTCTTCATCCTGAACGGTGTTGAGTTCACCGGCGCAGCGGAGAACAATATGCAGCCAGGCGGCAGTAGCGGGCAATTGCTCGGCGTAGATGCGGTAAAAGAATTCAATGTTCTCCGCGATTCCTACGGACCCGAATACGGCAAGCACCCAGGAGGGCAGGTCAATATTGTCACTCAATCGGGAACAAATGAGCTGCACGGCAGCATCTACGAATTCTTACGAAACAGTGCTCTCGACGCTTCGAACTACTTCGATAAAGGTTCAGCTCCACCCTTTCAACGCAACCAGTTCGGGGCCGCCCTGGGCGGGCCACTCCGCGGCAATAAGACTTTCCTGTTTGGCAACTATGAGGGATTGCGCCAACATCTGCACCAGACGTCCCTCGCGTTTGTCCCTGATGATGGATCGCGCGCTGGCGCAGTTCCCGCAGTTCAGCCTTTGCTCAATTTGTGGCCGCAATCCGCAACCGAGGCTTGTAACCCAAGTTGTGGTATCGCAGAGTACTTCAGTAGTCCACTGCAAACCGTTCGCGAGGACTTTGGGACCTTGCGGCTCGACCACAATCTTTCGTCGCGGGATTCTCTATCGTCCGTTTTCACGATCGACGATGGGGATGACTTCACCGAGACCGTTCTCGACCCTTACAGTTCAGACATTCTTACCTTACGCGAGCAGGTGTTCAGCTTGGAGGAAACCCATTCTTTCTCGGCTGCTACGGTCAACGTTGCTCGTGTGGGATATTCACGGGCGGGGTATTTCTTCACCGGTGAACCCACTCCAGGAACACCCGCCGCCGCGGTTCCCGGTTTCCTTGCGGGGCACCAGGTTGGGGCGGTTGTTGTAGGTGGGAGTGCGGCTTCGAATCCCCAGGCGGCGATCGGACTTGCGGGCAGCAACAACGGCAGCAATTTACGGATCGCACGCAATATGTTCAGCTTCGAAGATCGCGTGTCGATGACACGCCGACGCCATCAACTGACATTTGGGGCTTGGTTCCAGCCTTTCCAGTCTAATGAAACCATCGCGCTCAGTCAGTATGCGCAAGCGACGTTTTCGAGCCTAACGAATTTTCTCCAGGGAAACATGACCAGTTTTCTTTGGGATCCGGTACCTACAGAGATGAACTGGCGTTCGCTATTTGGTGCTTGGTACGGCCAAGATGTAATTCGCGTCGTGCCCCATCTAATCGTGTCTCTTGGCTTTCGTAACGAATTCACAACGGGGTGGAACGAGGCGCATGGTCGTGCGGCAAACTACACCTTCAACAACGGAGTGATATCAAATACGTCCCACGTGGGAAATTCATTGTTTATAGTTAACAACGCCAAATTCCTCCCGCAACCGCGAGTTGGTTTAGCTTTCAGTCCATTCACCGATAAGACCGTCATCCGTGCAGGATTCGGCATGTACAACGATCTGCAGGACGCGCTCGGTTACCGAGCCGACCAAAATGCACCGTTTAATCGGACCTACAGTGTCGGAAGCGCGACGACTCCATTTCCGGTTTCATCCCTGCCGATCGACGCCTCTGCTGCTCCCCCGAAGGGAGCGAAGCTTGTACCCGGAGGCGTTCAACCGGACATGAACACACCAACTTTGATTTCGTGGTCGCTGCGAGTGCAGCAGGAGATTACGCGCGATACATCAGTTACTCTCGGATATGTCGGGAGCCATGGCTACCACGAACTGATCGGCCTCGATGCGAACGAACCATTTCCGGTCATCTGTCCGGCTTCGCCGTGCCCGGCTACATATCCCTCGACCTTTCCCGCAGCTCTGGCAGGGGCACCTGTGCCCGCTGGTACGTATTACGTTCCGACTAATGTGAGAGCAAATCCAGCGATTGCGAACACGTGGACATGGTTCTCTTTGGGCACGAGCAACTACCACGCACTCCAGGTGGACACAAATCGCCGATTCAGTCGGGGCTTTTCTCTGCGCGGAGTTTATACCTGGGCGAAGGCTTTAGATGACGGTGATTCGTTGAATGCAACCGCCGCCGCAAATGCACCAGGTCTAGTTTCTAATCCTTTCAATCCACACGCCGATTATGGTCTCGCCACGTACGACGTGCGGCATGTGGGCGTCGTCAATGCGGTTTACACACTGCCTTTTGGAAAAGGACAGCCATTCGCCAACGATTTTGAAAATTGGAGGGCAGCAATTGTCAGCGGTTGGTCAGTGAACAGTATCGTGACTGTTCAATCAGGATTTCCCTTCACTCCGCAGCTTAGCTACAATCCCTCGAACAACGGTGACACTCGAAATCCGGTGCGACCGTTCATAAACCCTGATTTCAGTGGCCCCATTATCCTTGGCAGGCCCTCTCAGTGGTTCAACCCAAATGCTTTTCTTGCTCCCCCACCCAACAGCGGCTTCTACGGCAATCTCGGCCGAAATACGTTGATCGGCCCAGGCCTGGCGACTTGGGACTTTTCGGCTTTCAAGGCAACCACATTGCATGAGAGGCTCGCCCTTCAATTTCGTGCAGAGATCTTCAACCTTCTGAATCGCGCAAATTTCAACACGCCAAATTTGATCACTTTTACAGCATCAGGTTCTACGACGAAGACTTCCGGCACAGCGGGAGCAATCTCCGGTACTTCGACAACATCACGGCAAATTCAATTTGGATTGAAGCTCATCTGGTGAAAAAACAATTGTGGACGCGGACATCCGCGGCTTTTTCGATAACCTCGATAAGAGCTGGATGATCCGGTTCATGGAGCATCGCGTCGCCGACCCGCGCATACTGCGGCTGATACGGAAATGGTTGAAAGCCGGAGTGATGGAGGAAGGCAAATGGTCGGAACCGGAGACAGGTACGGCTCAGGGTTCGGTGATTTCACCGTTACTCGCCAACGTATACCTGCACTACAGTTTCGATCTCTGGGTGAACGTCTGGCGTCAGAAGTGGGCGCAAGGCGAAGTGGTCGTCATCCGATATGCGGATGACAGCATCGCGGGATTCCAGCATCAAACGGACGCGGATCGCTTTCTGGAAAATCTACGGGAGCGACTGGCAATGTTTGGCCTG
>JAFAWX010000356.1 GCA_019241535.1 Acidobacteriota bacterium | reverse complement strand
TGGGCATCTGAGAGAGCTGCAGCTCACAATTGCTCCCGCAAGTCTCAGAGCACGTACACAGGTCTCACGTTCTGACCAACCCAGGTGCGAACCACTGGTTAATCCTTTTGATTAACAACCGCCCCCAAGCTCTTATCACAATATGTCGTTTTTCATTGCCAGTTTCGGCCGATTAGCTTTGTCGATTTCTTGGTTAACAACACTCTCGTACAGGGGTGGAGTTTGGAACCTTCGCAGAGAAACATTAGCCGCAAGATGGCGTCGGTAATTCACGATAATTTGGACCGCAAATCGCCGGTCGCTCCAGGAGTGCTTCGCTTGAATCGCGGTGCGGTTTTGTGCTAGAAAGAACCCCTGCGTCGCTCAAATGCTAGTTGCTGATGAAGGGCCTGATTTTGAGCCCGCCCTATTCAGCTGCGGCACTTCGCAATATTCGTTGCGAGTTGGCGCATGTTATCCCGGCGCCTACGGAACTCCCTAGAATTTAGTTCCGCCGGTGTAAGACTTCGAACCTCCTAGCCAAGTTTTGGAGTTTCGGATGCGGCTGCCAAGAAGGTCCTTAGTGACCGGGAGTTCCCCGGGCGTTCCCTGCCTGGCGCCTCTTCTAAGATCAAGCTATTGCCTCGCTCCAAGTCCATCAACGGGTAAACTGCAACTGCATCAGCACACCGCCGGAGGAATACATGGCGACAAACCTCGTCCAAATTGAGAAAGACACCGAAATCAAGAAGCGTTTGGAAGCAGAGCGCGCGCGGCTGCGTCAGATAGCGGGGCTCGGGCAGCCCAATCACTTTCATCGTCCGATAGAACGCGCCTTTACGGCTGCCGAGCGCGACCGGGTCACGATTCTATTCGGTGGTTTTACCTGGAAGCATGAAGATCTGATTCGCGCCGTCTTCCAGGGGTGCGGGTACCGCTGCGAGAAGCTGCCCGTGCCCGACGTTGCCGCCTTCCAGGCGGGCAAAGAATACGGCAACAACGGCCAGTGCAATCCCACCTATTTCACCGTGGGGAATCTGGTGCAATATTTGCAGTTTCTCGAAAAACAGGGTCTCCGACGGCAGGAGATTCTCGACAACTATGTGTTTTTCACCGCCGGCTCCTGCGGACCCTGCCGCTTCGGCATGTACGAGGCGGAGTACCGCTTTGCCTTGAAAAATGCCGGTTTCGACGGCTTCCGCGTGCTGCTGTTCAAAGACAGCGACGGCATCAAGGCAGCTTCGGGGGAGCCGGGACTGAAGTTCACCATTGATTTTGGCTTCGGCATGCTCAATGCGCTGCACCTGGGCGACATCATCAACGACCTGATCTACCAGATTCGCCCCTATGAAGCCGTGCCTGGAGAGACCGATCGCGTGTTTCGCGAGATGGTCGACGGGCTGTGCCAGGACTTGAAGAACCGGCGTGCGTTTGAGATTGAACAGGTCGCACCCGAGTGGGCCAAGCCGAAGTTCAAGAGCAACAAAGTTCTGCGCAATCTGTTCAACGTCCTCGGTAAATGGCACGAGCATATGTGGGGCAAGGATTATCTCCATGCGCTGGCCGTCGCCCGAGAGAAGATGGACGCGATCGAAGTGGATCGGACGCGGGTAAAGCCGATGGTAAAAATCACCGGCGAATTCTGGGCACAGATCACCGAAGGCGACGGCAACTTCCACATGTTCGATTTTCTCGAACGGGAAGGCGCACAGGTGCTGGTCGAACCCATTGCCACCTGGGTAGCATATCTCATGTATCAGGCCAAGGCCCACGCGCGAGCGAAGTGGCCGGTCAATCGCCCCTATCGCAATCCGGAGTGGTACGAGCTGAAAAAGCAGTTCGCCAACTACATCGGGCTGCACAAGAAGCTGTGGGGAATCGGCGCCGGTCAGCACATGTGGAATTTCTTCTATCACCGAACCATCAAAAACCTCGGGGGGATCACTCACGAATTGGTCCCGCAAACCGACCTGGCCGAGATGGCCCATCCCTTTTACAACCAGTTCGCGCGCGGGGGCGAAGGCCACCTCGAAGTAGGCAAGAACGTTTACTACACCGTTCATAAGCTCTGCCACATGGTCCTGGCGCTGAAACCGTTTGGCTGCATGCCTTCTACCCAGTCCGACGGAGTGCAATCGGCGGTAATTAACAAGTTCAAGGACATGATCTTCCTGCCGATAGAAACCTCCGGCGAAGGTGAGGTGAACGCCCACAGCCGTGTGCAAATGGCGCTGGGCGAAGCCAAGGTCAAAGCCAAGGCCGAATTCGAGCAGTGCCTCAAGTCGACCGGCAAGACCCTGACCGAAATTCGTGCGTATATCGATGAGCATCCCGAGCTGAAGAAGCCCTTTTATCACGTACCCCATCGCGAGGGGGTCGCGGGAACGGCCGCTCAGTTCATTCTGCACGTCAGTGATCGAATCGATCGCGACACGCGCTTCTGGAAGCGATCGCGGGTGCAGGTTAGCGCCCCCCTGACCGCAAGTGGCGACTGATTTCGACGGGGGCGACCCTTGCCCGGGGCCAGGTGTGGTTGAGTTGCTCTGAACCCCCAACCCGGGTCACGAAGAACTGAAGTTAAAGAGAGAGGAAGGAATGCACGACCATAAGGGTCCTCAGCTGATTCAGATCACTCCGCTTGAACCTCCGCCGGACGCGGTTCGCCCCAGCAAGCCCGCCTCTAAGCCGCATGACCACAACACCCGATATCTTGTGGGCCTTGACGTGGGCTCGACTACGGTGAAGGCGGTGGTCGTCGATGCTTCGAGCGACCAGATTCTCTGGCAGGACTATCAGCGGCATGAGACCAAGCAGCCGGAAAAGACCCTCGAGTTCCTCAAGCGGATTGAATCCGAGATCGGGGTTGACCGGCACAATACGCGGATGTTTCTGACCGGCTCGGGCGGGGGCTCGATTGCTGATCAGATCGGGGCGAAATTCGTGCAGGAGGTCACGGCGGTTTCTCTCGCGGTCGAAAAACTTCATCCCGAGGTCTACTCAGTTATTGAGCTCGGTGGCCAGGATGCGAAAATAATCGTCTTCAAAGATGACGAGGAGACCGGACGCAAGAAAAAGATACCGTCGATGAATGACAAGTGTGCCGGCGGCACCGGTGCAGTGATTGACAAGATTAATGCCAAGCTGAAGATCCCCTCCGCGCAGCTCGGTAATCAGGCATATCACGGCATCAAGCTGCATAAAGTGGCGGGTAAATGCGGGGTTTTTGCCGAAACCGACATCAACAGCCTACAGAAGGTGGGCACCCCTGCCGACGAGCTGATGGCCTCGCTGTTTGAGGCCATTGTGCTGCAAAACCTGAGCGTGCTTACCCGCGGAAACACCCTGCGCCCACATGTTTTGCTGCTCGGCGGTCCGAACAGCTTCATCCGCGGGATGCGCGAGGCTTGGCAGGCGAACATACCGCGCATGTGGCAGGAACGGAAGGTGCAGGTGCCGGAGGGCGCCCGTCCGGAAGACCTCATAAAGGTGCCGCAGAATGCTCAGTATTTTGCGGCTCTGGGGGCGATTGAATTTGGCCGAGCGGAAGACGATTGCGTCGGCTGCTACCGAGGTTACGAGCAGCTGATTCATTACATCGAGTTCGGCCGGCAGGAGGAAAAGGCCAAATCGGGTGGCCGCGGGCTGGTCGACAAGCCGGGCGAGCTCGACTCCTTCAGGGAGAACTATCGTCGCAAGAAGTTCACCCCCGCCGCTTTTCAAAAGGGCTCGACTGTCGGAGGATTCATTGGTATTGACGGCGGCTCCACCTCGACCAAGGCCGTCCTGCTGAACGAGAACGGGGAAATTCTCTGCAAGTCCTATCAGCTCTCAAACGGCAATCCCATCCAGGACACGATCGATATGTTTGAAAGCCTGCGCGGGCAGGTCGAGGCGCAGGGGGCAAAAATGGAGGTGCTGGGAGTTGCCACCACCGGGTATGCCAAGGACATCCTGAAAGACGTGCTGAAGGCCGATGTCGCCTTGGTTGAAACCGTGGCCCACACCCAGTCGGCGCTGAAGTTCTACGACGACCCTCACGTCATCGTAGATGTCGGCGGGCAGGACATCAAGATCATTATCCTGCATAACGGACGGGTGAAGGATTTTAAGCTGAATACACAATGTTCGGCCGGCAACGGCTATTTCCTGCAGTCGACGGCCGAAGGCTTCGGGCTAGATGTCAACCAGTACGCCGACATGGCCTTTTCAGCCAAAGCCATGCCGATGTTCGGCTACGGCTGCGCCGTCTTCATGCAGTCCGACATCGTGAACTTCCAGCGACAGGGGTGGCAGGCGCAGGAAATTCTCGCCGGATTGGCGGCCGTGCTGCCCAAGAACGTCTTTCTTTATGTGGCCAGCATCCCTAATCTGGCAGCGCTGGGCACGCGTTTCGTGCTGCAGGGGGGAACGCAAAACAATCTGGCAGTGGTGAAAGCGGAGGTCGATTTCATCCGCAACAGCTTCCGCGCCGCCGGCAAAGAGCCTGAGGTCATCGTCCACGAGCATTGCGGCGAATCGGGAGCCATAGGGGCGGGCGAGGAGGCGCTGCGGCTGTGGCGCAACGGGCTCACCACCACGTTCATCGGACTGGAAGCGGTACGCAAAATCCAGTACCGCAGCACGCGCAACGAATCGACGCGCTGCAACTTTTGCAAGAACAACTGTCTGCGCACCTTTATCGACGTGCGCACAGAGCCGACCAAGGACTTCATTCCCGTCAAGAAGGTCACTAAAGTGCCGCTCATGCAGGGCGAACAGCGGCTGATTATCGCCACCTGCGAGAAGGGCCTGGTCGAAGATGTCAATGAGATGAAGGGCATCAAGGCCGGACTCGACCGGCTGAAAGATCAGTACCCGAATTTCGTGGATTTTGCTGCGAAGGAAGTTTTTCGTCCCACCAATGCCAAGAGCGTGGCTGACCCCCTGCCGACGCGTGGCTGGGCGGGCTGGTCAAAAGGAGCGAAGGAACGGCGCGCGCTGATAGAAAACCGCAACAAGGTGCGCATTGGCATTCCCCGGGTGCTGAATATCTATAGCTACGCACCGTTGTTCAACGCCTATTTCGAGAGTCTGGGCCTACAGCCGGAAAACATCATCTATTCCGACTACACCAGCTCGGATCTCTATCGCGCCGGCGCAAGCCGCGGCGCCATCGATCCCTGTTTCCCGGCAAAGATCGGAATTTCCCACGTCTACAACCTCATTCAGGAGAAGCACCGCAAGAAACCGCTCAATGTGATCTTCTTCCCGATGTACGACGTGCTGCATTCCCCGCTGGTGAAGTTGCAGGGAACCAATGCCTGCCCAACCGTGACCGCCACACCGGAGACGGTAAAGGCGGCCTTCACCAAGGAAAACGACGTCTTTACCGAGCACGGGGTCAAGTATGTCGATCCGGTTTTGAACTTCGCCGACCGCAAGCTGTTTGCCTTTCAAATGCTCCAGGCCTGGCAATCCATCCTGGGGCTTTCCGACCAGGAGAACGATCGGGCAATTGAAGCCGGCTTCAGGGCTTTAAAAGAGTACGAAAGCGGAATCCGCAAGCGCGCCCGTCAGGTGCTCGACGAACTAGAGCGCGAAGATCGGATCGGCATCGTCATGCTGGGACGCCCTTACCACCACGATCCCGGGCTGAATCATGAGATTCTGGACGAATTCCAGAAGCTTGGCTATCCCATCTTTTCCCAGAATACCCTTCCTCTGGATGAAGACATGCTCGAAAGGCTGTTTGGCGAGGAGGTGCGTGCTGGAGTCATCTCGAGCCCCCTCGACATCAGTGATGCCTGGAAGAACTCCTATTCCTGCAGTACCAACCACAAGGTCTGGGCGGCAAAGTTTACCGCCCGTCATCCCAATCTGGTGGCGCTAGAAATCTCTAGCTTCAAGTGCGGCCACGACGCGCCCATCTACGGGGTGATCGAGGGCATCATCGAGCAGTCCGGGACTCCGTATTTCTGTTTCAAGGACCTCGACGAAAACAAGCCCACTGGATCGATCAGGATCCGGGTTGAAACAATCGACTATTTCCTGCGCCGGTACCGCGACGAGGTTATCCGCAGGCGCAAGGCGGAGCAGGACATAGAAGCCCGGATGGCGGCGCTCGAGTCCCGGCTGAGGCAAGAAGCTGGCTCGGACGCAGACGAAGGCCCGCCGGCTTTGAACGACGCAGGAATGGACCGCCAGATCCAGGAGATGGCCGCCGACTGAGCACAAGAAAGCGAAGCGGCTGGCACGAAGGGTCGGCCCGTTGCGCTCGCTACCCTTACGGTTAGACCAGGCGCAGTCTGCAATTACGGGCGGGTCGCCTCCCACCATCGCCAACACCCCGGCAGGCTATGTCATGCAGCCAGGAACGAGCGCCCTCAGACATTCGCTCCTTTCTTTAACTTTGTGCTGTAAACCGAACAATCAGCTTGGCTGTGATGGAGATAGGGGAAACCGGCGCTGAGCCGGCGTGCGCTAGAAGATTCTGAATGTCGACGTCGATGGGGAACTTCGGCGCAGTCGCCATTCCAGCTTCCTTCACAGGTGTACGAATCCTATTGAGACGACCCTGGTTTGGGAATACGTTCGAAGAACTGACCACTCTCGAGGTATTTCATCCAGGGCTGCGGGCGTCTGGGTTCGCCATTACGGGAATGACTTTTGACAGAAGCGCGTCGCTGTTCTTAAGATTAGAAAAGCCCTGCACTGCCTGCCAGTGCGGATCAGCACAAAAAATGGCTGTGTGTCTCGCCGTTAAAGACAATTTTTTATGATCATTGTAAAAGAGCTTACCAAGAGGTATGCGCGTACCACGGCCGTCGACCAGATCTCGTTTACGGTCGAAAAAGGCCAGATCGTAGGATTCCTGGGGCCCAACGGGGCGGGCAAGACTACGACCATGCGCATGCTGACATGTTTTCTTCCGCCGTCCTCGGGCTCCGCCACGGTGGCGGGATTCGACGTTCTCGAGCAGCCACTCGAGGTCAAGAGGAGGATCGGCTACCTGCCCGAGACGCCACCGCTGTACCCGGAAATGGCGACTGCAGAATATCTGCAGTTTGTGGGCCGGCTGAAAGGGCTGTCGGGAACGGAACTTCAAAGCCGCATCGACTTCGTTTGCGAGCGCTGCGCCATTTCCGATGTAAAAAAGAAGCTGCTCGGCAGGCTCTCCAAGGGCTACCGGCAGCGGGTTGGGCTGGCGCAGGCCATCATTCACAACCCTGATGTGCTGATTTTTGACGAGCCCACGGCCGGACTCGATCCCAAACAGATCAATGAAACCCGTGATCTGATCAAGGGCCTGGCCGGCAACCACACGATCGTCCTCAGCACCCACATCCTCCCCGAGGTCGAGCAGACCTGCGAGCAGGTGATCATCATCAACAAGGGCAAACTGGTAGCCACCGATTCGGTGCGCAATCTCCGCGCTCGTGCACGGGGAGCAGAATCGATTGTCCTCGAAGTTGCCGGGCGCAACGGCACAATCGAGACCGCGGCGGTGCAGCAGAAGCTCGAACGGGTTTCCGGAGTGAGCCGGGTATCGTGTAAAGACGAGCACGACAGCCGCGCCGTGTTCGAGATCGAGAGCCAGAAGGGCAAGCTCATGCGCGGCGACCTGGCGCGCGCCGTGGTTGAGTCCGGCTGGGACCTCAACGAGCTTCGCCCAGCAGCCATGAGTCTTGAGGAAATTTTCCTTCAGCTTACAGGAACCGAATCAGCCGCCGAGAAAGCCGCGGTCAGCGGAGGACAATCATGAGAAATATCTTGATCATCTGTCGAAAGGAACTGCGCAGCTACTTCGTTTCCCCGGTGGCCTACATTTTGCTGACCATGTTCGGGCTCATCTTCGGGTTCTTTTTCTGGAATGCTCTAGCCTATTTCGTAATGGAAGGGATGCAGATGCAACTGCGTGGCTCGAGCTTTCCCATGAACCTCAACGAACAGATCATCCGCCCCCTGCTCCAGAACGTAAGCGTCATCGGCCTGTTCTTCATTCCCATGATTACCATGCGCCTGTTCGCCGAAGAAAAGCGAACGGGAACGATTGAGCTGCTGGCCACTTCCCCGGTCCGCGATTTCGAGGTGATCGTGGGCAAGTGGCTGGCGGCCATGGCGCTCTATTCCTGCCTGCTGCTTTTTACCGCCGTGAACTTCGCTTTTCTCTTTAAATATGGCAATCCCGACTGGAAGCCGCTGCTGGTGGGGTATTTAGGCCTGCTGCTCCAGGCCGGCGCCCTGCTTGCGGTCGGCACCTTCATTTCGACGCTCACCAAGAACCAGATCATTGCCGGGGCCGTGACCTTCGGTGTCTGCCTGCTGCTCTGGGTGCTTGAATGGGTAAGCGGATATGATTCTTCAACCTGGGCGCGCGTCCTCTCCTATATGTCCGTCATAACTCACTTTGAGTCGTTTGCCAGAGGAGTAATCGACTCGAAAGACGCCCTTTTCTACGCAACCATGATTTTTCTGGGATTGTTTTTTACGGCGCGGTCGATGGAATCGCTGCGCTGGAGGTCGTAAATGTCAACTCAGTGGTTGAAAGCCAGACAGACGAAATACGCTGCCTTCGCGACGGTCTATATCTTGGTCGTCATCGCAATTGTGGCCATTGCCAATGTGCTCGGCGATCGCTATAACAAGTCCTACGATTCAACTTCCAACAAGCGCTACAGTCTTTCTGAGCAGACCGCCAAGATCGTCAAAGGCCTGAAGCAGGACGCAAACATTACCTATTTCAACCAGAGCACCCGCTTTCGTGACGGCAAAGACGTGCTCGACCAGTACGCGAATCTGTCCCCTCGGGTGCACGTCAAATACGTCGATCCGGACAAGGAGCCGCAGCTGGCGCGCGAGGCCGGAATCAGGAACTTTGGAACTGCCGTAGTGGGGCTTGGTAGCAAGAAAGAAGAAGCCAAGAGCATGACGGAGGAGGGTATTACCGGGGCGTTTATTCGCGATTTGAAGAGCAATACCCGCACGGTGTGCTTTGTTACCGGCAGCGGCGAGCATCAGATCGATGATACGGATCGCGAAGGCTTATCCCGCTTTAAGGACCTCCTCGGGAAAGACAGTTACGAGAGCAAATCGATCGATCTCCTGCAGAAAGCCGAGGTGCCTACCGACTGCACCACCCTGGTCGTCGCCGGTCCGACGCGCAACTATCAGCAGCCGCAGGTCGATGCCATCAAGAAATATATTGAGGACGGCGGGCGCGGGCTGTTCATGCTCGATCCGCCGCTCAAGATACGTCGGGCAGAAATCGCCGATAACGACGCGCTCACCAGCCTGCTCCAGAGCTGGGGAGTAACCCTCGACAAGGATCTAATCCTCGACCTCAATCCGATCGGCCAGATTTTCGGGCTAGGTCCGCAAGTGGCGCTGGTAACGAGCTACGGCTCCCAACCCATCGTGAACGAGATTAAACGGACAGCCACGGGCTTCCCCCTCTCGCGCTCGATGGACATTAAGAGCACGGACAAGGCCAGCGTGGAGAAACTCTTTGATTCCTCCTCGACGAGCGTCGCCACGACCAACCTGAGTTCGCCGTCGGTCAATATCAACGATCCCAAAAACAAGAAGGGCCCGCTGACCATGGCGGCCGCAGGTACTTACAGCACCGGCAAGGAAAATTCCCAGGGCCGGTTTGTTGTGTTCGGCAATTCCGGCTGGGTGGCCAACCGCTTCATCGATTTCAACGGCAACAGCGATCTGGCGCTCAATACCGTCAACTGGCTCTCCTCCGATGAAGACCTGATTTCCATTCGGCCCAAGCCGCCCGAAGATCGCCGCATTACCATGACCCGGTCCCAGCTCAGCCTTGTAAGGGGGACCAGCCAGTTCGTCCTGCCACTCGTGATCGTATTTGCAGGCGTCGGCATGTGGTGGAAGCGGCGCTAAAGTGCTGGAGCTATCTCGATAAGTATTATGAAAATTCGCGGTCTCGTCATTGCTGCTTTTGTTCTCCTCGTACTTACCGGCTTTCTCTACTGGTCGGGACGGCACCGGCCGGGCGGAGACGCCAACAAGATCTCGGCCGATACTCCGCCGGCAATTCTGAAACTCGATCAGGCCGCCATTACCGGCTTAGAACTCAAGAAAAAAGACGCCGAACCCCTACAGCTTGAAAAAACGAGCTCCGGAGAATGGAAGATTACCGCGCCCCGCGACCTCCGGGCCGACCAGAGCAATGTGTCGAGCCTCATCTCCACCTTGTCTTCTTTGAACTCTGAGCGCCTGCTCGAAGACAAGGCCGCGGACTTGAAGACCTTCGGCTTGGAGCGGCCCTCTCTCGAGGTTGACATCCGCGAGAAAGACAATAAGTCAGAACGGCTGCTTATAGGTGACGATACTCCGGCCGGGGGCGGCGTTTACGCCATGCGGGCCGGCGATGGCCGTGTTTTCACCCTTGCCAGCTACGACAAAACTGCCATCGACAAGAACTTGAACGACTTGCGCGACAAGCGTCTGGTTACGCTTGAGACCGACAAGATCAGCCGCCTTGAGCTGGTCAGAAAAAATCTGGATCTCGAGTTCGGACGCAACAAGGACGAATGGCAGATTCTTAAGCCCCGCCCCCTGCGCGCCGACAATACCCAGGTAAGCGATCTGGTAAGCAAACTGGCGGAAGCGAAGATGGATGTGAGCGCCGGGGCGAGCAACGATGCGGGCACGCTTTTTGCCCGCGGCAATCCCGTCGCCACGGCCAAACTCACCGATCAGTCCGGAACCCAGGAATTGCAGATCCATAAAAACAAAGATAACTTCTATGCCGAATCGAGCGCGCTGGCCGGAGCCTACAAAATCGACTCCGACCTGGGAAAAGCCGTAGATAAGAACCTCGATGATTTTCGCAACAAGAAGCTCTTCGATTTCGGCTACAACCAGCCCACGAAGCTCGAGCTGCACAACGGCTCCAAGGCGTACTTTCTCACACGCAGCGCCAAGGCCGAGGACTGGTGGTCGGATGGAAAGAAAATGGATGGGGGCACGGTCGAGTCCCTGATTTCTAAATTTCGCGACCTCTCCGCCCGCAAGTTTGTCGATTCCGGCTTCTCCGACCCGGAGATAGCGGCTACGGTAATCTCGGATGATGGTAAACGCACGGAGAAGGTGGCGATTCGAAAATCCGGAGACCATTACATTGCTAAGCGCGAGAACGAGCCTACTCTGTATGAGCTTGATGCCGCCTCGGTAGAGGACACGCTTAAAGCAGCCGATGCGGTTAAGCCTTCCGCGTCGAGCGAGAGCGGGAGCAAGAAACCGTAGTTTCTCGCCGGCTGGGTCCAATATAACCACGGTCCTCTCGGCTTCGAGCCATGCTCTGGGCTCACCGCTTTCGAGCTGCATCCCGATCCGCTATTCCCCACCGTTTCCGCTTTGCAGTCCCGGCGCCACGAACGGCATGACTCCGGTTAGAATGAGAGCGCCAATCGCAACCGCAGCATACGGAAAGGTTTGATGGAAACGGCCATAGGAGTATTTTCCTCGCGTGTACGTGCTGAAGGGGCCGTGCGAGAGTTGTTGAAGGCGAAGGTACCCGAAGACGCCATTGTCTTCCTGAGCCGCTCGGAGTCCGAGGCCAGGACCGTGACCCAACAGTTTGCAGCCACAATTGGCGAGATCATGGGCGTGGCCACAGGAGCATCCGCCGGCCTGGTCGCCGCCAGCCTGAATATTCCAGAAATCGGACCGGTTTTTGCCTTTGGTTTCGGTGCCGCAACGCTGCTCGGCGCGAGCGCCCGGGAAAGCGCAGAAAACAAGATAGCCCCAACAGCTGATGAGAAGGCGCCGGAAGACGTCGCCTTCTTCCGCGACGTTTTAAAGCAGGGTCGCTCTTTGATCGTGGTCCGAACCGGCTCCAAGGACACTGCGGCCGTGGCCAGCACCATACTGAACCGTTTCGGCCTGGGTATGCGTGGCCGTGTGCCCGGCGGATTGGAGATATCTATCCGTCGGACGGCCGACTTGGTGATCGTAGATGTCGCCGGCCGCCTTACGATCGGCGACGCCTGCTCCTGTTTTCGCAACCAGGTTCAGCACCTGACGGAACAGGGGATAAAGAAGCTGTTGCTGAATCTCTCCGAGGTCGTATACGTGGACAGTTCAGGGCTGGGTGAGCTGGTGCGAACTTACACCGGTCTTCGTGCCCAGGGGGGAGAAATGAAGCTGGTAAACCCGCACCGACGCTTGAGGGAGTTGCTGGAGCTGACCCGCTTGTCCACGATATTCGACGTGCAACCGGATGAGGCTACAGCAATCGGTTCGCTTGACCGGGTTCGTCGCTCGCGGCTGACGGTGCGAGCATTTGAGAATGGAAAGAGCGAGAGGCGAGTAAACGAAGACACGAGCCAATGAATAATGTGCTTTCAAAATTCCGTGTCTATTACACGCTGACCAAGCCCGAGGTAAACCTGCTGATTCTGATGACAACCTCGGGTGGTTATTATCTTGGCTCGCGTGGTCCCTTTCACCTTTCCGCCTTTTCGAACACACTTGTGGGAACGCTGTTGGTGGCGAGCGGCACCGCCACTTTGAACCAGTGCATGGAAAGGCGCTGGGACGGCCAGATGCGACGCACCGCCAAGCGCCCCTTGCCCGCAGGACAAATCGCGCCTCTCGAAGCATTTGGCTTTGGCGCCTTGCTGAGCGTTGCCGGTGGCCTTTACCTCGCCTTCTCGGTAAATTGGCTCTGTTCCGCTCTCGCCATATCCACGCTGCTCAGCTACCTTCTGATCTACACCCCGCTGAAACGCCGCACTCCCTTCTGTACCTTGCTGGGGGCGGTGCCAGGGGCCATGCCTGCCTTGATTGGTTGGGCGGCAGCATCGGGAACCCTGAATGTTGCGGCCCTCTCCCTTTTTGCCGTGGTATTTCTCTGGCAGTTCCCGCACTTTTTGGCTATCGCCTTGATGTACCGCCGGGATTACGAGCAGGCCGGATACCGCATGCTGCCGCGCTTCGACTTGGATGCGCGCTTCACCCGCGCAGAAATTGTTGTCTTCAGCTGCGCCCTGGTTCTGACTACTCTACTGGCCACGGCACATGCCGGCGCGGTGTACATAGGAGCGATGCTCGCCGCCGGAGGCTTCCTGCTATATCATTCTCTCCGCTTGAGCGCTTCTTCATCACGGGCTCTGGCCAGCCGATTGCTTACTGCCTCTGTAATCTATCTTCCGGTTGTTCTTGTCATTCTCGCCTTGGCAAAGCTGACTACCGGCTGAGCGTCCCGGGCCCGCCCCTGGGCTTCTCGGCTGGAGAGGCCAAAGCGGCGCCAGGCAGGACCTTGTTTTCGTCCTGGCTCGGCTTTAACCAACGGGACCCACCAACAAGTTAGTTAAGCTACTTTGGCGGTCCACTCTGGCTTCGCCCCATCTGGCCTTTTTGTGCGTCGGGGATTCTACGCGGGCGGCCAGGCATAAGACGCGTTTTGCGGGAACAAGTCTTGTCGACTTCCTTG
Source organism: Acidobacteriota bacterium (assembly GCA_019241535.1). Classification (GTDB taxonomy): domain Bacteria; phylum Acidobacteriota; class Terriglobia; order Terriglobales; family Acidobacteriaceae; genus Gp1-AA145. The sequence continues at coordinate 11,684 of JAFAWX010000356.1, read as the reverse complement.
CGGCTGCAACGCTTTGGTCGTGGATGAGAAAGAATCCCGACTCTGATCGACCTCGAGCACCTTATTGCCACTGATGAGTGCCCGCGCACGGGTCACGACCTCCCGACCAATGGAGATTGTTCGCGCCGTGTGATTTACCATAGGAGTTCTCAGTAGAGAGGTGCTTTGTGGCTCAGCCGAAGATTTTGATTCTGACGGGTGATGCGGCCGAATCGCTCGAGGTCATGTACCCCTATCAGCGACTCAGGGAGGAAGGCTACGAGGTGCACATTGCCGCGCCTCGCAAGAAGAAACTCCGGTTCGTGGTCCACGATTTCGAGCCCGGCTATGACACTTACACGGAGAAGCCGGGCTATACCCTGGATGCCGACATTGCCTTAGCTGACGTCCAGCCGGAAATTTACGCGGCCTTGGTCATACCCGGCGGCCGCGCCCCAGAGTACATTCGCAACGATTCCGATTGTCAAAGAATTATCACTCATTTTTTTTGGCACCAGAAACCGGTTGCTCAACTGTGCCATGCAGCTTTAGCTTTGGCCACCGCCGGCGTACTGAAGGGAAGACGCACGGCGGCCTATCCTGCCCTGGAATCCGATGTCCGGGCGGCAGGGGCGGAATTCGTGAACGCGGAAGCAGTGGTCGATGGGACCATGGTCTCGGCCCGCGCCTGGCCCGACCATCCTGCCTGGATGCGCGAGTTCCTCCGCCTGCTGAAGCAGAAAGCGCCGGTTCGCGAACCCGAAACGGTCGCCGCCTGATCGGCGTCTTTTTTGCGAAAGCTCCCGGCCCGCGCCGAGTTTAGCTGATGTTTATTTCGGTGCTTTGGCGGGCGGCAATTTGTTGCCGCCGCTGCGGCGGCACTATAATTCGTGGTTCCAAACTCAAGAGCGGAGTTCGTGCCGCCCGGGAACTTCATGGCTTCTACTTCCCCCACTGTTCATGCTGCCGTACCCACCGGTTCCTGGTGGACACAGATTGCTCCTGTCGTCCTCGGCCTGGGCGCCTTTAGCGTGTATGCCACCTGGAGGGCATTCGAAGGCGCTTATTTCTGGGCTTCTCCTTATCTCTCGCCTTTTTATTCTCCGCTACTCGACGTTCATCACCACTACTGGCCGTATTCCCCGGCGCTTCTGATCCTGGGAGGGCCGCTCGGCTTCCGCGCCACCTGCTATTACTATCGCAAGGCCTACTATCGCGCCTTCTTTCTCGATCCCCCGGCTTGCGCAGTCGCAGAACGAAAGCGCAATTACTGCGGTGAGACTCGCTTTCCTTTTATCCTGCAGAACGTGCACCGCTACTTCATGTACCTGGCGATCGTTTTTCTGGTCTTTCTCTGGCATGACGCGCTGCACGCCTTTGTTTTTGCCGATCGATTCGGTGTCGGGTTGGGGACCCTGGTGTTGCTCGTCAATGTGATGCTGCTGACCCTGTACTTCTCATCTTGCCACTCCCTTCGTCATTTGCTCGGCGGCAAGCTTGATTGCTTTTCCTGCACGAATTTCGGCAACGCCCGTCACTCCACCTGGAGGGGCTTGAGTTTTCTCAACGAACACCACATGCTGTTTGCCTGGACCAGCCTGTTTTCTGTGGGTCTTGCTGACTTCTACGTGCGCCTGGTATCGTCGGGCGCGATAAGGGACCTGCGGCTCCTGTGAACGGCAAATACGAAACCCACGAACACGACGTGCTGGTCATCGGCGCCGGCGGCGCCGGGCTGCGGGCAGCCATAGAGGCACTCGCGCAGGGAGCGAGCGTGGGGGTGGTATCGAAGTCGCTTCTCGGCAAGGCTCACACGGTAATGGCCGAAGGCGGGATCGCCGCCGCCATGGCCAATGTCGATGCCGCCGATGACTGGCGCACGCACTTTCGCGACACCATGCGCGGAGGGAAGTTGCTCAACCACTGGCGCATGGCACAGATCCACGCCCATGAGGCCGGGGACCGGGTGCGCGAACTGGAGCAGTGGGGTGCCCTGTTCGACCGCACCGAAGACGGCCGCATCCTGCAGCGCGCCTTCGGAGGACACAGCTTCAAACGCCTGTGCCATGTGGGAGACCGCACGGGCTTGGAGATGATTCGCACCCTGCAAGACCGGGGCGTGCAGATGGGCATCGATGTGTACATGGAGTGCACGGTCACGCGGCTGCTAACTGACGGCGACCGAGTTGCCGGGGCGTTCGCCTACTGGCGCGAGAACGGCCGCTTTGTGGTCTTTAAGGCAAAATCGATCGTCCTGGCCACGGGCGGAATTGGCAAGGCCTACCCGGTAACCTCCAACTCCTGGGAATACACGGGAGACGGAATGGCTCTGGCTTACGCGACTGGAGCCGAGCTGATGGATATGGAATTCGTCCAATTCCATCCTACCGGCATGGTTTGGCCTCCGGGAGTTCAGGGGCTTCTCGTGACTGAGGCGGTGCGTGGCGAAGGCGGACTCCTGCGTAACAAGCTGGGCGAGCGCTTTATGCAGCGCTACGATCCCCAGCGGATGGAGCTTTCGACGCGGGACGTAGTTGCCCGAGCGATTTACACGGAAGTGCGGGAAGGACGAGGCAGCGAGCATGGGGGTGCCTTCCTCGACATCTCGCACAAGCCTGCGGAGTACGTAAAACGCAAGCTGCCCAGCATGTACCACCAGTTTCTCGAATTGGCCGACGTGGACATCACCAGGAGTGCCATGGAAGTCGGCCCCACCTGTCACTACATGATGGGCGGATTGCGGGTGGATCCGGAAACTGCCGCCTGCACTGTGCCCGGATTATTTGCCGCCGGCGAAGTTGCGGCCGGCCTGCATGGGGCCAATCGCCTGGGCGGCAATTCCCTCAGCGATCTGTTGGTATTCGGGCGTCGGGCGGGATTCGCTGCGGCCGAGTACGCGAAAAAGCAGAGCTGGCCGGCTCTCGATCCTGCCGAAATCGCGCAGGGCGAAGGTGAGATGCTCTGCGTTTTCGAGCGCCAGGCCGGGGACACTCCCTATGCTGTACATGCCGATCTGCAGCAGCTGATGCAGAACCTGGTTGGCATTTTCCGCACCGAGGAAGATCTGAAATCCGCACTGACGGGCATCGAGCGCCTGAAGGACAGAATGGGACGCGTGGGGGTTCCCGGTACGCGCATGTTCAATCCTGGCTGGCACCTGTACGCGGATATGAAATCGATGCTCGCGATCGCCGAGGCCGTTACCCGAAGCGCCTTGGCGCGGAAGGAGAGCCGCGGCGCTCACAGCCGCCTCGATTACCCCAAAACCGATGCTACCTGGGGCGAGCAGAACAATATTATTCGCCGCCACGGCAGCGAGATGGTGCTCGAGCAGAGCCCGGTCCCGAAGATGCCGGCGGAGCTTCAAACTCTTCTGGCGGAAGAGAAAGGAGCGGGAGCCTAAGCCATGCCCGAGGTTACTCTGAAGATTTTCCGGGGAGACCGTGAAGGCGGCCAAACGGCTGATTATCAGGTGCCGGTCTCTCCTGGAATGGTGGTGCTCGATGCCCTCCACTATGTGCAGAAGCACCTGGCGCCGGACCTGGCCGTACGCTGGAATTGCAAAGCCGGACGCTGTGGGTCATGCTCGGCTGAGGTCAACGGGCGCCCGCGGCTGACCTGCAAGACACGCATGGACTCGCTGCCGGGAGACCGGCCTGTCACCATCCTGCCCATGAAATCGTTTCCCGTAATCAAGGACCTGGTCACTGACGTTTCCTGGAATTACAAAGTCAACAAGAAGATTCCCGGCTTCAAGCCCCGCCCCAAAACCGAGTGGAAGATGCGTCAGGAGGATGTCGACCGGGTACAGGAATTTCGCAAGTGTATCGAGTGTTTCCTCTGCCAGAATGTCTGCCACGTACTGCGGGATCACGGCAAACACGAGCAGTTCGGAGGGCCGCGCTTTTTCGTGCGGGTAGCCGCGCTTGAAATGCATCCTTTGGACGGAATTTCCCGGGCGGCGCTATTGAAGAATGAACTGGGCCTTGGCTTCTGCAATATCACCAAGTGCTGCACCGAGGTTTGTCCGGAGGAGATCCACATCACCGATAATGCCATTATCCCCATGAAAGAGCGGGTTGTGGACGAGTTTTATGATCCCGTGCTCAAGCTAGTACGCAGGATCCGGGGCGAGAAATCCGCGCGAGAATAGGAGCTGTTATGGAGTTCACGCTGAAGAGCATTTCTCCCCAGGGCATCGACGCTGCCCTTTCCAAGGCCGAGGTCTATCGTTTCCTGAATGAACCCGAAGAAGCCGAGTCTATCTGCCAGGATGTCCTCGCCGTAGAAGGAAACCACCAGCTGGCGTTGCGCGTCCTGGGCTTGGCGATAACCGATCAATTCACAGGCGGCGCCGCTGACCGCTACGGCCAGGCGGAACATGCCTTCCAGCAGCTTACCGATGAGTACGAACGGCTCTACTACCTGGGTTTACTACATGAGCGTCGGGCTAAGGCGCAGCTTCAGGCGGGACGCCCGCCTCATACGGTCACGGTTCTACTCGAAGCTGCCATGCGCAACTACGAGGAAGCAGAACGGCTGCGCCCGGCAGGAAACGACGATCCAATCCTGCGCTGGAACCGCTGCGCGCGAATGCTTCAGTCGCGCATCGAGTCGGATTGGCACCGGGTGGTTGAGATAGAAATGGGGGAGTAACCTGAGGAATGCGAGTTTGGTGGCGATTCTCCTCCTCGCTTCCGGTTTGAGTTCAGCGCAGGACGGCGGCGGGAGCTCCCTTCTATTCGTGGGCACCAGCCAGGGAATCTATGCCTATCGTTTCGACGCCGCATCGGCTCGGCTGAGCCCGCTCGGACTTGCGGCCGAGACGCGTAATCCCTCGTTCTTGGCAGCCGACGCAACCCGTGGACGTCTGTACGCCGTAAATGAAATTTCCGATTACAAGGGAGCTTCGAGCGGTGCCGTTTCGGCGTTTGCAATTGACCGTAGCAGCGGGAAACTTTCACCCCTCAACGAAGTTCCGTCCCGAGGCTCGGACCCCTGCTACATAGCGCTAGACAAAACCGGGAAATTTGTCCTGGTGACAAACTACACCGGCGGCAGCGTAGCCGTCTTTCCCATTCTCGACGGCGGGCAACTCGGAGAAGCCTCCGCTTTCGTCCAGCATGTCGGCCGCGGCCGGAACAACGAGCGCCAGGACGGTCCTCACCCGCACTGGATCGAAACCAGCGCGGATAACCGGTTCGCCATAAGCGCAGATCTCGGGCTCGATAAACTATTGGTTTACCGGTTTGACCCGGGCAACGGTTCTCTGGTTCCGAACGAGCCCCCGGCGACAAAACTTGAGCCGGGCGCTGGTCCGAGGCACGTCGCGTTCACTCCTGACCAGAAATTCGCCTATGCCATCAATGAACTGGGATCGAGCATCACGGTCTTCTCCTACGACCCCCGGCGCGGGCTTCTGAAAGCGTTCCAGACCATCTCGACCCTTCCTGACACGTTCACGGGAGATAACACGACCGCTGAGATTCTCGTGCATCCGCGAGGCAGGTTTCTCTACGCGTCGAATCGGGGGCACGACAGCATCGCGCTCTTTACCATCGACAGGAGCACTGGCCGACTGACATTGGGAGGCCATTTCCCCTCCGGAGGCAAAACTCCCCGCAATTTTACCCTCGACCCTGCCGGCACACACCTGCTTGTCGCTAATCAGGACAGTGGCAATATCGTCGTCTTCAGAATCGACGCCGCCAGAGGCCGACTCGCGCGCACGCCCGAGGTCGTATCGCTCGCGTCGGCAGTCTGCCTCACCTTTGTACCTCCGCGCTGAGAGTCTCCCGGCTTGGGTGTCATGACGGGATGAGATCCGATGCGCTTATCGATCAGCAGTTTTCTCGGTACTCTTCGCTATTTGCAAGAGCTGCCAAGCGCCCGCTCTCACGAATGCGGAAGTAATCACGTCAGCACCGGCTTTGCTCGCTCCGATTGCGACCGAGCAGTCGAATTGAATCTCTCGGCGAGGGCGCCTGCCTCGGCTTGATGTGCAGCCGAATCCGCAGCGGCGCTTCTGTTGGCAAGGAGCGCCTTTATGACGGGGATCGCTATTGAATTATGGATCCTTGCCGCTTCTCAGAATCCATAGGAGACACCCATGGCGAACTGATGGCGTGCCTGGAGGTTCACCCCGGGTGCGACATTGCCCGCTGCCTGGGCGACGCCGAGATCAATGGTAAGCTTCGGGGACTCCACGCCCCAGCCATGCAGAGGAAGCGCGCCTGCAGGAATTATGCGCGCCGCGTAGGTAATCGTCGTGGGCACGATCACGCCGGGCAAAGCCTCGAGTGTTCTTGGCTGCTGAAGAAATTCTGAACCAAGGAGCACTGTACATCTGCCCGGCCCTTTGAATGCGAAAGCTCCGGCTCCGAAGACCCGCCCCTTGTAGGTGGGGGCATTTCCTGTTAAGCCAAGCAACGATGCGTTCGTCGCTTTGAAGCCGGCATTAAAAACCAGCGGAACCTTGCGAAGTTGCGTAACCGTTTTTGTCACGACAGCATAAAAGTCTTCGTTGGTTCTGTCCCGGCCGAGGATGACGCCGCCCACATTGCGAACCTGGCTACGCACGACGAACCCGACGGACACGGCGGGTCGCCAGGTACGGCGTTCCTCGATCAGGTTGGCTTTACCGTGGAAGGCGTTAAAACCGCCGGTCCATAAAGGGCTCAGCGCCGCGACCGAGCCCTCCTGGTGTATATCCCGCGTATAGCCAAACTCGATGCGGTTAAAGGCGCCCTCGGTGATCGAGGCCTGATGAAATCCGCCCAGAATGCTGCCGGCGTTCAGGTAATGATAGGAAGCCACCGGGTGGCCAAATCCTTTGTCCTTTGAGGGAACGAGATACGCCAGGGGAGTAACGAACACGCCCGTCTGCCCTTCCCAATTCAGGCTTTGGCCGTGCGCGAGGCTTGAGATAACGAGCAGCAGGACAAGCAGTGAGCTTCCATATTCTGCAGTCTTACGGAAGACTTGATTCCACATATCCACTCCAAAGGAAGCTTGAGTCTGTTGGTAGTTCGTGGGGCGTGGAACGCACTCGCCTAGTCTGCGCTCTTGCCCAGGTGCCAGAGCTTAATCGTGCCATCCTCGCTGCCAGACGCTAACCATTCGCCGCTCGGATGGAAAGCGACGGAGTAGATGTTATGCGTGTGGCCGTTCAGAACCTGCAGTTGCCGGCCGCTTGCAACGCTCCAGATGCGAATCGTTTTGTCCCAGCTGCCCGATGCCAGCCAGCGGCCGTCGGCACTAAACGCCAGGCTGGTGACGACGCTCCCGTGGCCCACTAGAGTAGCCACTTCACTACCGGTGGCCACGTCCCAGAGCTTGACGGTTCGGTCTACACCGGCTGAGGCCAGCCGACGTCCATCGGGGCTGAAGGCGACGACACAGACCGGCTTCTTGTGGCCGAGGAGTTTCTTAACCTGGCGACCGGTAGCTGCCTCCCAGATGCCAATGGTTCTCTCGTCTATCCCCGATGCCACATAATGGCCGTCGGGACTGAAGGCGGAATAGAGAATTGGCCTTCGCGAACCGGCCAGATCGCGCACCCGCTCCCCGGTTTGCACGTTCCATAGACGGATGGTCTTGTCATCGATGCCCGAGGCAAGCCAGTGATTGTCCGGGCTGAAAGCAATGGAGTAGACCCAGTTGCTCCCCAGTATTCCCAGGGATTTCTCTGACTGAAAGCGGCGGATTTCGCGACCGCTAGCAGTGTCCCAAAGCGTCACCGTGTCCGAGGAATTCTCCATTGCCAGCCAGCGTCCGTCGGGGGTGAAGGCAATCGCCTGGATTTGCTTCATCTTTCCGCCGAGAGCACCCAATTCCTTTCCCGTGACCACGTCCCAGAGCTCGACGGCCTGCTGCCAGCCCCCGGCTGCCAGACGCTGGCCGTCGGGACTGAAGGCGACCGACGTAATCCATCCGCCATGTGCTCTCACCGTATGATCCAGTCCAAATTCGGAGACAAAAGGTTTAACCGGCATCAGGGCTGGAGAGGCAGGCGCGGGAAAGTTCAGACTCGGCGCCCGTGCCATTTCTTTGAGAATTGGAAGCGCAGGCGCTTGCCCCAATGCCGGCGCTGCGACCACAGGCGCCCCGGTGCTTCGTGCGGGAGGAGCCACGAGGATTGGCGCGACCCTCGCGCTTTCCTTATGCGAAGCCAGCGAGCCCTCGGCGGCGGCCACTGTTTCGGGCTTTTCGGCTTCCGGGGACCGAGCTGCGGAGGGCTGAGGTTGCACAGAACTTCTGAGGCCGCCGAGCACGTCACCTGCCTGCGTCTGCGGCACTTGGACCTTCTGCTGCGGCGCGCCCGAGCGTACGGCAGGCGCAGCTGGTTTCGTGCCCGTGCGATAAAGCTCACCGACAAACAAACCGAGCACCAGGAGGAAGGCCAGTCCGGCAGCTGAAGGGAAAAGCCACGCAGGCCTCGCCTTGGGCTGCTGCTGGGGGAAGGAGGATGCGGCCAGAAGCGGCGCCAGTTGCCGGCTGATGCTTTGCAACCTCGCAACATCATCTAGCCGGAAGGCATGCGGCCGGGAAGACAACACTTCGACAAGCCCAAGGACTTTCTCCGCGGCGATGATCGGCACAGCCGCTGCGGAAACCAGGTGCAGGCTTTTTGCGACCGCAGCTTCGACGCGGGGATCGCTTTCGGCGTCGTCGCAGGTAACCACATCCCCTCGTTCAAAGCACTCCCGCGTCAATCCCGAATCCGGTCGCAAACGCGAGCCGATCGGAGGAGCGTTCCCGGAGCTTGCACGGCACACAACGCCCCATTCATCCTGAACAGCAATAGCCGCTCCTTCCGCCTGTGTAAGCAAGCGGACTCGTTCGGTTATTCCCTGCAGGGTTGGAGAAAGAGGTTGTTCATGACTTTCTCTGATCGCGGTCGCTATCCCGGCGAGAATAACATCGGCTTTCTCTTCCTGCTCCGGACGTGCAACCAACGTCAACGCATCGACGACCCGTAGTTGCCGGTCGCGCGCGTCCACTTCCTGAAGCCCGCTGCGCCTAGTCATGAACCTTCGACCCGGTCGGCCTGACCGTGCTGCTCCCTAGCCGTGCGAACGTGAGACATTCGCCGCAAAGAAAGCGATGGGAGAAAGTCTCCAACTTGTCGGTAGCAAATGTCAATGGTGAAAATCCCTGCTGAAAATTCCTGCCGACAAACCCGATTCAAGCCATGCCATGCTTTTGCGGGCCAGAGGGCCAGAGTTGCACGCGTTACCGAAACGTCTCGTGACCAGGTTCGAGTTGCGGCGTAACGATATCCAGCGCTTCCGCCCTGGCGTTTATAGATCCGTGCCATACGCCGCCACCGAAAGTGGTCACATAGACCAAGCGGGGATCGAGGGGATCGGCAATGACGCGATGCCCCCATTTGAAATTGAATCCGGGTATGCGGCTCCATTGGCGGCCGCGATCCCGGGAGATCCAGGCGGAAGATTCAAATCCGGCGGCGTATAGACGACGGGAATCTTCAGGGTCGATACTGACGTCATAGACATGGCGATCGCGCTCGAGAACCGGGCGCCAGCTTCGGCCAGCATCTTCGGACAGAAAGATCCCGCCACCGTCGCCGTGCGTGCCCGTGGCTCTCGCCCAGGCAGACAGGTAGATGCGGTTCGGAGCTTGGGGATCGATCGCAAGCCCGCTCGGTCCATTTACCCCTGCCGGCAGAGAGATCGCCTCCCAATTCTCGGCACCGTCCCGGGAACGATAGAGTGCCCCATCGCCGTCGTTGCCGATGCTCCCGTCATCCGATCTTCGGGCAATCAACACATACAACATCCCTGAGGAATCTTCGGCCAGCCTCCAGGCAAGAGGCTGCGATTGCGCGATGCCTTTGTTCCTAAGGGTCCAGCTGCGGCCGCCGTCGCGGCTCTTATAGACTCCTCGGCCGAACGCCGTGACATACAAAACGCGCGCGTCAGGCGGGCTCGCTTGCTCGAGCAGAATGTGAGTAGATGCGCTCTCTTCCATCCCGGAACTGGATCTCACCCATGTCTTTCCGCCGTCGTCGCTGCGGCAGACTCCGCCTTTGAAATCGATAATCGAACCGTGCCTCCACATCTTCGGGCGTGGCAGGTCGTGGGTTCCGCTGTTGGCGCTCCACATACGCCCGCGGACTTGAGGGTCAAACGTCACCCAGTAGGCAGTGTTTACCCATGCCTGCGGTACACCGGCAGTAGAACTTTCCCAGGAACGGCCGCCATCTTCGCTGCGAAACAGCCCAATATCCGTGTAGGTAATGAACTGGCGTTTGGGATCAAAGGGATCAAAGTGAATTCCATAACTGGTCGTCACGTCCAGGCCGGTTGTGCTCCACTGGGCGCCTGGAACTTTCCGGCAATAAAGTGCCATCCAGTTTCGGCCTCCGTCGGCGGTCCGCAGGACCCTACCGAAATCGGTGGCGTACGCCAGGTTCTGATCCTGGGCAGCCACCACCAAATCAAGTGGGTTCCCCGCCCAACCCGGCCCAAAGCGCTGGCTGATCCAGCCGTCATGTACGTTCTCGGCCGGCAAATTCGACTCTCTCCAGACGAGCTGCCAGTTTCTGCCCCCATCTACGGTCTTTGCAACCCCTCGCCATTGCTTTCTTCCGGGGTCTTCGAAATAAGACCAAAAACCTCGTTCGAGCAAGTGCTCGTAGGAAACGTAGGCGGTCTCGGCATGTTCGAAGCTCGCGGCCAGCGCCCTGAGACGAGCACCGTCGCCCGGCAAGTCGCTCTTTTCCCACCTGAAGCCTCCATCTCTCGATATGAATAACCCGCGCCCTGAGGCGGCATAGATAAGTGGTTGCCCGTTGCCGGCAAAGCCCATGGCGACTCCGGTCAGATCGGGGGGCACGGACAGGCGGCGCGCTCCCGCCGGGCTGTCCAGCAAAACGGTGTGCGCACCTGCGACGAACAAATTCCTCCGTCGCCGAGACGAGTGGGGGTCAATCCAGATCTTCCGCGCAGATTCCGGCAGAGGATCGAGCTCTTGCCAGCTCCTGCCGGAATCCCGCGACATATGAAGCCCAACCACTTCGTCGCGGACGGCCACGGCGTAGAGCACCCGATGATCCTCGGGATCGACGGCCAGGGCGACAATCGTTCCCAGCGGATCTGGGCGGGCAACGATGGTTTCCCCCGCATGATCGCCATTCATGCGGACGGCCCGCACTGCGTCCGACGGTGGGTAAACAAGTTGCCAGGTCTCGCCGGCATCGATCGTGCGCCACAAAGCCTTGGTTCCGGCATACATCGTCTTCGGGTCGGTGGGATCGAAGACAAAAAATTGCACCTCTCCACGCAGGTTGAACATTCGCCAACTGCTTCCGCCATCATGGGTAATGTAGGCCCCGGTCATATCGGAGGAGACGAGAACCGTATTTCGATCAAGCGGGCTGATGGTGGGATGGAACATGGCACCGCCGCCGCCTGGTCCGAGAACGGCAAAACCGCCTGGGCGGGGTGCTGCGAGCAAGGCGCAAGCCAGGCCCAAGCCCGCTGCAACCCACACGGCGTTCTTCAATATTTTGTTTCGCCAGAATGCGAACACACTCTCGAGATTCCTGATTTCTTAAAGCTGCGGCTGTTCCCCAGTAGACTAGCTCGCTTCGGCAATTTAAGATTCCTGCGGCAGATCGAAGTTGATCAGGCTTCCTCGGAAGCCTTTCGTTTTCCATGCACCGAAGGCAATGCCGGCCA
>JAFAWX010000273.1 GCA_019241535.1 Acidobacteriota bacterium | reverse complement strand
TAAGCCGGCAGGATCACGCCTTTGCGCTCCCAATGCACAAGATCTTTGGAGGTTGCCAGGCAAAGCTGGGCATCCCGCTTGTTGTAGCCGGTATAAGTCAGGTAATAGGTATCGTCGAACCTGACCACACGCGGATCCTCCACTCCACCATCTTTTTCATAGTCGGCAATGGGGGACAGTACCGGTTTCGGACGGCGCCTGAAATGAATGCCATCCCGACTCTGCGCGTAGCCGAGGCGCGAAGTGCCACGGGCATCCTGGGCGCGATAGAGCATCACGAACTCTCGGCCGCGTGCGATGACCGCCGGATTGAAGGTTCCTGCCGATTCCCAGCCGTTGCCGACCGGAGAAGTGATCGGATGATCCGAAAGCCGACGCCAGGGAGAAAATCTGTGGCTCTCGTTTTGGCAAAAAGCACTAAGCGGTAGGGCGGTGGCGAACAGCAGTACGTAACAGATCTTTGCCCTCACGCTCATGACCTACCGTTCCGGGGTTCCGCTCTCAAGCTGTTCAAGATTCTCCCTCGCCAACTGGTGCACGGGGTTGATCTCGAGTGCGCGCTCGAATTGCGTCCTGGCGTCTTTGAATCTTCCCAGCTCAGCCAGCGCGCTACCCAGGTTCGCGTGGGCATCGGCATCATCCGGCCGGAGACGAACTGCGGCCGAGAACTCCTCGGCAGCACCCGGGAAGTCACCGAGCGCCCCCAGCACCTGGCCGAGGTTATAGTGCGCGTCGAAGTATCCAGGCGATGCAGAGATTGCGGACCGAAGATAAGGTACGGCGCGCTCGGGCTGTCCGGCTCGGATGAGCACCGCTGCCAGCGCGTTTTGGGCGGTCGCATCCTGCGGACGGATGCGCAGCGCCGTCTCGTATTCCTGGATTGCATCGGCAGTCTTTCCGCGCGCCGCAAGCATGGCTCCCAGATTGTAATGGGATGCGAAGTCGGCCGGATTATTTTGAATGCCGTGACGGGCCAAGGCCTCCTGCAGTGCCATTCGAGGGTCACCCTGGTTCGGTTCTAAGTTGCGCGGCAGCACCTGCAGCCAGAGGTGTGCCATTTCATCGCGAGCGCGATTTCCTCCCCGAACCCTTTCGGGGGGATGGTTCGGGTTCAGTGGGTTCTCGCCCGAGTTGTCGTAAATGTAACGCATGCGGATCGTGCTGCCTTTTGGCAAAAACACCGGCTCTGCATAGCGGTAAACAGCCTGCCAGTTCAGATTCCATCGGGGAATGTGGATCAGCGTCTGCGAGCTGCCATCCGGTAGGGTAGCGATTGCCTTCAAATCCTTACCTAGATAATGTGCATGGGGGTAAATGGCTAGCAAGTCCACGTCGATTGGAAGTCTCAATTCATCCGTGACCACGAAGTTCGTCTGTCCTGCCGGAATATCGAGCTTGCCATCGTTTTCGAGCTGCAAAAGCATGGGAAACTTCGTGGCGGGCTGGTCGGTGAAATAGATTCCAATCGCAGGTTGAATGCTCTCTGATTTGCCGGAGGGCTGCATGTGAACGTTCAGCACCAGATCGGTGCCCCGGTCGAGGCGAAGCGCCATTCCCTCGGGTTCGACATACGGAACCGTGCCCGGCTTCCAGAACAGGAAGTGGCTGTCGGGATCGAAGGTCTCCGATTCGATTTTGATTTCCATGCCCTCAAACCCTGCCCCTGGCTCCTTCTCTCGCTGGCGGGAATTCTGCAGTCGGTCGACCAGGATGTTGGCGTGATGAATGAATTGCTTGTCCCCGGGCCGAATCTCAACCGCCTTCACCCAGCGGGTGCGCTCGATGGGAACCGGAAAGATGAAATTCCAGTACATATCGGAGCCGCTCGCGGGCAGAAGAAACGGTTTTGCCGCTTTAAGCACCAGATCGGGCCGTCCCAGCTGCCATTGCGCGATAAATTCGGGCCGCGGCGGTAGATCCCCGGGATTTCCTTCCGGTGTCCCCTCATCCACCCACTTCTTTATGAGCGCAATCTGTTGGTCGGAGAGCCTCAACTCTTCCGCAAATCGAAGCGGCTGGGGATCGGGCAGCCAGGGCGGCATAATACGGGTGCGAGTGAGGATTTCAATCTGGCGCGCGTGTTTCTTCGCGTCAGTGTAGGTAAGAAGGGGAAATGGTCCCGCTTCCCCGGGGCGGTGGCAGCGGGCGCAATTTTGAAAAATGATGGGGGCAATATCGCGATTGAATGTAACTTCTTGACCACGCGCCTGAGCTGCAGCCGATTGGGCATGAATCTGCCAGTGGGAATGGAAGAAGATAAGGAGCAGCCCTGCGCAGATGACGGCGAGTGCGTGTCCCCATTTCATTCTAGGTCGGAGATATAGCATCCCACGCCCGGAACTTCGCTTTTGGTCGGCGAGTGGCCGGCCAGCGCGGCTTCGATCGCGTCCTCTAGTTCGTGGGTGGTCGGCTGTAGGCGCGCCCGACCGAAACTGTGATAAAGATCGTCAATTCTTCCGTGATAAAGGAGCACGCCTTTACGGTCGAATACGGCCGCTTCCGGGGTCACCTGCGCATGCGCCTGTTTCACCAGGTCGTGTTTGAGGTCGCGCAGCGCCGGAATCTGATAGTGAAATTCCCGCAAATATTCCCGGATATCGGATGCAGACTCAGACTTATCTGGAAAGACCAGATAAAATCGGGTGCCGTTCTGGTGCTGGGCGCTGATACGCTGAATCGTCGGCGCATACCGTCCAGAAATTGGGCAATCTCGACGTAGAAAAATCATCACCCGGACTTGGCCCGCTTCGGACTGGAGGGGATCGACACTCCTGCCCTCGAGATTCACCGTGCTCTTCTGTCCAAAACAAGCTAGCGGTAGAAGTCCCAAGATGGCGATGGCGACCGACGGACAGGGTCTTCCGCCAAGAGAAACAGCTTCGCTGTGTCGATGTCCGATGTAAGCTCCCAAGATTTCAAAGACCCCTTGAACATTGTAAGTCAAAGTGACCAGCGAAACCTCCCGGAAACCGTTGCGCAATCAGTTCGGGTCACAGCTGGCGCCAGTACGGCTGAGATGTTCGAGCATTCTTCTTGCCGCGCTCATGTCTGGATTGAACTCGAGGATGCGAGATATGCTGACTCGTGCCGCGTCCGGCCGTCCGGCCAGGCAATAGGCGCGGGCAAGATTTATGCCCACGCTGCTTCTGCCCGGTGCACGTGCAAAGGCGCTGCTCCACAAACTTATTGCACTCTCGAGACGTCCACTTTGGGCTTCAATGACACCCAGGTTTGTTGCGGCGTCGATGAGGTCGGGATGTAGAGCGAGCGCCCGTTGGTAGGACTTGCGGGCGGCTGCGATTTTTCCACTTCTCTGTTGTTCGTAGCCCAGTGCAGATAAGGTCTCCGGATCGTCCGGAACAAGGGATGCCGAGCGTTCGAGCATTTCTTCTGCCCGTGCCCTGGCGTTTTCCTCTCCGCTATTCGCCAGTTGTTCCCATGCCAATGCCAGATCGCGCACATCATCGTCCGCCTCCCGGGAGTCGGGAAAAGGCACGAGCTCCACTTTGTCCCGAGAGGCGCTGGCCTTGTCTAATCGCGGCATCTCGACCGAGGGCAGGCGCGGAATTCGATGGTCGGTGACCTGAGTGTGTGCAATGTTCGTACTGGGGGAGGCAGGCATGTGGCACGCCGTGCAATCCGTTTGCTCAGGATGATGTTTCGATCCAAAGTCAGGGCCGTGGCAAGTCAAACATTTCTGGCGGAAGTAAATCACGCGCGCCTCTCGAGAGGGAGAACTATGGGGGTCATGACAGCTGGTACATGACATTGTGTCTCCGGATTTTTTCTTGCACACACTTTGGGCCAGTGCTTCGACCTGACTTACAGCTCCTAATCTTAAAGAAGCAGGGGTTACGTAGTAGCGAATGAAGTCGGCCAGGGAATCGCCCGGCCGGAACTCATAAACGTGTCTGCCCGGGCGCTCCACGGATACTCGACCCTCCATGTGACATTGCATGCAAACGGCGTCTCGGGCCTGTGGCGAAAGCTTGGAGGGATTAACAATTGCACCACTTCTTAAATGCGTCGCTCCGGGACCATGGCAGCGCTCGCAGCTTATACCGGAACCGGACAGGACCGGCATCTCGTAATCGTTTTCGGTTCCGTCGAGAGGCGGTCTCATGCCGCTCACGTGACAATGCAAGCAGTTCGTGTGGGCCGGCAGATTCAAAGGAATTTCGTGAGCATTGAGATAGGCTGGCGTCATATCCCAGAGGCGCTTGTTTCCGTACCAATTGATCGGTGACTCGAATAGAAAACCGTCGTCAGCAAACAAGTAAGTTAATCCTCGGCGCCCTGAACCTATGTAATAGAGCAGCTCGCGTTTTCCATGAACCGGATCCCTGCTTTGGCGATCGAAGCTCAGCCAGTCGCGCCCGTTCTCCCTGTAGATGCGATAGTGGACCCCAGATTCAGCGTGAGTGAAATCTGCCGGAACGAAGTTTTCATCGGCCAAACCGCTCGCATGCGCCATGGGGGTTCGCTCATAGGATTGGTAGATTGACGAGTGACATCTGGCGCAGGCTTCATTGCCAACATATTCGGCCCGGTCAGATCGCGAAGACTGGTTTAAGGCTGTCGATACCGGCCGCGCAATCGAGAAGGGCAGGCCGATTGATGGAAACGCACACAGCGCAAAGATAAGGAAAGCCTGAGCGGGCCGGCGAAGATTCACAGATTTTGCTGGTCGAAAAAGCAGAAGACACAAGATATGGGGCCCTCAACTCTGGTCCCATTCTAAGCCCAAGAATAAAGGAGGGAGTTTGCAGCAACTCCCTCCTGCACAATAATCCGTTAATTACAGTTTAGAACTCCAGGCGCAGTCCAAACGTCAGCTGCCGCATGCCGTTAGGCGACCCTGGCGATGCGTCGTTTTCGATGTTGTTGACTTGACCGTTGCCTTTGCAGTCGATACACGTACCACTCCCGCCCTGGTTCTGGTTGAAGCCGAGAATGGGATGGTTGAACACGTTGTAAGCCTCCACGCGGAACTGGAGCTTCGCTCTCTCGGTCAACGTGAAGTACTTGAACAGGGCTGCATCAGCACCAAAGAAGCGCGGCCCCCACAAGCGGTCGTACCCGAAGTTGCCGATGTTGTTGAGACCTGGATCGGCGAACCCGTCCAGTGCCCCTCCATTCGCCAAGAGCGAGTTACCGCTGGCATCGACCAGCGGGTTAAAGAACTGGACGTAGTGTCCGGTATTGTTGTGCACGAAGCTGCCCGCGCCGTAGTGGAAGCTACCGGGCCCCCGGCTCGGACGGCAAATGCCCGTATCCTGTTCCAGGTTGCAAACCGATCCTGACAAGGTCGGTGTCCAGGGCAAGCCGCTCGACCAGTTCATGGTTCCGCTGATTTGCCAGCCGCCGATGATGGTGTCGACGGCCCGGTTTACGCCGCTGGCATAGGTCATGCCTCGGCCGAACGGCAGTGCGTACACCAGGTTGGTGACCCACTGATTATTGCGGACATTGTCGTCCGGGCCGTAGGCCACCCGCTTATCGTCGACGTAATAATTACTGTCATAGTGATAGCTTCGGTCCAAGTTGTAGAAGGTCATGAACTGCAGACCTTGGGAGAAGCGCTTTGTCAACTTTACAGTCAGCGCTTCATAAGTGCTGCTGGCATCATTGCCGAGATAGTTGTTCTGGTCGGTGAAGCAGCACTGCAGTACTCCAGGAGCGCTGCCGAATACATTCGACGGATCCGAATAACCGGAATACGTGAACCTATTCCACAGGGGACGGCGGGCATATTGCGGAATGTTGGGAACGAAACTGCCACCGACAACAGATCCCTGGCCGAGGAACAGCTGGTTCACGTTATAGGTAGGGCCGTCACCAACGAACCCGTGCGTGCCCTTGTTCCCGAGGTACGTCAATTCCAGAGTCATCGTGTTCGTCAGCTGATGCTGGATGGCGGCGTTCCAGGTGTCAACATAGGGCAGCCGCTGCGTGGTGGGGCGAATGTGCGGCTGAATACACTGTGGAGCAATAACCGTGGTTCCGACAGTCACATTGCCGAACGTGCATTGGGGTCCCGCAAGCGGCAACAAACCGTTAGACGGGATCGCGGGGAAGGCAAAGGGCGGGGGTCCCTGCGACAAAGTGAATGCCGGAATGAACTGGTTAACATTCTGCGAGAGCTGAGCAGCGAGCACTGGAAGGTTTTGAGTTACTGCATGGCCAAAATTCGAGCCGAACACTCCCATGTCATAACTGCGACCATACCCCATGCGGAGGACGGTTTTTTCACGCAATTGATAGGCGAAGCCGATGCGGGGAGCGAAGGCGTGCCAGTCGTTGCCGATATTGCCGTTCAGCCCAATTCCGCCGACACCGGCTACTCGGTCCACACCCTGGACGATGTTTGCGAAGCCGCCACGTTGGGACCCGTTCACATACTCAGGGAAGTAAATCTCCCAGCGAAGCCCGTAGTTGAAAGTTAACTTTGGCGTTACGCGCCAGCTATCCTCGCCGTAGTAAAACATGCGATGCTGCCTTTCGGCGGCATTCACACTTGTGCTCACATAACGGCTCACACTTCTCGTTGCCCCCAAGAGAAAGCTGGCAAACGCCACTCCGCCTGCACCGCCGTTTGAGCTGTTAGCGTCGGTAAAGTTGTAAACCCCGGTTCTATTCGAGTCGCTCGGTACTCGCAAGTTTTCTGCATAGCGCACGTCGGCACCGAACTTGAACTGGTGATTGCCGTGGATCTTCGTCCAATTTGTCACCCATTGAAATTGCTGCTCGTTTTCGATCAGCGGGCAATTGCAACGGGCTACGCCGAGTCCGTCACCAAAAACCGGCACAGTATTGTTGTTTAACCCATTGAAGTCAAACTCACCCCATCCGGAGGTAAATGCATCCCCTAGGTTTGCGTTCGGAATACCAACGCTGGTCATGGGCGTCTTACCCTCGTCGGGCTTGTGAGTCTTAGGATTGTACTTGAAGTAGCCAAAACGGAAGTCTGCCAAGAGCGTTGAGCTGATGGTTTTCGTCACCCCGGAAGCCAAGCTGTAGTTATGGACGATTGAGCTTCCCGCGAGCCCACCCGGACCAAATCCCACTCCACCCAGTGCCCCCAATACGCCTTTTCCGGACAGGCTGAAGTAGTCGAGGCTGAACCGTCCAAACACCTGGACTGAAGGAGCGGCGTTAAAGTCAACCCGGGTGTCGAAGGCGTTCTGCTTATAAGGTCCCGCCCCGGACGCGACGTAATTATTTTGCGTTCCATTGTTTGTCCCGGCGACATTCGGTGCCGGGAACAACGCCATGATTGCTCCCGCCGCAGGGTCAATGCGGCTTATTGGGATGAGGTTGCCGGCGAACGGCGAACGGCCAGTTCCGCCGGAGGTACCGGTCGTCGGATCGTAAACCTGTCCACCCGTACCGTAGCCGGTTGCCGGCGCGAGAAACTCACTGAGGTTGCAAAATCCCGGTGTCGAACTGGATCCATTTGTCGCCGGGTTGCAACTCTGCTCCATCAGCGCTGTTGGGACGGTAGCCTGGTTGGTGATTCCGGCCGTCTGCCGAGTACCCTGAAAATCGCCGAAGATAAATAACTTATTCTTAATAATGGGACCGCCGAGGCTGCCGCCGAACTGCTGCCATCTCTGAGGAGCAATCGGCTGGCCTTTCCAGGTAGGCCCTGCCGCCCACTGGGTAAATGGATTACGAGCTTCGGTTGCATCCGTACGACGGAAATAAAAACCGCTGCCATGCACATCGTTTGTGCCTGACTTGGTTTGCACCGTGACGAGGCCGGCGATGGCCTTTCCGAACTCCGCGTCGAAATCCGCCGTGCTCATTTTGGCTTCAGTAACCGCGTCCAAATTAGGATTTACGACGATAATGCCCAAAATCGGATCCTGATTATCGGTTCCGTCTAGCTCAAAACCGGTTCCGCTGAAGTGCTGGCCATTGACGAAAATCTGACTGCCACCCTGCGGGTTTTCGGTGGCGGCGTGGGACCAACCCAGCTTCTGGGTGCCCGGTGTGAGCAGCTCGAAATTGGTGAAGTTACGATTCAGCACCGGCAGATCCTCGACCGCTCGCGTATTAAACTCAGTGGCAACATCAGCACGGTCCGTCTTAAGCTGTGGTGCAGCTGCGGTAACTTCTACCGACTCGTTCGTCGAACCTAGTTGCAGCTGAACATCAAGCCGCGAACCAACGTCTGCGTTAACCGTGACGTTCTTCTGCTCCAGTGTTTTAAAGCCGCTGCCTTCGACTTTGACGGTGTACGGGTCGGGGATGAGATGACCTACGGTGTAATTGCCGCTGTCATTACTCGTCGTCGTTTCCGTTGTTCCTTTGTTCTGGTCGGTTACTGTGACGGTGGCACCGGCAACGGCGGCGCCTTGCGGATCAGTGACCGTGCCGAGGATGCTTCCGAAAACAGCCTGGGCGCTCGCACGAGTACCGAGCAAGCCGCAAAACAGGGCGACTAGGACAAAAGCACTGAAGCTGCCTACCTTTTTCATTGAATTCCTCCCACGACAGGAACCGGTTGAGTGCCTAACCACACAAATGCCGCATGCTGGAACAGTTACTACGTTGTCAGCAGTTTGAATTCCGAAGTCTCTCCTCATCGCGCGGCATTGAAATCATTCACTTTTTTCTTCGTCAGAAATCTCAGATATACGACAAATGGAATTTTCCGAGAATATCGTTACCAAAAATCGAATTGCAAAACGCAACCCTAGCGCGACATGAAAACGCGCATGCGCCTTGGAGCACTCCGAACACTTCGATCGAGCGCTTCGTTATTCTAAGGACCTGAATCCTGATTATCTTCATCGACGAATACGAACGCGACCACGGGTAGACACCACCACTGCATGTAGCCAACCGAATTCAGCGTTCGACGGGGCTGCGGAAGCATGCTGCGCAGTTCGCGGGATTGAAAGTCTCACGGGGTTTGTTACGGTTACTTGCCTGTAAGTTTATGACTTGCAAGTTGTAAAATCGATTGTTACTCTCTGTTACCGTGGGTGTAACAGGGAATGTAACCGACGCCGAGATCTGCCTGGTCGAGGTTGAACGGCTCCTGAACAGCCACATCCTGCACGGGTCCGAGTCTCTGTGCAAGCTTCTTCGTTACCTCGCCGACCACGCTATCAAGCATCCGGGCAGCGCGCTTAAGGAATATCAGATTGCAACCGAGGTCTTTGGTCGACCAGCGGAATTTGACCCGCACCTCGATTCTCTGGTCCGAGTCCAGGCCGGGCGTCTGCGCTCAAAAATTGCCGAATACTACAATTCCGAAGGAGCTGAGGACCCAATCACGGTCGAGTTGCCCAAGGGTACCTACTCCCTCTTGTTCCATCCGACGACGGTCTCGACAAAAACGATTTTGCGGGACACGTCCGAGACTGAGCCGGGCAAGGATTTCGAACGGCCGCGCCGGGCGTCGCCGCTGGTGTTTACTCTCTCGATTCTCCTGGCGCTATCGCTTATCGCCGTTGCTTTCCTGCTGGTCACAAAAGACAGTTCGCCGCAACCGCCCCTTCGCAGCGACCAAACACCTGCGGTCTTCCGAGTTTTCTGGCACAGCTTCGCCGCCGTCCCCGACCCACCTTCGGTCGTCTTCAGCAACGGCGCTTTTGTGGGGCGGCCAGAAACCGGGCTCCGTTATTTCAATCCCACCCGCGACTCCCGAAAAGCCATCCTTGATCATTACACCGGCGTGGGCGAAGTCCT
Organism: Acidobacteriota bacterium; assembly: GCA_019241535.1. GTDB lineage: Bacteria > Acidobacteriota > Terriglobia > Terriglobales > Acidobacteriaceae > Gp1-AA145. Next base: position 5,494 of record JAFAWX010000273.1, on the reverse strand, counting down.
GGCGGTTCATGATCTTGAACAAATCTTCACCCAATTGCATCGCCAAATTCGGGTAAAGCGCGGGAGCTTGTTCTCGCTCGACGACGTGCACAACAGCAACCTGATCTTTGTCGGCTCGCCCGCAGAGAACCTCACCCTGCTTGATATCCCTAGCACCCGCGAGTTTGTGTTCCAGCGGCCTGCTTCCGGTCCGCGGAGGGGCGACCTCGCCATAGTTAACGTTCACCCTCAGGCCGACGAACCCAAGATGTTCTTTGCCAGCCCGCCGGGAACTCCGCTGACCGAGGATTATGCAATTATCGGCCTTGTGCCGGGAATGAATCCCGCCCGCTCGGTACTGATTCTGGCAGGCACAACCACGCTCGGAACGCAGGCAGCCGCCGAATATGTCTGCCGCCAGGATTCGCTTGAACAATTGTTGTTGCGGCTAAGTGTTACTGAGAACGGCGAAATGAAGCCATTTGAGGCCGTGCTGCGGGTGAAGGTGGCGCGGGGGGTGCCTATCGGAAGCGAACTGATAGCTTTAAGGAAGCTTTCGCAGTGATTTTCGCCTGCTGCCCTCACCGTCCTTTGGCCCGGGCCAGTTCGGCAGCTTTTTGAAACTCCTCTTGGGCCTGCGACTTTTCGCCTTTGCGCTCTAGAGCTTCAGCCAGATGCCTGTGGGCGGGCGCAAAGCCCGGTGCTAAAGTGATCGCCGAGCGGAACTGGCTAATCGCACCCTCCAGGTCTCCCGCGTCGAGCAGCCGCTTTCCTGAATTTGTGTTGAAGGTTGCCGCCTGCAGTTTATTCGATTGCTTAAGCAGTTCCTGACCCTGCCGGTTCTCTCGCTCTGCTGCGGCCGTATCTCCCTGCTCACGGAGGATCGCAGCAAGATTCGTATGCGCCCCGACCAGCCCGGGATCGATCGCTATCGCCTGCCGCAGGGCGCTGGCGGCGTCTCCCAGTTTTCCCTCCTGCTTTAGCACCGTGCCCAGTGTGTAATACGCTTCCGCGTAATCCGGCTTTGCCTTCACGGCTGCGTGCAGCTGCTCTTCTGCCTCGCTGAAGCGGCCCATCTGCCACAAAGTTACCCCGAACGTATAGTGGACATCGGGCTGCTCCGGCGACAGGGCGGAGGCCGTCTTAAATTCTTGAACCGCGGCGCCAAGCTGGTCCTTTAACTTCAAAGCCAGGCCAAGATCGTAGTGGGCCGTGGCATCCTGGGGCGCAATTTTCAGGGCTGCCTCGAATTGGCGGATGGCAGAGTCAAAGTCTGCTTTCTGCAAGTATGCGGTGCCGAGGTTCTCGACAAAGCCGGCATCCTCCGGGCGCATGCGGCTCGCGGCTTCGAACTCGGCAATCGAACCCTCGGCATTACCGGATTGAATCAGGGCAAGGCCAAGATTGTTGTGGGCCTCGGGATCCTGCGGCCTGAGCTCCACCAGGCGGCGGAATGCAGCCACCGCACCCTCGCTGTCTTGCGCATGTTGATACAGGTTCCCGAGACTCTCCTGGGCCTCGGCAAAGTCCGGCTGCAAGCTGAGCGCTTTCTTCATTTCCTCAACCGCTTGGTCAGGGTGTTTCTCGTCTGCCAGGACACGCCCGAAGTAAAAGTGTGCCTGGGCGCTCTCTGGCTGAGCTTCGACTGCCCGGGCCAGCAATTGCTGGGCCTCGCCCAATGCCCCCTGCTGCCACCTGATTATGCCCAGATGCAGTACAGCAGAGGGCAAATCCGGCTCGAGGCGCAGCGCCTCAGAAAACTGCGCGGTCGCTTCGTCCGGCTTTGCAGCTTGTACCAGTAATGAGCCGAGATCGTCATGCAGGTCAGCTCGGCCGGTTTCGAGAGAAACCGCCGCCTGGAGTTCGGCGATTGCCCCCGCAAGATCGCCGCGGAAACTCAGCACCCGACCCAGGGTGTGGTGCGATTCCGAATCCCCGGGCGCGAGCTTTACCGACTCGCGCGCCTCCCGCTCGGCTTCAGCCAGTTCGTGGCGCTCGGAAAGTGCGTTTGCAAGATTCAGGTGGGCTTGCGGGAAGCCAGGCCGAAGCTTCAAGGCGGCGCGAAATTCCCTCGTAGAGGCATCGAGTTGGCCCTGACGCAGGAGCACCCATCCGTAGGAATTGTGGGCTTCCGGACTTGCCGGAACCAGGCGCACCAGCTTCTGGAAATCCGCACGCGCCCGCGACAGATCCCCTTGTCGCACCTCGTCCATAGCCTGCATGTAAAGAGACCTGGCATGGGCTTCGTCCGCTGACGTGGGCGCCGAGGCAGTCTGCGCCCCTAAGGATGTAATCAGCACCGCAAACAGTGGGGCAAGAGAAAGCGCCCGCGGGTCAAATCTCGCAACCATGCAGAAAATTCAATACTACTATGGCCGTCCGTTGGCGCTCACATTCGGTCCTTTTCCCCCACTCCTCGAAAACAGGACTTCGAAATATACATAAGCATTTCTATATGAACATCGGGTCTTAAACTCACGATTGACAAACGAGGGAGCTGATGGCGCGTGCGAGACGTCGATCGCACAAACACTTTCAATTGGATCCAGTGAAAATTAAGCGTGCTCAAAAGGCCTGACGGCCAACACGGAGACAGAGACAATCGAACGTGCATTGGATATAGCGATCGCTGAACACAAAAGGAACCGCTTGGTCCTTGAGGCTACTGAACGTTTTCTCACAAGCGGCATTGAGATTAGAGACGTGTACGGCACTCCGGGTGGTTAGATGGAGCCTGCCCTCTTCCGACACTTCTATTTACATTTCTGCCCTGCGCCGGCGCGACGACTTGCAGCCCAGTATGGTTACGACCAAATCGGACAGGAACGGCTGACCAATGACGCGCTGATCGCAATAAACGCAGGGCGACTCGGTGTCAAAGTGATCACGACCATAAACGAGCCTTTGGCCGGCTGGCCGATTTTCGAAGCTTCCAGTGGCAGGTGATCGCCGTCTAGTCAGTCTCTATACAGCCCAGAAGCGATTAGCACCTTTAAGCAAACAGCATCAACTGTAATAATGTTTGAATAGCGATGGGATCTGTGTTGTCGGCCTTTTCTCGGCTCCGTGGATTGGTACACGCCATCGTCATCGGTTCTTTCCTGCTCTGCTCTCCGGTCTCCTACGGGGGACCCCCACAGGCTAAACTGGCGGACTTTGAAGATGTCTCTGAAAAGGCCGGGCTTGAGATGCATAACGTCTTTGGCGGAGTGGAGACCAAGAAATACATCATCGAGACCACCGGCACAGGGGTTGCAATCTTTGATTACGACAATGATGGCTGGCCGGATATTTTCCTCGTAAACGGCACCAGGCTCGAGGGATTTCCCGCAGGCAATGCTCCTACCAACCATCTTTACCGCAACAATCACGACGGCACGTTTACCGACGTCACCGTCCAATCCGGGCTTACGGCCAGCGGCTGGGGACAGGGGGTGTGCGTTGGAGACTACGACAACGACGGATGGGAAGATCTATACGTTACCTACTATGGGCCAAACCGGCTCTATCACAATGATCATGGAACTTTTCGCGAGGTGGCAGAAGGGGCCGGAGTTCAGGGCTCGGGGAAAGCCTGGGGGACGGGCTGCGCTTTCCTCGACTACGACCGCGACGGCTTACTCGATCTGGTGGTCGCGAACTATGTCGATTTCGATCTTTCCACGGCTCCCGGCCCGGGTGATCGGGTCTCCTGCTTCTGGAAGGGTGTGCCGGTAATGTGCGGTCCGCGGGGACTGCCCTGGGCCAAAAACATCCTTTATCACAATCTAGGCGGGGGAAAGTTTGAGGATGTGAGCGTTAAGTCGCACATAGATCAGGCCGGCGGGCATTACGCCTTCAGTGTTTCCACGCTCGATTACGACGACGACGGCTGGCCCGACATCTTCATTGCCTGCGATAGCACCGCCAGCATTCTTTACCACAACAACCGCGATGGCACCTTTAGCGATGTTGCTGTAGTCGCCGGAGCTGCTTACAACGAGGACGGGCGGGCGCAGGCGGGCATGGGAAGCACGGTCGCCGATTTCAACGGCGATGGTACGCTCGACATTTTCCGCACCAATTTTTCTGATGACACTTCGACCCTTTACCGAAATAACGGCAACGGGACCTTCGACGACGTGACGTTTGCCGCCGGACTGGGACTGCACACGGAATATCTGGGCTGGGGAACGATGTTCCTTGATTTTGACAACGACGGCTGGCCGGATCTGCTCGTCGTCAACGGACACGTTTATCCCGAGGTCGATAAGCAGCATCTGGGAAGCAGCTATCAGGAGCCGAAAATCCTTTATCACAACAACGGCAACGGAACATTCACCGATATTTCTGCCCAGGCAGGTTCCGGCATAACCACCGTAAGCTCAGCGCGCGGGCTGGCGACTGGAGACCTGTGGAACGATGGAAGAATTTCCGCCGTCATCAGCAACATGAACTCCCGCCCCGCCATGCTGGTAAACCAGGTCCGCTCTCCCAATCACTGGATCGCCTTTCATCTTATCGGCTCCAAATCGAACCGCGACGGCATTGGCGCGCGCATCACGCTCAGAGCAAACGGGAGAGCCATGGTCGATGAACTTCGCAGCGGCTCGAGTTACTCATCGCAAAGCGACATGCGGATACACTTTGGCCTAGGACCGGCGGCGAAAATCGACTCTGTCGAGGTCCGTTGGCCGAGCGGCCTGCTCGAGCGCTACCAGAACCTTCGGACCGATTCGATTCACGAATTGCGGGAGGGTAAGGGGGTCGAGGTGCCGGCCGAATCCTTAAATCATGCGACCAGCAAGAAATAGCTTTGCCTGCCAGGGAGGCTCAAAGTAATATGCTCGCTTTGCGCTTCGATGGCGTTGTCGCTCATCCCAAAAACTTCATGCTGACTCGGCTGCGCTCCCACCTGCTCTTGATTGTCCTGGCGTGCCTCCCAGTCCTATGTCTTCCCGCGCAGGAGGCGACTTCCGCCGCCCCGGCGGCAACTGCGGCCGCTCCGTCGGCTGATCCATGGTGGAAGCATGCGGTCATCTACGAAATCTATCCCCGCAGCTTTCAGGACTCAAACGGCGACGGGATAGGAGATATCAACGGCATTACTTCCCGTCTGGATTATCTCGAGGATCTGGGCGTCGATGCGATCTGGATCACGCCCATGTACCCGTCGCCTCAGGTCGATTTTGGATACGACATTGCCGACTACACGGCCATCGACACGCAATACGGCACGATGGCGGATTTAGATCGCCTGATGGCCGAAGCGAAAAAGCGCAAAATCCGCATCCTGATGGATTATGTCGCCAACCATACCTCGGACCAGCATCCCTGGTTTATCCAGTCCCGTTCTTCCCGCAACAATCCCAAGCGCGACTGGTACATCTGGCGCGACGGCAAGGGACCCGGCCAGCCGCCCAATAACTGGCAGTCGTGGTTCGGACACTCGGCCTGGACCTACGATCCAAAGACCGGCCAATGGTATTACCACTACTTCTACGTGCAGCAGCCCGACCTGAACTGGCGCAACCCG
>JAFAWX010000183.1 GCA_019241535.1 Acidobacteriota bacterium | reverse complement strand
GCAGGCATCCCTGTTTCAGGAGCGTGGCCTAGATCTGCTCAGTTCTATCTGGCACTATGGACCTCAGCCTGCAAGGCCGGGGCCCGTTGGTACGCCAGCGTTGCCTGTGGCATTAAAGTCCTCGCCGCGTAGCGCACCTCTAGCTCGGCTCAATGGGAACGCCCTGCTACTCGCGTCGGAGGAATACGACGGCGATCCTCTGGATCAGTAAATTGCAGACTGCGCCGTGAGCATAAAAACCGCATCAGGTTTCAATGGCCACTTGTGCATCGGATTGTCCAGTCCGATTGAATGAACAGCGAAAGTTGGAGACCTCGAAACTGAGCGGGCTGGCAAAGCGCTAAACCATTTCTTACCCATAACTGAATCAGATGAGCTGTCTTAACCCGGCTCGATAGTCCCAGCCTGCGAGTCAAGTTCAACGGCGCGTGCTTGATAGCGGCGGCCTAAAAGACAAAGATTGCAGGGTCGGATTCTTCACGCTCACTAAATTAGCCGGCATACACACTTTCGCTTCACTGTCCGATTTTGGACGGCTCAAACCGCTGGCGGACGATTTAGCGTTTGATGGATCATTTAAGTACAACAAACATAAGTACTGCCTGAACAAAGATTTTGGAAAGCGAAGTGCCGCGACTCTCGCTCAGGGCCCCGGGATGGGCAGTAAACACGGCTCTACGGTGTGGTCGCGATATCAGTCTTTAAATGAGGCAGGCACTCGCTGGCGCAACTGTGAATTAACCGATTAGCGGGCAATTGACAATCGCAAACAGCACGCTCGATATCAGGAATAGTGAAGACCAAGCCTGCGGGGACCAATTGCGACCGCAATCCGGCTGGTTCTGGGTAGAAATCAGGAAGATATGAAAGGACTTTTCGAAGATTTTCGGGTCGCTCTGCGGTACCTGCGAAACAAGCCTGCATTCGCTTTAACGACCGTGCTCACCCTTGCACTGGGCATCGCGGCGAACGTCACCATCTTTAGTACTGTGAATGGTTTCATTCTTCGGCCCTTGCCGGTGCCTCATGCCGATCGAATCGCGGTACTAGCGGCCCAGCAGCAAGGAGCGCCTGTGGGCGTCTATTTCCTTTCATATCCTGAACTGCTCGATTTTCGCCAGCAGGCGGACACGTTCTCCGACTTCTTCGCCTCCCAAGTTACTCTCGGGGGGATGAGTGCCGACCAGAAAGCCGATCACTTTCTGGGAAGCTACGTCAGTGGAAACTACTTTTCCGGTTTGGGCGTAAAAGCCGCGCTGGGTCGCCTGTTTTTGCCCGGGGAAGGTGAACACGCCGGATCAGAGGCGGAGATTGTTCTCGGCTACTCCTATTGGCAAAAACGCTTTGGCGGTAGCTCGCGTGTGATCGGTAAGCAGGTGCTAGTCGACGGCAAACCGGCTACGATCATCGGCGTCAGCCCCCAAGAATTTCGTGGCACATCTTTTGCGCTGGACATAAATGCCTATCTTCCGATGGGTATGGCCGCGACCCAGGATGTCGACATGTGGACCAGCCGCGACGATCGCCAATGGATCGTGATGGGACGGCTGAAGCCGGGCATCTCTTTCGCACAGGCTCAAAGTTCTGTCAGCATGATCACGGCGCGGCTGGCCCAGCAGTATCCAGCAACCGACAAAGGACTTGATGTCCGAGTGAAGCCCGAGCGCATGTCACGACCGGTACCTCTGCCGAACGACCTGATTGCAGTCATTGCCGCGCTGTTTCTGTCGCTTGCCGTTGTCGTTCTGCTGCTCGCGTGTGTAAACGTCGCAAATGTTCTGCTGGTGCGCGCTACCGCGCGGGAAACTGAGATGGCGGTCCGTACCGCACTGGGTGCGAGCCGGGGGCGCCTGATTGCTCAGGTCCTGGTCGAGAGCATGCTGTTGGCGCTGTTCGGCGCGCTCGCCGGACTCGGACTTGGAGCCTTGGCTACGCGGCAAATTGCAGATTTTCGTCTCGCATCTTTTATCCCCATTACCCTGGATTGGCACCTTGATTGGCGCGTTCTCGGCTATGCACTCGCGTTATCGCTTTCCAGTGGTGTGCTCGTGGGACTGTGGCCCGCATTGCGTGTTCCTCGGGCCAACCTGAATCAGGCTCTGCGCGAAGGAGGGCGCAGCGGGTCAACTGGTGCCGGCCGCCATCGCATGCGCAGCATCATGGCCGGAGTGCAGCTGGCCGGGTCGCTGATTCTTCTCATTATTGCCGGGCTCTTTGCTCGCAGTTTGCAGAGTGTGCAGCACATGTACTTGGGATTTGAACCCAATCATTTACTGAACGTAATTCTTGATCCCCATGAAGCCGGATACGATCCGGCACGCACCACAACCTTCTACAAGGAGCTCGCCGACCGAGTGCGCGCTCTGCCCGGAGTGCAGTCTGTTTGTCAGGCGTTCAGCGTGCCCATGGGAAATTACAACACGAGCGATGTCGTCAAGATTGCTGATCATCCCACGCCGCCAGGCCAGCAGGCACCCATGATAATGAACAACCCTGTCGACCCCGCTTACTTCGAGACCATGGGCATTCCGCTACTGCGCGGCCGGGGGTTCACCAATTTCGATAACGAGACCTCTAGTCACGTGGCGGTGATCAACCGAACCATGGCAGAGCAGTTCTGGCCGAAAGAAGACGCTATCGGAAAACGCTTTGAGGCGAAAGGCACCTGGTGGCAAGTGGTGGGAATCGCGGAGAACGGAAAATACGCATTTGTCGGCGAAGATCCCCGGCCCTATTTTTACCTGCCCCTACCGCAAAGTTTCGTCTCCATGCGAACCCTCCAGGTTCGTACCTCGATTGCTCCACAGGCGCTGATTACCCCTGTCCGGCAACTCATCAAGAGTATGGATCCGGACCTGCCGACCTTCTCGCTTATGCCGATGAACGACTCTCTCGCCGGTGCCAACGGGTTCATGATTTTCCGTATTGGTGCGCTGCTCGCGTCCTTGATTGGCGGCCTCGGACTGGTTATGGCCGCCGTAGGAGTGTACGGGGTGGTCGCCTTTGCTGCGAGTCAGCGCACGCGTGAGATTGGGATCCGTGTGGCCCTTGGCGCAACCCGCGGCCACGTGCTCACCTTGGTATTGCGCCAGGGACTCTGGGTTGTCACCGGCGGCGCCGCTCTGGGAGTGCTGTTCACACTCGGCGTCAGTCGCAGCCTAGCGAATCTGCTGGTGGGCGTAAGCGCAACCGATCCGGTCACGTTTGCGGCAGCGACGCTGTTCCTGATCGCAGTCGCACTTTATGCCTGCTATGTTCCCGCACGCCGGGCAATGAAAGTCGATCCTATGGTGGCGCTGCGGTACGAGTAGGAGTAACCGACTATCGCAAAGGAATCAGATCAGCTTCGCTGATGATCCGAATCGGATTCCATACTTGATACCTCTTCTTTACATTCTGAGATCGCCTGATGGTCAAGGTTTAAGAAATTTCTGACCATGAGCTGACAAGCGTTTGTCGGAAGTGAACCAATATAGCTGCTGATGGATACGAGAGGCTACCAATATGGACGGTGCACGTTGAGAAGCGATCTTTCGTCTCCGGCGATGAGTCTTCTGGGCGGTTTGATCATTGCTTGTCTGACCTGGTGGGTCCCAACAGTCGCCGCAGCCGACGGTTCGCTGCAGCTCGCTGCCCGACTGCACGAACTCTTAGAGGCCCGCTACGCCGCAGGGGATTTTAACGGTACGGCGCTCGTGGCGCGACAGGGGAAGATCATGTACGAGGGAGGATTCGGGCTGGCTAACCGGGAATGGAAAATCCCGAATGATCTCGAAACCAAATTCGAGATCGGCTCAATGACGAAGCAGTTCACGGCAATGTTGATCCTGCAGCTTGTAAGTCAGGGCAAGATCCGACTCGACGGTCACGTTTCCGATTACCTTCCTTACTATCGCCAGGATACGGGAAATCGCATTACCGTCAGCCAGTTGCTTTCCCACACATCGGGAGTACCCAGCTTTACGAGTATCCCGGGGTTTCTGGATAGTTCAGCGAGCCGGACGCGTTACGGAGTGCAGGAATTTGTTCAGAAATATTGCAGCGGCGATTTGCAATTCGGGCCGGGGACCAGGTTCGACTATAGCAATTCCGGCTATTTCCTCCTGGGAGCAATTCTTGAAAGCGTTTCCGGCGTGTCCTACGAGCGGCTGCTTCAGGCTGGCATCTTCGATCCGCTGGGAATGAAGAATTCTGGCTATACCCATACCGAACAGGTGATTGTGCATCGTGCCGCCGGTTATGAGCGCTCGGCAACGGGACTGCAGAACGCGCGCTACTACGACATGTCAATTCCCTTTGCCGCCGGCGCTCTCTATTCGACTGTCGAGGACCTCTTCTTGTGGGACCAGGCTCTTTACGGTGAGCGTCTGCTGCCGGCAAGATTGCGAGACCTGCTTTTCAAACCCAATCTGGAAAATTACGGCTATGGATGGGGAATTTTGACACCGGCGGCCGGCTCGCCCTATGCCGGCGAATCAATCCCCATGCATGGAGGAGCGATTTTTGGATTCCAATCTGTAATTCAGCGCATTGTTCAGCACAAGGAATTGATCGTCCTGCTGGATAATTCCGACAGCCCCAAACTGCTGGACATCGCCCTTGAGATCAGGCGAGTATTGTCCGAGAATCCTTAATGCAGGGCTCAACCGGACTGCCTTCGCCACGGTGGAACTCCCATGGCGCTCTACTGAACTTGATCCTCGCCGGTCGTCCTCTTGCTCCTCCCGGCTGGGCTCTGCTCTCGATCATGGCAGTTGCGGATATACTCCTAGCATGTCGGGGAGAAATCTGGGGCTTACTTCTTGATCGGACAGACCGTCTCCCATTTCCGTGTTCTCCGTAAGTTAGGGGGCGGAGGCATGGGCGTGGTATACGAGGCGGAGGATCTGCGCCTCGGACGCCACGTTGCCCTGAAGTTTCTGCCCGAGGGGTTTTCCAAGGATCCGCAGGCGCTTGAACGCTTCGAGCGCGAGGCGCGCGCCGCTTCCGCTCTTGATCATCCCAATATCTGCACCGTTTATAACTTCGGCGAACATGAGGGTCAGCCATTCATCGCCATGCAGTACCTCGAAGGCAAGACCCTTAAGGAGCTGATTTCTGACAAACCGCTGAACGTCGAGCAGGTAGTGGAACTTGGCATTCAGGTTTCTGAAGGCCTCAATGCGGCTCATGCCCGGGGCATCATTCATCGGGATATCAAGACGGCTAATATATTCGTGACTGACAGCGGCCAAGCCAAAATTCTCGATTTTGGGCTAGCGAAGCTAGTGCAGGCGAAAAGAACGGCGGCGGAGACGGTAGGAGCCAGTCCCACACTGGGCTTCGCGGAGGAAGATCTGACCAGCCCCGGCACCGCGCTTGGCACGGTTGCCTTCATGTCGCCCGAACAGGTCCTCGGCAAGGAACTGGACCCGCGCACGGATTTGTTCTCCTTCGGCACCGTGCTTTACCAGATGGTCACCGGCGCGCTCCCATTTCCCGGCCCGGCCTCCGGTGCGATCTTCGATGCCATCCTGCACAGCTCGCCGGCCGCGCCCCGCAGCCTGAATCCCGGAATGCCTGAAGATCTGGAGCGCATCGTAAACAAGGCTCTCGAGAAAGACCGCGACCTGCGGTACCAGACGGCGGGAGGGTTGCGTGGCGATCTCAAGCTCCTGAAGCGCGATCTGGAATCAGGGAAGATGGCGAAGCGCACGCCTGTATTCAGGCCCGAACCAACCCCAGCACGGTGGCGCCTGTGGACGGCTATCATAGCTGCACTGGTGATCGCCGGATGGCTCCTCTCCCGGGCATGGTCGCCCGCTCCGCCTCCGCGAATTGTCGGTTCGAAGCAGATCACCAGTGACGGACTGCCGAAGTTTGACCTGGTAAGTGACGGAAGCCGCATCTATTTCACGGAAATGCGCCCCAACGGCTTCGTTGTCGCCGAGGTATCCAGTGCCGGTGGCGAGACTGCGACCGTCGATGTATCGCTTGCCAACGCGCAGGTAACCGACGTTTCTGCCGATGCCTCCGAGCTCCTGGTCTCAGACGGTATAAGCCCGGTCGATTCCTGGTGCTGGGCAAAACCTTTGCCGGCAGGTTCGCTCCGCCGACTGGGCGAAGTGTATGGACACGATGCCATCTGGGATCGCGACGGTAGGCTGATCTTTGCCAAGGGAAACGACATTTACGCGGCAGACCATGATGGGCGAAACCAGCGCAAACTGCTTAGCGCACCGTACTGGCCTGGGAGAATTCGCCTGTCTCCGGACGGCAGGCGCATGCGATTTACCGTAGCGGAGCGGACCACAAACGTTTTCTCACTGTGGCAGGCAAGAGCAGACGGGACCGACTTGCACCCTTTACTCCCCGGCTGGAACACTCCTGCACAGGAGTGTTGCGGGTCGTGGACTCCCGACGGCAGGTACTACTTTTTCAACTCCACCCGGGACGGAACCACGAATGTCTGGGCAATCCGTGAGCCGGCCGGTTTCTGGAATAGACGTCCCTCGGCGCCGATTCAACTCACGACCGGACCACTCACCTTTTACGCACCGATTACCAGCAAAGATGGCAAGAGACTGTTCGTTATCGGCGTGCAACCGCGGGCGGAACTGGTTCGCTACGACGGATCCGGGGAGTTCGTGCCCTTTCTGGCCGGCCTTTCCGCTACTGACCTGGATTACTCGCGCGATGGCCGGTGGATAGCCTATGTCAGTTATCCAGATTACAGCCTCTGGCGCAGCCGGGCTGATGGTAGCGAGCGTTTGCAACTTACTTATCCGCCTATGCACGCAGGTTTGCCGCACTGGTCCCCTGACGCACGTCAGATCGCATTCTCAGGCGCCATGCCGGGAAAGCCATGGAAGTTGCTGCTGCTCCCAGGCGCTGGTGGCACGCCCGAGGCGCTAACCTCAGATGACGCGCAGGAAGCCGACGCCGCCTGGTCGCCGGATGGCAAAACCCTCGCCTTCGGCCATACCGTCCCCGGCAAACCCGACCAGTATTGGATTGATCTCCTCGATCTGAACACACGCCGTATTTCACAGCTTGAGGGATCGATCGGCATATTTGGCCCGCGCTGGTCACCAGATGGTCGCTATCTGGCGGGGTTGTCTAGCGATAATAAAAGACTGATGCTATTTGACTGGAACGCTCGGAGATGGCGTCAGCTGCTCGAACTCGAGCAAGGAATATTCGGTTATCTCGCCTGGTCTCCCGATAGTGCCTTCGTGTATTTCGATATCGATCTTTCTACGACTACCAGCTATGACCGTGTTGGCGTGACCAGCGGCAAGATGGAACGTGTGGCAGATCTGAAGAATTTGCACAGCCCCGCCTCGCAATTTGGCGGCAACGCATGGACGGGCCTGGGGCCGAACGCAACGCCACTGTTCGTGCGTGACATGAGCACACAGGAAATTTATGCTCTCGATCTCGAGCTGCCCTGAACTGTGCTCTCGACCTCAGTCTGTTCTACAAGTCGTCGGATGACTTACGGCACCAACCGATTTGCGACGCAGAAGGGGTTGCGAAGCGGCTGGTCTAATGATGACGCCGCTACTCCCGATTGATTATCGAAGGCCGCGATCAGGAGATCAGCTACGTCCGGAAGCGCGTGTGGCTGCGCATCGAAGGATCGCGGTTCCGAAAACTGGGTAGCACGGCGGCTCGCGGGTAGCTCCAGAGCTTGGTAAGGCGTTCGAGCGTCTGAGCTATCGAATCTTTTTCCAATAGTCGACGAATTCACCACCGATCTTCGCGGTAAATCCCTCTGACCCGAAGCTGACTTCCACTCCTTCCCCCGGCGGCGCAAAATTAAATCGACCGTCCTTAACGGTCACGCGGGCACAATGATCGGTCACCGCGGGCGCTTCGTTCGTTATCCCTGGCTTATCGAGATCCTTTCTGGTAGTGTATTCGATCCACTCGCAATATTTGTCTGCCGCGAGTGTGTAGCGGCCGATAGAAGACTCCGAAGAAGTACTCCCATCAGCATTCCTGATAAATAGGTTCAGACTCAATCGTCCCTTGATAAGCGTATACAGCGCCGCGATTGAGGGAGGCCGAAGAATAGTGCCATTCGCCATGACGCGCTCTCTGAGTTCATAAGTCCCCTCAATCGAAGGTCGCGACGGTGCGGTAGGCGTAGCAGCCTTGGAATGGACGGCCGACGGTGCCAAGCCGGCCAAAACCATCAGGCTGACAATTTGATTGACGAGACACTTTGGTCGCATAGGCCTAATGATAAGGAGATGAGCGAGCGCCTGCCGAAGCGCGTCGCTGCAACGCAACTTTCAATCATCGGAAATCTGAACGGAGCCAGGGGCGGTGGTTCACTCGAGCGCTTGCAGACGACTTTAGCTCCGCTTCGAACAAACCGCTAAAGTAGAGTGGCGGTAGGAATCCTGTCAGCGACATGACTCGTGGCAACCAAGGACCTGGAGTCGAAGAAAGGGGGGGCGCTAGGAGGCGAACTCCTGCTGGCGACAAGCCATGGCCGCACGTGGGGTGAGCTGCACACGCCAGCGCCCTCGGCCACCTGCCTGGGCCGAAAATAGCGCCGTCTATGCCCATAACGCCGCGAATTCAAACCGCCATGGCTTCAGTCTTTGTCGTACTGCAAACAGACCTCCAATTGATGATGGGCTTCATCAATGGCTCTCATGGCTTCGACTCTATGCCCCCCGAAATCGTGGGCAGCATGCTCCAAGTGCTGCTTTGCGTTCTGCAGCGCCCTCATGGCCGCGCGAATCTGCGGATGACGCTCTCCTGCCGCCGGCGAGGCCGGCGTTAATGCGAGGAGTAAAGCAAATAAAGCAAATAATCCCGACAGTCTCTTCTGCACATCTCCTCCCTGATTTTTAGAATGAAGAGGCTTACTTCCGGCAGACTATGGAGAGGGCTCCCCCTGAACAAGTGTCGACCGTGGTACGGAAGGCGATGCGAGCAGAAAACCAGGTCCTCTGTTAACCGTTTGAACCGCAACGTAAGCAAGCGGGGTTCCGCGGCTGCAACGCCAGCCGAGTCTCACCGTCGGCGTGGGCCAGGCTGCAGGCTCGTTTATTCTGCGACCGACTGCTCGCTCCTCCCATCTTAGGTGACATGAACAATGACCGGGCGCTGAGGAAGCACATCATCGAACTGCTCGACGGAGGAAACGCGTACGCTCGCTTCGACGACATCGTTGCCGAGTTTCCCGTCAAGCTGCGCGGCGAGAAGCCGGCGGGATTGCCTCACTCGGCCTGGATGCTGCTTGAGCACATGCGTATTGCGCAGTGGGACATCCTGGACTTCAGCCGCAATGCGCAGTACTCGTCCCTGAGATGGCCTCAAGACTACTGGCCTCAGGACCCATCTCCGCCAGACACTTCGGCCTGGATAAAGAGCATCGAGTCATTTCGCGAGGATCTGAATGCGATGAAGAAGCTGGTCAATGATCCGGAGACGGACTTATTCGCAGCCATCCCCTGGGGTGATGGCAAGACTATCCTCCGCGAGGCGTTGCTCGTGGCCGATCACAATTCACATCACTTAGGCCAGTTAATTGACGTTCGAAGGCTCCTCGGTATCTGGAAATCCAAGTAGGTTTCGGCCTCTCCCAACCGCCTGTCCTCCTCCGGCGGTTTGGCGCTCCATCATGTGGGATAATGAGTCATAGGTTTTTGGGGCGTTTCTCTCGCCTAGCAAAACGGAATCCAAGAATGACAATATCGCACGAGCGTTTCTTCTTTCAGCATTATGGCCTCCAAGACGGCGACCTCGAACGCTATCTTGGGGCTGCGCTTTCGGCAGGCGGCGAGTACGCCGACCTGTATTTTGAGTACCTGTCCTCGACGGCGCTCACGGTGGACGAGTCCCTGGTGAAATCGGCCTCCCAGGGCATCTCCGTTGGCTGCGGAATTCGCGTCATTTCGGGTGAGCGCACCGGCTACGCCTATACTGACGACCTTGCCCCGAATCGTATTCTGCACGCTGCCCGTACCGCCGCCCTGATCGCCAGCGGGCCGGCGAGGACACCGCGAGCCGGATTCGAGCGCAACCCCGCCCGCAGCCTCTATCCAGTAACTCTCCCCTCGGTGGATGCAGAAATCACCGCTAAGGTGGAGCTGATCATGCGTGCCGACCGGGCCGCTCGGGCTTATGACGCAAGCATCAAGGAAGTGCGCGCCAACTATGCCGACGAGCTGCGCAATATTCTGGTGGCAGCTTCGGACGGGACTTTCGCCGAAGACTCGCAGCCTCTGGCGCGCCTGAACGTCTCCTGCATTGCCCGGAACCAGACAAATTCCGCGCGTGGCAGCGCCGGCGGGGGCGGCCGCGTGGCACTCGATTTTTTCTTCGGCCAAAAGACCCCGGAGTACTTCGCCCGTGAAGCCGCTCGCCAAGCCGTGCTCCAGCTTGACGCCCGCGACGCTCCGGCTGGCGAAATGGAGGTCGTGCTCGGGCCGGGATGGCCGGGGGTCTTGCTCCACGAAGCCGTGGGGCATGGACTCGAAGCTGATTTCAATCGCAAGCAGACATCGGCTTTTGCCGGACTGATCGGTAAGAAAGTTGCGAGCGAAAAGTGCACGGTGGTCGACAACGGTACCATGCCATGGCGGCGGGGCTCGCTCAATGTGGATGACGAAGGCCACAGCACGCAGGAAACCGTGCTGATCGAAAAGGGAGTTCTCAAGGGCTATCTGAGCGATAAGCTCTCGGCGCGGTTGATGAAGATCGCCGATACCGGCAACGGCCGGCGGGAAAGCTATGAGCACATTCCCATGCCCCGCATGACCAACACCTACATGCTGGCCGGCGAAGAGGATCCGGAAGACATCATCCGTTCGGTGAAACGGGGCATTTATGCGGTGAATTTCGGCGGCGGCCAGGTGGATATCACGAATGGGAAGTTTGTGTTTTCCGCCTCCGAGGCCTATCTCATTGAAAATGGCCATGTCACGGCTCCCATTCGCGGCGCAACGCTCATCGGTAATGGCCCGGATGCGCTGACTCGAGTGTCCATGGTGGGAAATGACCTGCGGCTCGACGAAGGGATTGGCACTTGCGGCAAGGACGGCCAGGCCGTGCCCGTGGGCGTGGGGATGCCGACAACCAAACTCGATCGCCTGACTGTAGGTGGAACGGCCCGGCGCGATACTGGAGCCTTCATGCAGTAGCCGCGACCGGCCGCCGAACTGCTTTGATCGAGCTCTTGGCGGGCACGGTCTTCAGGCCTTCGCCTTTACTTCCGAGCACTCCAATTTATGCCCGAAGCCGCAGAAGTTCAGATCACAAGCGAGCTCAAAGAGCTTGCCCAGGACATGGTACGCCGAGCCCTCTCAGGCGGCGCATCGGAAGCTGAATGCGTCGTCCGCGAAGGCGATGAATTCTCCACGCTGGTGCGGCTGGGACAAGTCGAGACGCTTAAAGAAGCCGGATCGAGGGCAATCGGCGTCCGGGTGTTTTTTGGCAATCGTTCGGCCAGCACCCATTCGAGCGATTTCAGCGAGGAAGGGCTTAAGCGCATGCTTGACTCAGCCCTGGAGCTCGCGCGCATTACCTCGGAAGATCCCTGTGCCGGCCTTCCGCAGGCTTCCGAACTCGGCTCCATCTCCGGCGACCTTGACTTGTATTCGCCCGACGTTTACTCCTTGTCCGGCACGGAACGGATCAACTACGCGCGCCGAGCGGAGAAAGCCGCGCTCGATTGCGATCCCCGCATCAAGAACTCCGAAGGCGGCTCTTTCGATGCCGCCACGGGACATAGGATTCTGGCGAATTCGCACGGTTTCCTCGGGGAGTACCGTCGGTCCTACTGCTCGGTCGCTGCTGTTCCCATTGCCCAGGATGAACGTGGCGCCATGCAGCGAGATTACTGGTTTTCGGTGGCGCGCACGCTCGGCCGGCTGGACTCTCCGGAAACGGTGGGCACCATCGCCGCGCGGCGGGCGGTGCGCCGGCTGGGTGCCCGCAAAGTAAAGACTGCTCATGTGCCCGTGATCTTCGATCCTCTGGTCTCAACTTCCATCCTGGAACATGTTTTGGAAGGTGTGAATGGCGACTCGGTCTATCGCGGGGCATCTTTTCTCGCCGGGAAGCTCGGCCAGCAAGTTGCCGCCTCTCAGGTGACAATCATTGACGACGGGACCATGCCCGGGGGCTTCGGGACTAGCCCGTTTGATGGCGAAGGCGTGCCCACCCGGCGCACCACGGTTATCGAAAACGGGGTGCTTAGTTCGTATCTGCTCAACAGTTATACCGCTAGAAAACTGGGCCTTCGAACCACCGGCAACGCGTCGCGCGGACTTGCCGGAACCCCCGGAATCGGTCCCGGAAATTACTTCCTCCAGCCCGGAGCTCGCCGCCCCGAGCAACTGATTGCCGACACCAAGGAGGGACTCTACGTCACGGAATTTCTCGGCATGGGGGTAAACCTGGTAACCGGCGATTACTCCCGCGGGGCCTCAGGCCTGTGGATTTCAGGTGGCCAGCTCTCCTATCCGGTAGAGGAAATCACCGTGGCGGGAAATCTGAAGCAGATGTTCCTGAATATTTCAGAGATCGCAAACGACCTCGAATTCCGTGGCGCCGTCGCGGCGCCCACCATTCGCATCGACGGCCTCCTGGTGGCCGGAGAATGAGCACCTTCGAGAACTGCGCTATGATCTCGAGGTTGCCCGGTCAGCTCGCGCGCCGAGAATATAATCGAGCCTCATGGGCGGTTTGATCCAGCCGTCGCCCGTCGCCCAGGAACGCGACACCAGCCGACGAACCATACTGATTGCCATTGCCGTGGTGGTCGCTCTGGCCGCCGGGGCTGCCGTGATGTTGCGGTCTCAGCCAAAAATCTCTCCCGGACCTCCTCCCTATGCAGTCAAACTCAAGATCTCGGGATTGAAGATGAGCCAGGCGCAGAATTTCGTCGGCGCCACGGTGACTTATATTGACGGAACTCTCACCAACACAGGCGAAAAGACCGTCGCCCACACCACTGTGCAGGTCACATTCAAAGATCTTTACGGCCAGATAGCGCAAATTGAAAATGTACCTATAAAGGTGTTACAGACCGGTGGTCCTTACCCGGACACCGTGGACCTATCTGTTTCTCCGCTGCCACCGCACCAGAGCAAGCCGTTCCGCCTGATTTTCGAGCATTTGAGCGCGCAGTGGAACCAGGCGTACCCGGAGCTTACGATCACGGACGTAACAGCCAACTAGGGCCGCCCACGATCGAGCCGGGCAGAGGCGATGGTCGAGGGTTCGCTGGGCTTTCTTCCCTGCGCGTCTTTTAGAATTCGATTATGCGGCAGAGCAAAACCATCCGGTTGACAGAAACGGTCAGAGCCGCCGGTTGAGCTTCCAAGCTGAGTCCGGCGGCGCTGGACAAGGTGCTTGGGAAATTAGCCCGGCAACATGATCCGAACGTTCTGGTCGGCTTTGACCATGCCGACGATGCAGGAGTGTACCGGATTGCGCCCGATCGTGCGCTGGTCCAGACGGTCGATTTTTTTACACCCATTGTTGACGACCCCTATACTTTCGGGCAGATCGCGGCGACCAACTCGCTCAGCGACATTTATGCCATGGGAGGCAAGCCCCTGACGGCGCTCGCACTGGTCTGCTTTCCGGAAAAAGGCGATCTCGAAATTCTTGAGCGCATTCTGGCCGGCGGATTGGCCAAAATGGTTGAGGCCCGGTGCACGGTTATCGGCGGCCACAGCATCCGCGATGAAGAGACCAAGTTCGGCTATGCGGTTACCGGAACCATCGCTCCCGAAAAGGTGTTCAGAAACGGCGGGGCGCGTCCCGGCGACCGCCTCCTGCTGACCAAGGCGCTAGGTACGGGTGTGATTTCAACCGCCATCAAGAAAGACGCTGCCCAGGCTAGCTGGATCGAGGCTGCGGTCAAATCCATGACGATGCTGAACAAAACCGCCGCGGAGGTCATTACCGGCGAGCGAGGGCCGGGCCGGCCGCCGGCGGAGGGCGCCGACCGCCTCAGTCCAGGCCGTGGTTTTGCCGTACATGCCATGACCGACGTTACCGGATTCGGGTTAGCAGGCCACTTGCGGGAGATGCTCTTGGCTTCCGGCGAGGTCTCGGCCGAGCTTGGTTCAAGCTGCATTCCTGTTCTTAAGGGCGCTCTTGAATGCATACGCGCGGGCCATATACCCGGCGGTTTGAAGGCCAACCGGGAATTTGCCGAGTGCATCGTCGGCTATGAAAAGGACATACCGGAAGAACTGAGGACCATTCTGTTCGATCCGCAAACCGCTGGCGGCTTGTTGCTTTCGGTTTCTTCAGAGGATGCTTCGGAGCTCGATCGTGCACTACGAGCGGTGGGGGTCAAGGCGGCAGACATCGGCGCAATCCGAGCAGAAACGGAAAAGTTGATCGAAGTGCGGCGCTAGCCAGAACCTGGCGCCCGCACACAATTGCGCTTAGGATGTCTTCGCGTGTGCGACATCAGGTTTGCCGCTGAAAGACCCCTCGAAGGAGACAATTATGACATTTCGCCAACTTGGTCGTAGCGGGCTCACGGTCTCTGCCCTCGGGCTTGGCTGCATGGGTATGTCTGAGTTTTACGGGCCGGGCGACGAGAATGAATCCGTTCGAACCATCGATCGCGCCATCGATCTCGGCATCAATTTCCTCGACACCGCCGATGTTTATGGCCCTTTCAAAAACGAAGAACTGGTCGGGCGAGCCATCCGCGGGCGGCGCGACCAGCTGATCATTGCCACCAAATTCGGTATCGTTCGCGATCCTTTGAAGCCGCAACTGCGGGGGGTCAATGGACGCCCCGAATATGTGCGTCAGTCCTGCGAAGCAAGTCTCAAGAGGCTAGGAACCGATTATATCGACCTCTATTACCAGCACCGGGTGGATCCCGCCACTCCCATCGAAGAGACCGTCGGCGCGATGGCAGGACTGTTACAAGAGGGGAAAATCCGTCACATCGGCTTGTCCGAAGCCGGTGCCCGAACCCTGCGGCGCGCGGCCCGAGTGCATCCCATTGCAGCCCTGCAATCGGAATTCTCCTTGTGGACACGCGATCCCGAGGAGAGGATCCTGCCCACTTGCCGCGAACTCGGTATCGGTTTTGTCGCCTACAGTCCTCTGGGTCGTGGATTTCTGACCGGCCAGATCAAGCGTATTGAGGATTTCGCCGAAGGAGACTTCCGCCGTCTTTCTCCGCGTTTTGAGGGAGAGAACTTCCAAAAAAACCTCGACCTTGTAAAGAAAGTGCAGGAAATGGCGCGCCGGAAGAACTGCCAGCCATCCCAGCTCGCGCTCGCGTGGGTACTGGCGCAGGGAGAAGACATCGTGCCGATTCCGGGAACGAAACGGATCAAGTACGTAGAGGAGAACGTGGGAGCCCTGGATGTAAAACTTACGGCCGAGGACCTGCTGGAGATCGAAAAGGCATTCCCCCGGGGGGCAGCCTCGGGCGAGCGTTACACCGAACAGATGATGCAACTGATCGATGCTGCGTAGAGGTAATGCCGCGAGAATGTGAAAACGGCGGCCGCAACGGCCGCCGTTCAAATTCGAACTGCAACTGGGTTATGCCGGCGCCGGGTGCTCTCCGCCCTTGGCCAACCCCGGCCTTCCCGGCTCGGGCTTGAGCACCTGCTGCACACCATCTTCGCCCTTTGACGGGGGCGCCATCTTCGGCAGCTCCTTACCGTCAATGATCATTCTGATCTCGTTCGCATCGAGCACCTCCCGCTCGAGAAGAGCCTGAGCGATTTTGACCAGAGTCTCGTGATTGGAAGCGAGGATGCTTTTGGCGGTTTCGTATCCCTTGCCCACCAGGCGTTTGACTTCGTCGTCGATTTTGATCGCCGTTGCCTCGCTGTAATCCCGGTGCTGCGCGATTTCGCGTCCCAGGAAGATCTGCTCTTCTTTCTTACCGAACGTCAGTGGTCCGAGATCGCTCATGCCAAATTCGCACACCATCTTGCGAGCCAGTTCGGTGGCGCGCTCAATGTCGTTACCGGCACCTGTGCTCATTTGATTCAGGAAGATTTCTTCCGCCAGTCGCCCGCCCATCATGATGGCGATTTCCGTCTCCAGGTACTCTTTCGTGTAGTTGTGCTTGTCATCGATGGGCAACTGCATGGTCACGCCGAGCGCCATGCCACGGGGAATAATGGTCACCTTGTGCAGCGGATCGGAATGGGGCAGCTTGGAAGCTACAAGCGCGTGCCCGGCCTCGTGAAAGGCGGTAACCTTCTTCTCCTCGTCCGAAAGCAGGAGCGACTTGCGCTCGACGCCCATCAAAACTTTATCCTTGGCGAGCTCAAAGTCGTACATCAGCACGGCCTTGCGGTTCTGCCGCGCCGCCGCCAGCGCTGCCTCGTTGACCATATTGGCCAGATCAGCGCCGGAGAAACCCGGCGTGCCCCGCGCCAGAACGGAAAGATCCACATCGTCGGCCAAGGGAATCTTGCGGGTATGCACGCGCAAAATCTCCTCGCGCCCGCGCACGTCAGGACGATTCACCACCACCCGCCGGTCGAATCGCCCGGGACGGAGCAGCGCCGGATCGAGCACGTCGGGACGGTTGGTGGCGGCCATCAGGATCACGCCTTCGTTCGATTCAAAGCCGTCCATCTCGACCAGCAGCTGATTCAGCGTCTGTTCCCGTTCGTCGTGCCCGCCACCGAGGCCGGCCCCCCGGTGTCGCCCGACAGCGTCGATCTCATCTATAAAGATGATGCATGGGGCGTTCTTTTTTCCCTGCTCAAACAGGTCGCGCACCCGGCTCGCACCCACTCCGACGAACATTTCTACGAAATCAGAGCCTGAAATCGAAAAGAAAGGCACGTTAGCTTCGCCCGCCACAGCTCTCGCCAGCAGGGTCTTACCCGTTCCCGGCGGCCCTACCAGCAGCACCCCTTTCGGAATGCGCCCGCCAAGTTTCTGGAACTTCTGCGCCTCGCGCAGGAACTCGATAATTTCACGCAGCTCTTCTTTGGCCTCATCAACCCCGGCGACATCTTTGAATGTCACCTTCTTCTGCTGCATCGACAGCAGGCGCGCCCGGCTCTTCCCAAATGAAAGCGCCTTATTGCCGCCGGTCTGCATCTGCCGGATCATGAAATACCAGAGCGCCGCTAGTAGGGCCAGAGGCGCAAGGTTGACCAGCCAGCCCCAGCTGCCGCTGCTTACGTCTTTCACCGTAATGTTGACGCCCTTTTCCTGGAGCTTCTTGATCATGTCCGGATAATTCGGCGGAACGGTGAGGTGGAAACTGGTGCCGTCGTTCTTTTTTCCGTTCACTTCAGCGCCGATCAAAGTCACTTCCTTGACCGTGCCCTGGTCAACGTCCCCCATGAACTGGGAGAAGTTAATCTCCTGGACCTTCTGCCCGGATTGCGCCTGCTTGACCACCTGCCAGAGCAGGACCGCAGCCACCAGAATCACTACCCAGAAAATGATCGTTTTTACGGTTGAATTCACTGCCAAAGCTCCTGAGGGAGAGCGCCCTGCCGGAACGCCTAGGCGATCTACACGCAGTCCAGTAGATTAGATGCCAACCCCGGATTTTCGATCAACAAAATGCCTGTAACTCTATTTTACTCCGACGTATGGGGAAACGCGGAACCTTGTCGAATAACTTAGGTCACACGGTCCGGCGATCGTCTGGTGGCGATTAGAAGCGACCGCTTCAGCTGGCCGGGAGCTCCAGGCAATCCATTATAGTCGAGGTTTCCCGATGGGCTTCGGTTCTCCTTTGTTGGGGTGCGTTTCAGCTTGAGACCGTCACCGCCCTTCTCGGGCCCTCGCCACAGTCGAAACAGCTTCGGAAATTACCGTTTCGCCGCCGCATCCAGATTCTTGGATGAGCGAACTGGGAAGGGAAGGTCGCGAATGAGCACCCCAGCGACACCCTTTGCCTGAAAATCCCGCCGGACGCCAAATCCCCGCAGCCAAACGACTTCCGTGCCGCAGGAGATGACTGGCCAGGCTTTCTTTTCTTCTCCCGCAATCTGCCGCTCGCCGAGCAGTTCCTTAATTCTTTTGGCTCGCCTGTGAGAAGGCCAAAACCGCTCTCCAGCCCGCCAGTTGCGCACGCGCAGAGTGCCACGCGCAAACTCAGACGCCAGCAGGTTTTCGCGCTCGTACCACTGGTCCTCCTGCAACACAAGCGGCAAGGCTTCGATTGAAATTTCGGCTTCCGCAACCGCTACTTTACCCGGCACCGGAAGCGCGTATTCGTACGCGGCCGGCGGGTTTGAGCCGGGCTCGAATCTGACGACAGCTCTTTGCCTCGCGGCCACCCAGCCGCCGGGAAGCGCCGCCCGCCCACCCTGGCGGCAAACGGCAAGCACTGCCTCGACCTGATGGAACTCAAGGGTTATGCCGAGCGACCGAGCGGCAGCCAACACGAGCCGCCGGCGGGTGGCT
>JAFAWX010000285.1 GCA_019241535.1 Acidobacteriota bacterium | reverse complement strand
CTAGTAAAAGCCGGAATGCGTTGTTCAAGGACGTCCTCCCTCATGCTCACGAAACGGCAGATTGTACCACCTGAGTCGTGTCGACAAACATTGCCGCGAGGGATGTTTGTGATTTCAACCACTTCACTGCCTGGTGGGCTATTCGTGGGACGGTGAGATTTACAGGGGCCAGAGGATGACAATGTTCCGACTCAGAGAGGTACACCCCAGCGCGTTCGTGCCTCATCTCGAGTTTGAGACTGGGCGCGCGCGAATGCCAAACTTTCGATTCTGATTACGAGAAGGACCTACGATTAACTATTGCCGAACGCATCGCGAGATGTGTAGGTGGACGAGTGCAAAATGTCCAGTTGTTCAGTTGTTCAGCTAACCGCTGCTTTGATTATGCTAACCCGTTCCAGCAGATTTCCTGGTTCCACCATCATGAGTTCGAAACCGTGGCCCCGGTATGTCTCCTCATGAATCACTTCAAAATGCAACATCTCTTCGAAGCCAATCCTCCGTGCATCAGTCGGCGTCACGAAGCCCAAATTGCGAATGAAGAAGACACGGCTCTCAAAGACTGCTTCCTTCTTGACACGCTCCAGTTCCGTTCTAAGCAACGCTGAGAACGGGTAGCCGAGATGAGCAGCCAACGCAGCAGTACAGAAAATGGAACGGTCGTGGAACTGGACGCTATCTGGCAGATAAGACCCCCGAATCTGACGTTGTTTCTGCATATCAGCGACGGCATCAATGAAGGAGGGATCAGTCCAGGGCTCGGCACCACCCAGAGCATGCGCCAGGGCAATAATATCGGTCGCGGCTTCTTCAACTACGCCGAAGCCATCAAGTTCTAGCTGCCGAATTATCGCTGTCTTTCCGGAACCGGGCGCACCCGTGATGATGAACCTTTTCATCGAATTCCTTATGTGTATCTGTCGTACTGTTTCGTTCTCAAGCTCCAGAGTTGAAGGAATCAATCTCCTGGATAATCGTTCCGCCGGGATGTTGGTCCCCGAAACCTACGCTGTGGGCCGGCAAGCAGGTTCATTTGAATAAATTAACCAACGAAGCCTCCGAACCGTTTCCAATGCCTCCCGCCGGACTCAGCCCTGGTCAACGCAGTCCACGGAACGCGAGCTTTCTATGGAAATCCGCGCTCTAACTGCCATACGTTCCACTTTAAGGCAATAGTGTTCGCCGTCACTGCCGCTGTTTCCTCACGCGAACAACTTGTCAGGAATCTGGATGAGACCAGGATCCCCGCCAGCTTCGCATTGGTCCTAGGCCGTGTATGCCGCCTGAACGCAGTTCCAGGAATGCACGAATAAGTAACCGTTTAGCTTTGCGCGAGCGCAAGACTATCAGATATTTTTCACAATCACATTTCTTACAAATTTTCGTGGTTGTGACGACAGCGCACGGTAGCTTCTACCTAGTCGCGTATCGCAACATCGGACTTATGCGGCGATTGTCAACCCGCGTTGCTAGCTGCTATTTTTGACAGGGCGACGACTACGGCCGCCGTTTCGGGAAGCAAAACGATTGTCACTTCAGCTACGTTGTTGATGACAGGCGGAAATTTGTAGTGTTCCGTTCGAGCTGTCGCCTTTTCACTTACCGGGTTGGATCACAACCATGTATGACAGAATTTCGGCTCCAGAGGCTCAGAGTGCGGGAGTGCATCGACTTTGTTCTTTGCTAGGTCGGGTTGCGATCAATTTCCAAGGTCGGCCCCGGCCGCATTTGACCACCCGATTGAACCTTGTGGACCAAAAGCTCGAACTCAGTATGTGCGCGGAAGCGATGCTCAACGTAGTAAGTTGCGTAGCGCACTAGACGCGCAGACTCTCTCCCAAGCCCTCAACCGAGTGAACGTTGGACTCGATCCCCGAGCGACTACGGCGACGACGCTGTCCTTCAAGGAATCCGCAACATCTTTTGACGCTAACTCTGCCTCGGGCGCGCTCAACCAATCAAGATAGACGGATCGTGGCTTCATCCCGAGAGAGCGGTACTGGCGCCATTCTTCCCCTTCGCAATTTACAAAAGGTCGGCTGGGTCAATTGTCCGCAACCTGCGCGGGTTGCCCAAGTGGCGTTGAATTCTCAATTCTGAGAAGCATCCGAACCATTCGATGTCATGCCGCAAGACCTAGGCTAGAGAGTCGGTGCGGAGGCCATTGGTCGGCGAAGAAGCTTCGTGCCATCCTCTAGCGTTCGCCGTTTTCTGTTAGGCTGCTGATTAGCCATCGTTTCACCGATTGTTGAATACACGTTTACTTCCAGAAGGCGAGAGTGGAAGAAGGTCGCACTGAGCGTTTTTTTTTTAGCAGCTCAACTATGTGCCATGAACCAGAGATGTTCAGACCTCTCAAAATGGCGTTATTCTATACAAGAGGTATTTTTGCGATCGAATCGGAATCCTGGAGCGTGTCTATAGGTGAATTCGCTAATTTTCTTGCCCAAGCATTCGCTCGATTGTTACGCGGGCAGGCGTAAACCGGACTGGCGATCAAACTGGGGCTGGATCATCTTGTTGCGCCTCCAAATGGTAGACCCGGTGAAGCGACGCAAGTTTGTATACGTCCGGAATAGTCCGTCGCACGATCGTAGTCAAGCCCCGAGCTAAACTGAGCGTTACGACGTCGCCATGCCGAACGTCGCACATCCTTTACTCATCAAGCCCGTGGAGCATACGAAGGAAAGGCTCAATTATGTCGCAAAAAAGGATTTCTACCGGTGTTGTGCATCAGGTGCCTGCTGATTTTAGAAAGGCACTTGCATCAGCCCCGAAAGCATTAGCGACATGGCAGGACATCACACGGTTGGCACGCAACGAGTGGATATGTTGGATAGAGTCAGCTACAAAAGCAGAAACCAGAAGCCGTCGCATCGCGCGGGGCTGTTCGAGCCTTAAACATGGAAAACGACGCCCATGTTGTTGGCCCGGATGTACCCATCGCTGATTATACGAGCGTTACCGTATTCCGACGCCGGACTCAAATCGGCCAACTCCAGCTGCGCGGGATTCACGATCACTGAGGGCGTCTCGCCTGTTCCTCTTAGCGTCGCCGCGCTGCCTCGATGCCCGCGACGTCGATCTTCTTCATCGTCATCATGGTCTCGAATGTGCGCTTGGCTTCAGCGCCACCAGCCGCGAGCGCATCGGTCAGCGCGCGCGGAATGATCTGCCATGAGAGGCCCCAGCGATCCTTACACCAGCCGCAAGCGCTTTCGGCGCCGCCATTACCCACGATTGCATCCCAGTAACGATCCGTCTCTTCCTGATTCTCCGTCGCGATCTGGAAGGAAAAGGCCTCACTATGCTTAAACGTCGGACCGCCGTTGAGACCGAGACAGGGAATGCCCGCGATGGTAAACTCCACCGTCAGCACATCGCCCTTCCTGCCGCCCGGATAGTCAGCGGGCGCTTTGTGAACGGCCGTTACTTCACTGTCCGGAAAGGTGGCGGCGTAGAAGCGTGCCGCCTCATGCGCGTCGTTGTCGAACCAGAGGCAGATCGTGTTCTTTGCCTTCATATTCGTGTTCTCCGTGTGCTCGATCAGGCCGAACGCCGCGGTCTGTGCGCCCGGTAACTGCTCTGGCCGCGCGAAAGTGAATACCACTTCATAAGAGAGGATTCCGTCACTAAACACCTTATTACGGTCGCAAAATCGGCCTCGTTCGGCTTCGAATTTCTCTCGCCTGCTCGGCCGCTTGAGCAGGCATAATTCACAATGCAAAAAGTCCCCAAGCTACGATTCATATTCGCGGATAGGCACCAGGAATATGGTAACCAGAACGGGTGTACTCGATCAACACATCCCTCAGTACTTGATCCTGCCATTGAAAAGAATTGGTCGGGAGTGAGGATTTGAATCTCCGACCCCGCGCAGATCCGCACAATAATATTCCAAGTGCTTCATTCGGTGTCCCTTGGACACCGGAAAAGCCGCAGTCCGACAGTGGGTGAAGCGGTGACCCGATAAGACCATTTTCATGTTGAACCCCGATACCCCGATCCTGAAGCAAGCCAAAGGAAGAACACGGCGTGCAGAACGAAGCGGGACTGAACATGCACTTTCGCTGGGCGACGACGCCTGAGTCTCTGCGAACGGGCTCGCAAGCCATTCGCACGACCAGGCTCATTGCTTCAGCCAATCGGCCATCGCCTTGCAGCGGAACAGCGCAGCAACAACGATAATGACTGATGCATTTCCGATGAGGCCAGGCATTTATCTGCTTCGTGAGTGACTCGATCCATGGCAGCGGAAGGGCGGGCGACCATGCGCAGGGCGGCCGGTTGCCTCGTAAGGTGGTGGCGCGTAGATTGCAATGAGCCCCTGCAGAACACGAAATTGCTGAGGTCATACGGAAGACTGCGGCAAATCCAGACCGCGGTCATACCACAACCTGCGGCTCCTTTTAGAAGAATTCATTCATTTGCGGTGCGTTCTTGCAAGCGCCCGGGAAACTTGCTACTCCCAACGCCTGCAACGCCAGCCGGCATGTGCTCTGGTGCTGATACAGCGTCGTGGATTGGTACCCTCTTTTCGCTTTCGAGCTGATGATCACCTCAGCGACTTGTCCTCCGCCGTGCTGAGTGTCGGTGTCAAACGATTCGTCAAATGTAATGATGAGCAATCCGTCTTGTTGGAACGTTGAGCTCGCGATCAGAGGCGCGATATTCACCTTTAGCCAGCTGTCTGCTTGATTCAGCGTGCCATTGTGCCCATCGTCCTGGATGTTGGGAACGATGTAGGAAAACTGCGGCAGCATATTGTTGGCGAGATCAGATGCAAAGTGGCTAAAGGGAACCAGATTATTGAGTTCGCTCGGGCTGTTTACCACATCCGCGAAGTACGTAAACGGATTGTGGTGTTGCATATAATTGCCGCTATCGCCGCCCGTGTAACCCACCTTGGGCAGGTTTTCTGCATAGGACTTCCAGGTCTTGCCGGCAGTAAGCAGATGCCGTACCAGGTTGTCAGCGCTTATCGTGCCGCTGTAGTAATCAGTGTTCGTAATGATCTGCCCGGTGGTCAGCATCAGATAATTTCCGATCGAAGGATGCGTGTTAGCGAAGTACTGCGAGGCAAGTCCGTACTGCTGTGCAAGGCTGTTGAGATAGGGCATAGAAGAGCTGCCAATCACGCTGGAATAGCTGTGATTCTCTTCAAGCAGCAGGAAGACGTGCCCGAATTGAGGAACTCCCCCCTGCACGGTCACTGTTGCCGATGAGCTCGCAGTCGCGCCCGCACCAGTTGCCCTAGCCGTATAGGTTGTGGTTGCGGTCGGGCTCACGCTGGTTGATCCGACTGCCCCAAATGTTCCCACACCCGCAATCGTTATCGAAGTTGCATTCGTTGTCGTCCAGCGCAGCATCGCCGATCCGCCGCTGGCGATTGTGCTGGGCTGGGCAGTCAAAGCAATAGTGAGGGCACCATTTGGACTAGCTACAGTGATGCTGACCGAGGTCTGGACGGTTCCTCCGGGTCCGCTTGCGACTGCGGTGTAGGTCGTGGTGGAACTTGGCGCAACTTTCGCCGAGCCCGTCGCGCCGAAAGACCCCACTCCCATGATGTTCACTGATGTAGCGTTGGTCGTGCTCCAGCTCAGGGTTGTGCTGGAACCGCTATTAATGCTCATCGGTTGAGCTGTAAGTACGATGCTGGGAGCTGAGTTGCCTGTGGACGTGGTCTGCGAGCTGCCGCCGCCACAACCGATGGCGACGATCAGGATTGAAAACACGAAGACAATGGTGGGAACGCGAAGTGCAGCGGACATTAAACAGCTCCGACGCAGGAGATTGATTTCGCGAATGAGAGTGAAAACTCGTGAAGTCTAGGTGGGCAGCTGCTTATTTTCAATAAAATACCGCATAGTTAATACTCACAAGTACATGGTTGCATACGATCGATCGGATTCAGGAGCCGCTGGTTCGACCAGATCCGACTTAGAGCATTCGATGCCCCCAACCTATGGCCCACCCCCGTCCAGCAACGCCTTGATTCTTAGCGGCATAGTATATTTTGTTCTCGACTGCTGCTGCCGCCGCTAATGTTCCTTATTGGTGACCGGGCCAGGGTTGGTGCTGTTTGGCACTTTGCATTGGGCATTGGCGGGCCAAGCCCAACCGATTCACTTGGCGACGGGTTAATCCAGCATCTGTTCACGCGAAACGGAGCTTATGTACTCGCTCGTATTGGATAAGGGAGGTGACCAAACGAAATGAATGGTAACAGCCGTTGCTATTCGGCCCATACACAGCAACGCGCATGTGTAGCCCGCGGAATGTACGGACGCTTACGCACAGTGATCTAAGCCCCGGCGTGCGCGTAAGACGGAAGCTTGGCTAAGCGGGCATTTCGTGCCGATTTCCGCAGATCGCGATGGTATCCAGGCCCTTGTTGATTGAAGCATAACGCTATCACCGAACTTTCAAGCCGCAAATACAACCAGGATAGAAGCAGGCGATAAGGGTAACCAAACGTCGTCCGTCTTCACCACGGCGGTCGAGGACGCCCATCTCACGTGCTGCTCCCCGTTGAGGAATATCAGGGATTACCGCGGGACAGAAAAGCATTGCGATTTGCAATGCCGAAAGCCGGCAAAATTGATTTGAGCCACTTGGCCTGACGGGCCATACCTTTGCGAACGCATTCTTGCCTACGATTTCGCGGCAGTCGTGACGGCAAACTTCCGCCTTACTGTACTGTGTTGGTCGTGGTCGAAATCGTCACGCGCAAAATACTGCACCGCAATGTAACCCAGCATCCGACAGCTTAGTGCTCGTTCGGTGTCGCTCAGGAGCCACGAAAAGCCATTCTTTTGTCGCCTCAGTTGTACCGAATGTTGGCGGAGTGGGAACCCACCTTCGGGCACCGGCATGCGCGGGCCAACGCGATTTACCCACATTCCAATCACCCGGTTGTGTAATATCACGGACTCAGATTCAGTGAGTCGGAGTGCTTGAAAGATCGGGCAATGTAAAGGCTACATATGCTCCTGGTATGGGCGCCTTCAGGGCAGGATGACCGGCGACATCGTGGGTATGCGTGGTTGCTGGTGCGGCGGCACAGAACACCACAAACTCACGGCCGTCGATCTGATAAACCGCCGGCATTCCCTCGAGGCCGGCTTCGACCTGCGTTTCCCACAACACTCTGCCCGTTGCCGAATCGAGAGCTCGAACCTTGCGGTCGCGTGTGCCAGTGAAAATCAAGCCGCCAGCCGTCACCACGGGACCAACCTTGGGGAAATGCGAACCAGTCTGCCTGACGCCGTTGGCAGCCAACTCCGGAACCTCGCCCAGCGGGACTTGCCATTCGATTGTGCCCTCGTTGAGGTCGTAAGCGGTAAGCGTGGTCCAGGGCGGAGCGATAACTGGCAATCCGCTACTCGCGAACATGAAGCCGAAACCGCTCCGATACCGGAGCTTTTCTGGTGAAGCATTTGTGACGTTTCCAGCGCTACTTCCTGCTTCTTCTTCAGAAGATGTCGGCACTCGTTCCGGGTGCAACACGTACAGGACAAGGGAGTCCAACGCAGCATCCGGTAGAGAGGAAGTCGCGGGCATGGGGCCACGTCCGTGGGTAATAATCGCGCGCACCTCCTCCGTGCCCAGTCTCGATCCTATGTCGATGAGAGATGGCACAGCGGGAGGTTCCCCTGCCAATTCGGCACCATGACACAATTTGCACTTGGATTGATAAACCTTCCGGCCGCGCTCCTCGGGAGAACCGGCTTCCGGCATGCTTACCCTCCCAGACTCATCCTGGGAGTTCAGTTCCAGCTTGAGCAGACATGGCAAGTCCTTGGAAACGACAAACAACTTGCCATGTACAGGGTCGACGGCTGCACCTTGAAAATTCGCACCACCGTTATTTCCCGGCATTTCGATGGTGTTGATTAGACCGGGCGGCGTGAAAAGGCCCAGATTTCGAGCTCCTTCGAGTGTCTTGACAAGTTGAGAGTGTTCCTCGCGGCTGAGGAAAGGGCTCAGATCTTTGCTGGTAAAGCTCTGACGGGCAAATGGAGGTGGCTTCAGTGGAAATGGCTGGGTGGGAGACGTTACTTCACCGGGCATTTGTGATGCTGGGACAGCGCGCTCTTCGATTGGCCACAGCGGCTCGCCGGTTTCGCGGTTAAACACCCACACGAAACCTTCTTTTCCAACTTGCGCGACCGTGTCAACGATCTTGCCGTGATGGCGGACAGTCAAAAGCATCGGAGCTGTTCCATTGTCATAGTCCCAAATGTCATGGTGCACCATTTGGAAATACCAAATTAATTTGCCGGTTCGCGCATTAAGCGCAAGCAGACAATCGCCGAACAAATTCGCACCCGTTCGGTTGGCGCCGTAGAAGTTGTACTTCGGGCTTGCCGTGGGAACGAAGACAATGCCGCGTTTAAGGTCTAAGGAGAGCCCGCTCCAGGCATTCGCTCCCCCAACTGTCTTCCACGCGTCTTTGGGCCAGGTGTTATAGCCTGGTTCCGAGGGATGGGGAACAGTGTGAAACGTCCAGACCAGTTGGCCGGTCCGAACGTTGAACGCGCGAATGTCGCCTGGACCAGACTCATATTCTTCGTTTGTGGCAGATCCCAGGATCAGCAAGTCTTCAAACACCCGACCAGGCGTTGTCGATTGAACCAGGGTCAAACTCTTGGGATCGCGTCCGAGGCCATCTCTCAAATCTACCCGGCCATTCACGCCGAAATTCATGATTGATTGACCTGTGCGTGCATCGATCGCCTGCAAAAAATTGTCGGCAGCAAACAGCAACCGACTCTCGGAATGGTCAGCACTTTCCCAGTAATTAATGCCACGATTCGTGATCAGATCGCTCTTCGTCTCGTTAGGATGAACCCACAGCTGGCGTCCAGTTGTAGCATCGAGGGCCACGATGGAGTTGTTATGTGCAAGAACGTACATTGTTCTGGCGATCACGACCGGATTAAACAGGTATTTGCTCCGATCACCTGTTGAGTACCTCCAGGCAAGCCGCAACTGGTTAACATTGGATCGATTGATCTGATCGAGCCCCGAATACTGTGCTCCATCCGGAGCGCCGGCGTAGTCTCTCCAGGCTGAATGCTCCGGGGGAGAGACCCTATCAGAACCGAAGCGAGTAGAACGTTCCAGAAGGCTAACCCTAGTGTCTGTCGATCTGATTCCTGGGCAAAAAACAACAATCAGTCCTGAAACCGCCACAAGTGCAATCACTTGTCGATGAATTCGGGTGCTTGAACAGGTACCCATTTCACTGTTCATCGCTTGGACGGTACCAGACCCAGCGTCGCTTGTTCATTCGGGTGCAGACTAATTTAAAACGTTGGAGCGCCGCTAAACGCACGGCCGCGAGCCGACCATCGGACCGCAAAGCGCTTCGTCGATGAATTCGCAGGATTGTAGCAGCGTTTTCAATGGACTTGAGCAGTTCCTGCAATTCCGTTCGGTGCCAGAAGTTGTTCACTTCGTTCCTAAAGAAGAATGAGTTTATGTCACAAGCGCTTGAGCCTGGGGGGCCGCAGTAAATGCACCTTCGGGCTCGTTCGGTTCTATCGGCGTCTTTGCCTCGCACTAACGTGGCTATTCAGCGATAAATTTCCATTGCCTGATGAGATAATCCGCTGTGCGCCAGGCAAGGGCTTGAACGGTTAGCGTCGGATTTCTTGCCCCACTTGTGCCCATGGTCGAGGCGCCGAGAATGCCGAGATTTGGAGCTTCATGAGAGAAGCCCCAACCATTAACAACATTCCTCTCTGGATTTTCTCCCATCCTGGTGCCTCCGTAAGCATGAGTGCTTAGTCCTATCGGGAATAGTGGCAATTGGTTGGTCGCAATAGCACCGGCTTCACGCAACCACCGCTCAGCCTTTTCCTGCATGAACCGCATGGCTCTTTCTTCGGTTTCTTTTAGGCCGACGGTGAGCCGACAAACTGGATATCCAAGTGAATCCTTCACCGCGGGATCGAGGTCGAGGAAACGATCTTCGAAAGGAAACGTGGAAATCTGAGCCCAAACCGGCGCCCAGCGTGCCGCATTTTCTCTCACAAACGCCTTCCAACTGGAACCCCAGCGTGGGGCCTTTCCAAAGGTGGACATGTTGGCTGCCTCGATGGGTTTCGCTTCCATAGGAACAAGCAGATTGCCGCCCCCGATAAACTCAACTTCGCTATGATCAAAATTGTCATCTGCCCAATCGTCTAACGCTGTTCCTTGAGCTGGCGTTCCGTACCAGCGATTCAAGTCAAAAGAAAATAAACCTACCACTCCGGTCCTGGTGTGGGACATGTAGTGCAAGCCTACTTGCCCGTGATTATTGGAGAGTCCTCGCGGATAAGCCTTTGACTTCGAGAGTAAGAGCAAGCGGGTATTTTCGTAGGTGTAACCCGCGAGAAGAACCACCGAAGCGGGTTGAAAGTATTCTCTTTTGTCCGACAGATAACGTGCTCCTGTTACTCGGCCGTAGGCATCAGACTCAATCGCGATTACGTGAGCATAGGGAACGATCTTCAGATTTCCTGTCGCAATGGCTTGAGGAATCGTGCTTACAGCCGTCGAGTTTTTCGCGTTGACAGGGCAACCTCCGCTTCCGCAGAAGCCGTGGTAAAAGCATGCACTCCGTTTGTCGTAGGGTACTGAGTTGATTGCTGCGGGCGGACTGTACGGGTGCCAGCCTAAGCGGCTTGCGGCTTCCGCCATATGATCGGCAAAGCCGGCCGCACGGAGAGGCGGCATGGGATATTCCCTTTGCCGCGGACTCTCAAAAACATTGCCCGTTCTTGAAATATTTCCTTGAACGTTTCCGGCCTTACCGGAAACCCCAATCGCATATTCCACTTTGTCGTAGTACGGCTCCAGTTCCTCGTACGAAAGTGGCCAATCCTCCACTGTACAACCTGGTGGAATGGCCGAAACTCCATAGCGGCGAATGGTCTCGCTGCGAACCTTGAAATCCCATTGCATCAGACGCCAACTCTGTCCCCAGTAGTGGAGCGATGTGCCCCCGACGCCATTCATCATTGGGTGGTAATCCGGGCGAGGTAAAGGAGGACCATCGCGGCCGTTGCGAGCGGTAGGTATTTCCTGGTTTGCTTTCTGAACCGCATGTGGCCAGTGGCGGATATTATTTCGGATCTCGTCAGGTCGATGGTCCGCTGACCGGAACCAGCCGCCAGCTTCGAGTCCTACAATCTTCAAACCGGCCCGTGCCAGAGGAAGCACCGCAAGTCCTCCGGCTGCACCTAAGCCAATCAGCACGACATCAGTCCTGGGAAGGTTAACGGGAGCCATGCATGAGCTGCTTTGCCGATAGTCGCAAACGGTGAATCGCCACATCCATCCGCTGCAATTCTGGAGTCACATACATCCTTAGGCCCGGATACCCGATCAGGTCCCAACCCGCGAAGTTCGCGTTGCCGCCGTATAAAGGATCGCCGAACATTCCCTCCAGCGTATGCCGACGAACCAGCTCGAAAAAAGCAGCGCTGTCTTGGTATTCTCCGACTCTCGTGTTCAGCTCGAATTCCGATAGGATGCGATCTTGTTCATTGATGTCCAGCGCCGCGAACAGCTTTCCCGTTCTTTCAATCGCCCGGGAATCGAGCGCAGCTAGTCCTGCGCTGTACGCTGATTTCTGAGATCGATATGCATCCCGCAGAGCGGATTCGATGTAGAGTGCACACCCGACTTCTACCGCTCCCGGTCCGTTCGTATCGGCA
Organism: Acidobacteriota bacterium; assembly: GCA_019241535.1. Lineage (GTDB taxonomy): Bacteria > Acidobacteriota > Terriglobia > Terriglobales > Acidobacteriaceae > Gp1-AA145. Next base: position 786 of record JAFAWX010000285.1, on the reverse strand, counting down.
GGAATTATTCGCGAAACTATCGCTTCCAGACAGTGCCGCTCGTTTGGGGTGAAAACTTCGGCATTTGTCGTCCCGGCGAATCGCAGTGCGGACACTGGAACAAATGCGCAAGCGACGGTGGCGGCGCTACCAGCCAGCAAATCACGTCGGCTGACAGAATCGAGCGAACGTGACCTACTTTGGGCTCGCGTTTTCAAATTGCCTCATCACCTCGATTGCCGGGGCGAGTTAAAACAGTTACACGAGAATCGCACCGCCGTCAGCAATACGCGCGGGTGCGTTGTTTAGCGCAGCCAAACCCGTGTAAGTTTCCGTCTGGCGAAATGTCAGTTTATATTATATTAATCTCCGCCACCGAGCAATTCTGTGAACAACGGGAAGATGAAGCTGCCGCTACTGATCGCTTTGTTTTTCGTTTGGCTAGAAGAGTTCGCCGTCTGGCATAGCCTTGTGAGTCACATCGCCGAAACCGAATTGCCCTGGCAGGAACTACAGGCCGACAGCGATCATCTCATCGCAGTTTCCTATCTATCAGAAACCGGCCCGGCAGAGCTTCATGAATCCCAGCGTGAGATTTTGGTGGTGCAGGGGGGAGAGGGAACTCTTCTGGTCGGCGCTGCAATTTTCGAACCAGAGACGGTAAAAGCCTACGAGGCACGAGGTAGTTCGATAGCTGGTAGTAACGAAACTCAGCTGAGGGCGGAGACGTTGTCAGATTCGGCCCAATGTGCCACATCAGCTGAAGATCGCGAGGGGGAAACTACCTGATTTACACAACAGTTAGAC
>JAFAWX010000018.1 GCA_019241535.1 Acidobacteriota bacterium | reverse complement strand
CAAAACATCCTCCCAGTCTGCCCAACCGAAACCAGCCGCAGCATCGATCGGTTCAGCGCGAACCCGGGTGCGCTGGTATTTGGTTTGTTGCCTGTTCGCTCTGAGCGCGGTTGCTTTCCTGGACCGGGTCAACATCTCAGTTGCTGGGGCGTCCCTGGCAGCCGCTTACCACCTCAACAACCTGCAGCTGGGCTGGGTTTTCAGCGCATTTCTCGCCGGCTATGCTTTGTTTCAGACACCGGGCGGCAGACTTGCCGACAAGTTAGGGCCGCGGCGAGTGCTGGCCACTGGCGTCATATGGTGGGGAATTTTCACCGCGTTGACGGCCTCAGTACCGCCGAATGTCCGTGCACCTCTGCTTGTGCTCATGGTGATCCGTTTTCTTCTTGGAGCAGGCGAGGCCGTGATGTATCCGGCGTCCAATCAATTTGTCTCCCGCTGGATACCCGCCCAGGAACGTGGCATCGCAAATGGGTGGATTTTCGCCGGAGTGGGCGCGGGAGCCGGGCTCTCTCCCCCGCTCATAACCTATGTCATGCTGAACTACGGCTGGCGAGTATCGTTTTGGATTTGCGCGTTCATTGGACTTGGCGCCGGCCTGGCTTGGTTTCTACTCGCTCGCGACCGTCCGGAGGCGCATTCGCGGGTCTCTCGGGCTGAAATCGAGTACATACAGCACGGGTTGCCGGCAGCGCATTCAATGTCAGGCCAGCGTCTGCTCGCCTGGTCTGTGATCTTGAGAAGTCGGGAAGTTTGGGCAATGACGTTCAGCTACTTCAGCTTCGGTTACGTCGCTTGGATTTTCTTTAGCTGGTTCTACATTTATCTCGCGCAGGTCAGAAACCTTAATCTTAAAGCCAGTGCGGGTTTCGCGATGTTGCCTTTTCTAGCCATGGCAGCATCCTGCCCACTGGGTGGGCTGATCAGCGATCGTATCTGTACGAAGTATGGCGCGCGGGCCGGGCGCTGCTCGCTTGCGGCAGCGGCTCTTGGCTTGGCGGCCATATTTCTGGTCGTGGGATCGGAGGCGAACAGCGCCACGATTGCCAGTCTTGTGCTGGCGGGCGGAGCGGGAGCTCTGTATCTGGCACAGAGTTCTTTTTGGTCGGTAACCGCCGATATTGCTGGCCCATCTTCAGGCTCGGTTTCCGGATTTGTGAACATGGGCGCCCAGTTGGGAGGCGCACTGACGGCCTCGCTGACGCCCGCAATTGCGAACCGTTTCGGCTGGACAGCCTCTTTTCTGGTTGCCGCCGGATTGTGCGTGTTAGGCGCGCTGTCCTGGACGATTGTCGATCCAGCAAGGACCCTCGAAACCCGGACGGGTGAGTGAATCAAGTTCAGCGCAAAGCGTCGCTCACAGGCGTCCGAACTTCTTGACCGCTTCCTCAATCGATCTCAGTTTTTCGATGTAACCGTACATCGAGTGTTCTTTAAAATCCATTTCTTCCGCTGTTGCCAAAATTTCGGCGGCTTTAGCTTTTGGCACAATGACCACTCCATCGGAGTCTGCAGCTACAATGTCTCCAGAATTTACGGAAATTCCATCACACGTTATCGGAATATTAGCCCCGGCAAAACGATAGTGGCCGACCGAAGTGGAAGGCACAACTCCCAAGGCAAAAACCGGGAACCCAATTTTTTGAAGATAAGCTGTATCCCGCACGCCGCCATCAATCACCGCGCCGGAGAAGTTCCTGGCCTGCATCGCTGTCCCCATAAGCCCGCCCATGCCTGCGATGTTCGCCCCATCCTCTATTGCCATTACGTACACCGAGTTTGGCGCGCCTTGGTCAATGGCAGCCAGCATTCCGTCCAAAGCGTGGGGATCCTGGTTCTCTTCTCTCTTCAATTTAACCGTAAGCGCCCAACCCGCGAACTTTGAGGTAAAGATCGGACGCATGCGATGAGAAAGATAGACTTTCTGGCCTCCGACCTTTTCCATTGCGTCGGAAACAGACGCGACCTCCACGTGGCGAAAGCCGTCGAGCAGCGCAGAGTCAGAGTTAGAATCAGCCGGGTGCGACAATGCCGGTAAGATGACGGAGATAATAGCTGCCGTAGCAACTATGGACGCAGTGAGTATCTTTCCAGTTCCGATTGCCGGCCTCGAGCGGAGCTTCCCGTTCATGTCACTCTCCTCAAATCGCGACAATCATGGTTCATCCAGGTCGCGAGCGCACGATGCGAATCACTTACTGGTGTTTGGCGTTTTTTTTTGCGAAGGCCGAATCAATTGAGCAGCCGCACTAACTCGAATGTTCCCGCAGCAGCTTCGTCAACTGCTCGGCAATGATTTGCTCTTCTCCCGCCTGCAGCATGAATGAACTGATTGACAAGCCAGGGCGACCTTCGCCTCCGCCGATGGCAATCGGAGGCTGACCGCTGCGCAGGCTTTGCGAAATCTGTCGCGGAGTAGCTGAGATCTTCGAGTCCCAGGTGATTCCCAGGTGCGGAACGTGATTGGCAATATCGGGCGTAAAAAAAGCCGTGCTCACACCCGGAATTTTCGTGATCTGGCGCGAAATAGTCTCCAATCGTTGCTGCCATTCCTTTGCCAGGGCATCGTGATCTTCCTTCAGGTAAAGCTCCAGCGCTTTGACCATTCCGACGATCTCTTCTTTGCCGACTTTCTGACCGCGCCCGAGAGTATCTTCATAAGGGCTGTTGTTTAATAACGCGTAGTGGACCAAGTCCTCCCGCCCGATCAGCATACCGGCGCATTGTGGACCCCGTATGGCTTTCCCGCCGCTGAAAGTAATAAGGTCGAAGCCCATTTGGGCGTAGTCCCAGAGATGGGAAACCGGCGGGGTGTCGGCCGCGGCGTCGTTCATGCAGGGCACGTTGTATTGTTTCGCTAGTTTTGCCCACTCGTCGACTTTAATTTGACCGGCGCCGTTAGCAAAATTTACAAAGTGCATCATTGCGGTGCGCTCGTTCACCGCACGCCGCAGTTGCTCGCGAGATTCAATTTCAATGAGCTTCACACCCGTCCCCCGAAGCTGGTGATCGAACGGATTGCGGTGCGATTTTTGAATAATGACTTCAGACTTCATTCCCGTAAGATCAGGTAGCTGCCTGATAAAGCTTTCGTTATCCCCGGTGAGAATTCCTGCGAGACCGGACTGCATGGCAGCAGCCGCTCCCGAAGTCACAAGCACGGTGTAATTCTGGGGAAGCTTCAGCATGCTAGCCATGCGTTTGCCCGCAGCGATCTCCAACTCGGGAACGCTCACGAAATGGCGCGCCGCTTGCGCCATCACAATCTCGACCTCCCGGTTTATAAGCGATCCCCCCAACATCGTCATCGTACCTTCCCCATTGATGACCGGTGCAACGCCCAGTTCAAGATAGGGATTGCCCGATTGTCCAAATCCCGTGATGTTGATGTCTTCACTGCTGGCGGCTGATTTGGCGGCAAAGGACTTTAGTGGTTGTGCAAGCACTGCTGCGAAAGCGGCCAGCGTCCCGAGAAAGCCGCGCCGACTCGAAGAAAGCCTCATGATTTCTCTCCCCCAATTATTTTCTGGACAAAACAGCGATGCAGTTGATCTCTACTAACGAATTTCCAGGAAGGGCGGCGACCGCAACCGTGGTGCGCGCCGGGCCACCATGCGGAAAGTAGGTTTTGAAGACTTTATTCATCCCATCGTAATAATCGATCTTGGCCAGAAAAACCGTTAGTTGCACGACGTCATCCATACTCGAACCGGCAGCTTCTACAAGCTTCTTGATTTGGTCGAGCACCTTGGTTGTGTGCGCCCCAATCTCCCAAGAGTCGGCAGGCCCGGAATCGTGTGCCCCCACTCCGGCAATGTATGCCAGTCCATTGTGAACAACAATGGGAGTGATCATCTGAGTTCCGTCGGCGGGTTTGCCTTCTTCGTTCAGCTTACGAACGCCTGCCTCGTTGGTTGCAACTTTGGCGGCTGAAGATTTCGATAGCATAGTCGCCAGTCCGAAACCTGAGAGTGCGGGCGCAAACCAGGCCGCGAAATTCCTGCGAGTCGATGTGATAGTAAGCATGGCTTCCTTTCTTCTCCGGAAAATTGATTCCTAAATTGCAAAAATCACTGCGGTAATGCAAAGGTAAAGACATCGCTGCCGGCGGCAATAGCGACATATTGCCTGCCACCAACCGCGTAACTCATTGGCGAGGCGCTCATGTCCTGACCGGTATTGAAGTGCCAAAGAGGTCTGCCGTCCCGGGCATCGACGGCCTCGATCGCCTGCGCATCGTCTCCGAAGAAGAGCAGTCCGCCGGCTGTACTCGTGTTCCCTCCGGTCGAATGCGCCGCACCAACCTGCGCGTATTTCCACACCAAATTTCCCCGGCTGACATCGAATGCCAATAGAACTTTCTGTGAATCTTCACCGGGAATGTGTTTGACACCGGTAGAGTAGAACTCTTTCCCTGTCTCGAACCTTTGAGGCTCAGGGGCAGAAAAATAGCTCTGGCACTGTTCGAGTGCCATGAAATAAAAAAGGTGCGTTTGCTCGCTATAGGAAGGAGCAAACCAGTTCGTGGCGCCGGCGTACCCCGGGCAGACCTTTGTGCCGTTCGGGGTCGGCATTATCTGGGTACGAATCGGGCGCCCATGCGCATCGATTCCTTCGGCCCAGTTCAGCTTTTGCACAAAACGTGTGGCAGAAAGAAATTCCCCCGTTTGGCGATCAAGCACGTAAAGGAAGCCGTTGCGATCGGCCTGCACCAGCAGCTTTCGTTGCTGCCCGTGATACAGCTGAGTGATCAGTACAGGAGTTTCGGTTGCGTCGTAATCAAATAAGTCGTGAGGGGTAAACTGGAAGTACCACTTCAACTTCCCTGTTTCAGGATCGAGGGCCAGGACGCAATCCGTGTATAGGTCGTCGCCCGGCCGAACGCTGCCTTCGAAGTCCGGCGCAGGATTGCTGGTGGTCCAATACAAAGTCTTCAGCTCCGGATCGTAGGTCCCCGGCATCCAGGTCGTACCGCCGCCATGCAGGTACAAGTCGCCGGGCCAGCTGTTCGATCCGAACTCGCCCGGCGCTGGTATCGTCCAGAATCGCCAAGCCAGCTTTCCGCTTTCGGCCTCATATGCTGCCAAAAAGCCGCGCACACCGTCATCGCCTCCGGAGGTACCGACGATAATTTTGTCGTTTACCACCAATGGTGCGCTGGTTGCGCCGAAATTCCGGTTCCACTCGGCGTAAGCGACATCCCAAATCAAGTTGCCGGATCGCGCGTCAAGGCAGAGCAAATGTGCGTTGTCGGTCTCGCGATAAATGTGGTTGTGCCACACGGCAACTCCCCGACTGAGGTGGCGCGACGCATCATCGATCAGGCCTTCGGAAACAGGCCGCGAATAATGCCACACGGGGCGCCCGGTTTGCGCATCCAGGGCAAACACATCGTTCGCCGAAGTAACGAACATCGTCCCATTTACCACGACCGGTGTGACCTCAAGATGATCGGAACTCCGGGAATGAAAGATCCACTCAGGGCGCAACTGACGCACGTTTGCGACATTGATTTGATCGAGCGCACTATAACGTCGTCCCGAGTAATCGCCGTTATAGGAGAGCCAATTGGCACCCATGGGCGCCAGGAGGTCTTCTGTACGTACATTGATTTCACCGTGCACGGCGCCACTATCCTGTGAAACTAGCGGAACTCTCCAGGAAGCAACTGCGAACAGCAAGATCATTCCCCATCTGCGTGCTATCAATTAGAACTTCCCCGCCCTGAGTCAATTTCCACCTCGACCAGGAGTCCGCGATCCTTGCCCCCGCCCTGATGATCGAACAGTTGAATCGTAATCCGCTTCGCGACACCTTGCAGCTCAATCTTCTGCTGCCACTCGAGCGCAGTTTGGAGTGCGATTACGGTCAAATCCGCTGACTTTATCTCGTTGCCCTTACCATCGAGCAAATTCGCAATCAGTTTTCCGTGAAAGAACAACCCTGCCGTAGCAGACACCAAAACACCCCCTCGACGAGTGACGCCTTCATCTGTTCAGCAAGGACGCCTGCGTCGGCCAGATGCGTCACCCTTCCCCGGACTCGCGTCGGGAACCACGTTGTCTCCATCACACTACCCTGTCCCGGGTTCAAATCGACCAAGGGACTGCGCTCTGCCGTCGAAATCCAGTTGCATATTAGCCCCGTTCTTATCAAAGATCACTGAACGCTTGCCCGGATATTCATAGTTTTCATCAGCGTGGAAGCGCTCGACCATGGCGTAACCGGCTGCAACATCGTCAATTACTAGCCACCCGCAGTTGGAATGGAGCCCCTACTTCATTCCCAAATTCAGCCAGTGCAAGGTGAATTTTCCTTCTACGGTCGAGAATGAGGGATCGTCGCCTAGGCCGGCGCGCACTTGATAGCCGTTGAAATAAGCAGTCCGGGGATTCAATGCTGCCATGACCTAGAAATCGCGATTGTACTCCGCGGCATTCATAACGGTCGGCCATATCGTACTGTGCTACCGTCTGCATCGAGCAGTAAATGGGGCGGTGGATGGCATTCCTCATCACCGATCGAAAGGAGATTTGCGGTGAGTTGGAAGTGATCTCACGTGCATATTGCACACCTGTCCGCCGATCGGGAGGCCCTCCAATCGGGCAGTGCACATGGGCACGCGACTAACGACGTCGAATTTGTATGTACCGTCATCGAGCTCGTCTGAGATTGGGCGAGGCTAGTGTTTTCCGTCGTTTTTGTCTTCTGGCAACGGCCTAATTTTGTCGCCTCCGTAGTTGAACCATGTTCTGCGCAGCCGATGGCACAGTACTGGCCTCTGTATTTCGGATTCACGAACCGAAAACGGTGCCCGGCGGGCTTACTTCCATCACCGGCCGCCGAGCTGGGGTACAATCGTCAGGCGCAGCCCACTCATTTGACATCTCTTCGGCCCCCCCAGCCCTCGATATCTACAGCGCGCATGGCACAGGGAGCATGCGGCCCATGGCCAGCTTGCGCGGCAGCAAGCCCCCAAAGACAGGATTGAGGTGATAAACAGTACCCGCATGTTCTCGACCGCAAGCGAGTCGTCAGCGGTGCCCGAGATACAAAACGAACGCACGAAGGGTTTTGTTGTTGGCGGACGATTTCTTGCTTGACAGTGGGTTCTGATGTCATCCACTATTAAAACGATTTAGCATAGGGTAGGTTCCATCCTAGTACGCTTCAGGATTTTGTCAATGAGAAACATCCAAGACATGACGGCACGGCCGTACCCCCGCTTTAAACAGTTCGCAATGGCAATGCCCAGGCGACGGAGTATGGAACCTTCTGGACGAGAGAAAACCATGAAAATTCTAATCCTGGCATGGGCGTTTGCTGGATGCCTGCTCGCGTCGATTTCTTTGTGGGCGAGCATCAACGGCAGCATCTCGGGCGTGGTCACCGATTCGAGCGGAGCCGTGGTGACCGGCGCAACGGTTACAGCCACCAACGTACAGACGGGTGTCAAAACCGCGCTCAAAACCGATGAAAAGGGTTTTTACAATTTCGCCGCTCTACAGGTCGGCACCTATAACGTTGAAGTCGAGCAGTCAGGCTTCAAAATGGAAGCGCGCACCGGCATTGTAATCGACGCCAATTCTGCCGTACGCGCTGATTTCACTTTGCAGGTGGGGCAAATCATCGAAAAGGTCACCGTCGCCAGCGAAGCGGTCCACGTTGAGACTGAAAGCACGCAAATGGGGGAGGTGATCACCGCGAAGACGATCACCGCTGTGCCCTTGAACGGCCGCGCTTATACCGATCTGCTAGCCCTGCAACCGGGGGTCTCACCGTACACCTCGACGGATACTCAAACTCCCGGTGTCAGCGATCGATCGGTTGATGGGGGTCTCAACTCCGGGAACCAGTCCGTGAACGGCCAGCGGGAGACGGCAAACGGCTTCATGGTGAACGGCGCTAACGTCGAAGAAGGAAAAAACAACGGAGCCGCGATCATCCCCAACCTCGATTCTATTGCCGAATTTCGCATCATCACCAACAACTTCGACGCCGAATATGGCAACTACAGCGGCGGGCAAGTGAACGTGGTTACGAAGTCGGGAACCAATGCATTTCACGGGAGCGGCTTTGAGTTTCTGCGCAATACCGCGCTCGATGCCAAAAATTACTACTCGCTGCCGACCGACAAAACGCCGGTGTTTCGCCAGAACCAGTTTGGCGGGACCTTCGGCGGCCCGATTGTGAAGGACAGGACCTTCTTGTTTCTCGACTATCAGGGCACGCGGCAGACACAGGCGCCCACGGTGAACATACAGATGCCCTCAGCAGCAAACTTCAGCGGGGACTTCTCAGACTCAGCGAGCGCTTTTACAGGCGCTGTCCAAAGCGACGTGACCAGCAACCCGAGCTCTTGGGCAGCCCTGCTTTCAAGCCGTTTAGGATATGCAGTACAGCCCGGGGAACCGTATTATTTCGTGGGATGTACGACTAATGATCCTTCAACAGGTTGCGTTTTCCCCAATGCATTGATCCCCCAGAATGCTTGGTCGCCGGTGGCCTCCGCCATGCTGAAATTGGGCCTGATTCCTCAGCCGAATTCAGCGGGTAATTTCTTATCGACCTCCGCCTATTCGCAAAAGCTCCGCGACGACAAAGCAGGCATCCGCGTTGATCAAAACACGCGAGTCGGCAACTTCTTTGCTTACTACTTCAACGATGATTACGCCCTGAATTCCCCATTCCCCAACGGAGGGGCAAGCGTTCCCGCGGCAAGCTTCGCCTACAACGCTCTCACTACCGGCCGCGCACAATTGGTCAACTTGGGCCATACCAAGACCTTCGGCTCTTACTCGGTAAACGAAATTCGCCTGAGCTATGTGCGGAACACCCTCGATCTTGGTCAGCCACAGGGCGGGGTCGGTTCTGCGTACAGCCTGTCGAGCTTGGGTTTCGTGACTCCCTGGAACGGCACGACCGGAGGCATCAGCCCGATTATGCCCAAGCTTCAGGGGGTACCCGTCGTTTCCTTCAATAATTTCTCGATTGGCGTGCCAACCGTCACTACTCGCCAGTACAACAACATGTACCAGATCCTTGACAACTTCACCAAGGTCCATGGCACCCACACGATAAAGTTCGGTGGGCAATTCCACTACGACCAGATCGATGAACGCAATCTGGCCGCTGAAAACGGGCAGTACTCATTTACAGGCAATGAGACAGGCATTGATTTCGCCGACTTTCTTTTGGGCGCGCCCAACAGTTTGACCCAAGCCAGCCCCCAAATCCTTGACTCACGAAGCAAGTATTATGCCCTTTTTCTTCAGGATCGCTGGCGTGTGACTTCGAATCTGGTCTTTAACTACGGCCTGCGTTGGGAAGCCAGTATGCCCTGGTATGACACGCAAAATAAGACCGAGACCATTATTCCCGGAAAGCAGTCGGTCAAATTTCCCGGCGCGCCACTCGGCTATGTGGTCGCAGGCGATCCTGGCGTGCCACGCACGCTCGGCCCCACCCAGTGGCACAACTTCTCCCCGCGCCTTGGCCTCGCTTATTCTCCGAGCGCATCTTCCGGAATCTTAGGCAAATTATTCGGCGGACCCGGGCATACGAGCATTCGCGTCGGCGGCGGCCTGTATTACACTTCCGTCGAAGATCTGTCGCAATTCCTTGAAGTAGGCGATCCGCCTTATGGCTTGTATTACGGAAGCGCCAGCCCACCGTTACTCGAAGCGCCTTATCTCGTTCGCTCCAATGGCGCAAGCGTGGGACAGCGGTTCCCGCTGCCGTTTCCTTCGACAAACGTTTCTCCGAACAATCCGGACACCACTTTCCCCTGGCCACTTGTAGAGCCGCTCTCCTTTGATTGGTCATTTAATTACCACAACAAGCTTCCGTATTCTGAACACTATGAATTTTCTATTGAGCGTCAAATCGGATCCAGCAGCGTAGCCACCCTCAGTTACGTGGGCAATCAGGGCCACCGGCTGGTAAGCGGTGTTGAGGGGAACCCCGCAAACCAGGCTGAATGTCTCTTCCTGAATCAAGCGGGCAATCTGGCAGCGAACAGCGCCCCTCCATGCGGACCCTTTAGTGAAACTCCTCTGTTTCAGGTTACGGTAGGGCCCCAGGGGCAATTTATCGGAACGAGCACCCCGTGGGTCACAGCTTCGGGCCAGACTATCGCGGCCGTGCGCCCCCTTGGCCCCCTGTTTGATACCAACCCGCTCATGTCGACAGTTGCAAATTCTCGCTACAACTCGCTGCAAGCCGGTCTGACGCATCGCTCCGGATCCTTAACCGTAGGAGCCGGTTATACCTACGGCAAATGCATGGATAATGCTTCCGGCCTGCAAGACTCTACCTATCCCTTCGACCCGCGGCTCAGCGTAGCTCTTTGTAATTTCGATGTAACTCACAGTTTTGTTCTTGGCTATGATTGGGTGTTGCCCTTCAATAAGTTGGCTGGTTCGGGCTGGAAAAAAGGACTTCTTGGCGGGTGGACCCTCTCCGGGATTACACGCTTCGCAACCGGTCTCCCCATTACGATGTCCGAAAATGACGATAACTCATTGATCGGCGCCAACGCCGCTTCGGTCGATGTTCCGAACTTTTCCAGCGGGAAAGTTCTCGCTGATACAAACCCGAGGGACGGAAAATCGTATTTCGATACAACTCTGTTTACGAACGAGCAGCTGGGGCAATTCGGAAATTCCCGTCGACGCTTCTTTCATGGTCCGGGCCTGAATAACTGGGACATGACTTTGGCGAAAGTAACAAGAATTACGGAAAGCAAGGAATTGGAGCTACGGCTTGAGGCTTTCAACCTCTTTAACCACGCCCAGTTCACAAATCCTAATGGCGAAATCAATTCCAGTTCCTTCGGAGTAGTGACCGGCGCTCGTGCCCCACGAATTATGCAAATTGGGGCAAGATTCTCGTTTTGAGCCGTGGTGCGGTTTTAAAATCGAAACGCCACGGTCGTGATTTCCTCGAGACCGTCTGGAAATGACTCGGAATCGGTTTCTCTTCAAGTCTGCGGTGCTGCTGGCAGGTTTGTTTGTTTACTGGCTCGCGGTTGCGCATTCCGAGCAACAAGGAACATCTTCGCGAAACCCTGTGCGCGGCAGCAATCTAGATGGTAAGCAGGCATTTGCGTCCAGTTGCTCTGGTTGCCACGGACTGGATGGCATGGGCACTCAACGTGCGCCGAACATCGTGAGCAATCCACAGGCGCGGAGGCTTTCCTCTAGCGAACTCTTGCACGTGATCTCCGATGGCATGCCGGGAACAGGAATGCCAGCCTTCCAGAGTTTGGGACAGCCTGTGATCACCTCACTGGTAACTTACGTTCGAGGACTTCAGGGAAAAAATGGCGAGGTCCCGTTGGCCGGGGATCCCGGTCGAGGCGAGGCCCTTTTCTTTGGTGCCGCTCAATGCTCAAGCTGCCACATGGTATCCGGCAAGGGTGGTTTCGTCGGACCGGATCTCACCGGTTACGGTCAAGAACACTCAGCCAAGCAGATCCGCGGCGCGATTGTTAACCGCTTCGAAAGAAGTGCGGTCAAAAGCATGGTAACCGCTATTTCCAAGGATGGAGCGCGCTACGAAGGTATCATCCGCAATGAAGATAACTTCTCACTCCAGCTGCAATCGATCGATGGTGCTTTTCATTTTCTGTCGAAGTCCGATTTAAGCAGTGTTGCACGTGCACCGGATCCCATAATGCCTTCGGATTACTCGTCTCGTTTAACTCAGTCCGATCTCAACGATCTTGTAAGTTATATTCTCAGCATCGGAAAAACCTCTGGGGTGTCCGCTTCAGACCACGACCGGGACGAGTAGCCTGGGTGAGTGATGAGAGTACAGATGAGGACTGTAGCTATCTCAGGCTTGGTTGTATCCATGCTGCTGGTTGCAGGCACTGCCCAGCAGCGTCCGCGCAAGTTTAACCTTGAGGCCAATTACCCGACGTTTTGGAACCTGCTTTCTCGGGACGCAAAGCTTGACAGAATAGCCGGCGGATTTGGATTCACGGAGGGTCCGGTTTGGGATCCTGCCGGGTTTTTGTACGTGAGTGATGAAATTGTCAACAAAATTGTCCGCGTATACCTGAAGGATGGAAAGACAGAAGAACTCATCTCGCTCGGCGATCCCGATGGCAATACTTACGACCGCAAGGGTAGGCTGATCGATTGCGCCAGTGTTTTGCGCGCGATCATCGCGGTTTCGCAGGATGGCAAATATGAAATTCTCGCCGACCGTTTTGAAGGTAAGAAATTCAACAGTCCCAATGACGTGGTGGTGGGGCCAGATGGCGCGCTATACTTCACTGATCCCACGCTTGATTTACCTTCTGGCGCAAAACAGGAGATCCCGTTCCAGGGAGTGTACCGCCTCGACGCGAAAGGCGAGGTCCGCCTGCTGACCAAAGACTTGACGCAACCAAACGGGTTGGCATTTTCTCCAGACGGAAGGCGCCTCTATATCGACGATTCCGCGCAGAGAAATATACGCGTGTACGATGTCGCGGTTGACGGTTCCCTCACAAAGGGGCGTATTTTTGGCGAAGAGCCGGGGGAAAAAGGCGATGGCGTTCCCGATGGAATGAAAGTTGATGTGCAAGGCAATCTATTCGTAACCGGCCCGAACGGGATCTGGGTGTGGAGTTCGGATGGTGCTCATCTCGGTACAATTGTACTACCCGAGCAGCCGGCTAATCTTACCTGGGGCGATGCGGACCATCATGCTTTGTACATAACCGCGACAACCTCGGTATATCGCCTTTTGACTAACACCGAAGGCTTTCTTCCGCGTTGAACGAATGTTAGACGTGTCATTGGCGCCCTCGCTGGAGTAGCCCCACCAATGACACCATGGCGCGCACCCAGCGTCGTCTTCAAGCATACGTGACATTGAAAAGACGAGCGCGTGGGCCCGATTGTGCCATCGGCCGCGGCAGGTTTCGCGCTCCACTCCAACTCAACTTGCTTTTTTCTTCTAGAGGTCTACATTGTGTCGCTCTTGTCTGTTTTTGTCTGAAAACAACAAGCAAATGACATTCTCTTGACAAGCGCGTGACAAAGCAGCAGCCGAAAACGCTATACCTATGTGTCGACGTCGGAGCGGAGGCATCGTATGCGGCTGCAAAACAATTGGTTTACATCGACAGGTATCCTGGCCATGTTGGCAGGCGCGTCGATTTTTGTTGTGGCGCAGGAAAGCAAATTCAACTCTCAGGACAATACTCTCATTGCCGACCAGTTTAACAATCGGGTTATTGAAGTCGACCCCCGCGGCAACATCGTCTGGCATTTCGGATTAGGTCCAGGCGACTTCTCACCCGCTTCGATCATTGGCGTCAACGATGCCGAACGCGTTGGTACGCTGACCTTGATGGCAGGCACCGGTACTCCGGGTGGCCAGCCTGAAGCGCCCGACTGCACTAATCCCGGCGGCTGCCCGGATAACCGGGTGCTGCTCGTAGATGAGTCGGGGCGCATCGTTTGGCAATATGGGCAATTCGGCGTTGCCGGTTCCGGGCCCAATCAGCTTAGTACTCCGGTACAAAATACCTGGATTCCGGGTGGCCACGTGCTCATCACCGACCAGGCGAACGAGCGAGTTATCGAGGTAACTCTGAAGAAGCAAATTGTCTGGCAATATGGCACCACGGGTGTCTCCGGCAACGGCCCCGAGCAACTCAACAACCCGAACTGCGCCGAGCTTCTGCAGAACGGCCATATCCTCATTTGCGACGAAAACAACAATCGCGCTATTGAGGTGACGCGCGCTGGAGAAATCGTGTGGCAATACGGGAGCGGCGACCCGAACATCAACGAACCTGTCAGCGGTGTTGCATTTGCCAGCCGCCTGTCCGATGGCCACACGCTGATCACGGATTCGAACCACGCCCGCGTGGTCGAAATCGACCGTGATAAAAAGGTTGTGTGGCAGTACTTCACCAACACCAGTCCGAACAGTAACCAGCGAGGCGGCACTGGACCTCTGCCCACGCGCGCCCTCCGGTTAAAAAACGGTGATACGCTGATCAGCGATCAATACAATCACCGTGTCATCGAGGTAAATCCCGCCAAACAGATCGTACGCAGCTTCGGGAAAATCAATTCCCTCGGCTACAATGTCCAGAACGTCTCGCACGGCGGCCTAAACTCGCCCTACGACGCCAAGCGAATCGGCGACTACACGGGGCTTACGCCACCTGTCGCCGAGAGTTCCAGCAGTAACTGACTAGCCGAGGCAGACATTAGGTGTTCTGATCGGGTCGACCTGAACCGGAGACCAGCAGCCAGAACTGGCGGTAGGACTTCGTTCAGATTCGGTTTATGTTCCAGAGGAGGGGTTCGGCATGCGTGAGGGGCCGTTTGTAGAGCGCTGAAACGGAACCCGCAGGCGGTACGAAATCACGATAACAAACGTGCTTAGTGCGCTTCTGGTCGGTTAAAACTTGCTCGGTAGGCCTTCCCCAATGGGCTGCGCTTTCTTGAGCGTACGATCAAAGAAATCCGCAGTCGCTCCGTACGCCCGGATTAGCGTCTTCCACATCAGGAAATCGTGAATTTCGTCCGGCAGGATTAATTGTTCGAAGGGCACGTGATGCTCGCGCAGACGCTGTGCGAGGTCGACGGTTTGCTCGAAGGGCACGTTGCGATCGTCGTCGCCATGGATGAGTAGCACCGGCGAGCGCCAGTTCTCGACGTAAGCGTCAGGAGAGGATTCCCATGCCAGCTTGACGGCGGCATCGGCGTCCGGCGGCTTTAAGGCAAGATTCCCAAAATAATCCCGCTGAGTTAGAAAAACGGACCAGTCGTGAACCCCGTGCAAGTCGACGCCCGCCCTGAAAATATCTGAATTCTTGGCCAGCCCCATTGCGGTCAGGAATCCGCCATAAGATCCGCCCCAGAGTCCCACATGCTGGGCATCCACCTGCGGCAAGGCTTGCAGATATTTGCCTGCGGCTACGATGTCCTTGTATTCGGCGGCGCCGCGCCAGACCGTGTTGGGCGGCTCACGGAAATCCCGCCCGTACATGATTCCCAAGCGATAGTTAACCGAGAGCACGACGTATCCGCGGCTGGCGAGATATTGGTTGGCGGCGTAGGCGTTGTGGTAGTAGTTCAAGTAATGAAAGCCCAGCAGCATCTGACGGATCGGTCCACCATGTATGAAGACGAGGCCGGGCAGCTTCTTCCGTTCCGCTCTTAGAGGAACAAAAAGCTGCCCGTGAATGGCCAGACCATCTTCGCTCTTGAAAATCACCTGCTTCGGCGTGACCAGTTGCTCACCCGGGAAGTCCCTGGGCAATGCACCGGCAGCCAGCATATCGCGCTCTTGCGGCCTGATAACGTAGGGCATGAGCGGCGTGGTCGCGCTCGAACCCAGGCAGAGGATGGTTGTTCCGTCGCCGGTTGCAACCGGCGTGACTTCAATAGTTTCACCGCGCGTAAGCGCCTCGGCCGGTCCGCCTGTCAGGGGAACCCGCCAGATATGGCGTCGATCAATATCGTTTTGATTCGAACTGTAGATCACCCATCGGAAGTCAGGACCTAAGGCCACATCTTCCACGTCGAAATCGCCAGGCGTGAGCAGTTGGGGTCGCGATGCTGAGAGCCCCGTGGACGAATCTAGTTGCAACGAGTACAAGTGGTTGCGGCCGTCTTGCTCCGATGAAAAAACAATGCGATCGCCGCTGAAATAAAAAGAACTATCTTCGGTGAGTTCGGGCAAAGAATCCCGAACTGCGCTGCCGCTGTGCCAGACCTCATGGCCTTCCCCGGTTTTCGCATCGGCGATCCATATCGCCCAGGGTCGGGCTTTCACCGGGATTAACGGCTCTTTTTGCTTCGTTCCAGCCGTCTTTATGTACGCGATCTGTTTGCCGTCCGTAGACCAGCGGGGCAGGTCATCTTTGTCCAAACTGGGCGCGAGATAGCGAATAAATTCTCCGCCAAGATCGAAAACTCCGACTAAGCTATGGTCGCCGCGCTGGCTGACAAAGGCTACGCTCTTTGAATCGGGAGACCATTTCGGCTCGATCACTGTTCCGCGGATGAACGACAGCTGTTTTGCCTGTTGCCGGCCATCGACGCTGGCAAGCCAGAGCTTTTTCTTAGCCGCCCACAGGGCCCAGTTCCCGTCCGGCGAAATCTCGATGTCTTCGCAACCTTCTTCGGCGCACCCCATTTCTCCGAGCAATCGCGGCGGATTCGTCGAATCCAGATCTTTAGCCCAGACCTGCTGCTTGGGCTGATGAACATTGTGGTCAGGGTCCGCGCTCTCCTGCGCCTCGTTAACCTCGCTACCACGGGCATAGACCAACGTGTTGCCATCCGCCGTAAGTCGGAGACTGGCGAGCGGCTGACCGTCGTCACTCGCATACTGGGTTGCGGGGCGCGCGCTGTGGACGAAATCCTGGCCATCAGCTACCCATACATTGCGCTCGCCTCGAGCATCGAAGATCCAGGCAACGCGTTCGCCCTTCTTGGCCGCTGTGAGCTGGGAAGGAAATGGTGCGCCGAGCACTTGCTCGAGAGTGAACGATTGTCCCTGAACCACACCTGTGAGCAGCAATGGTGCGATCAGGCAAAAGAGATTATCGGATCGCATAGGCCTCCCGTTGCGCGTCAGCTTCCGCTGTGCTAAGCAGGTTAGGATATCGCACGTAGCACGATCGAGGCCTTTAGGCTGGCCGTCGGGGACGAGCAAGGGGCGCGGTATTATCCGCAACGTCTGAAAGATCTTCAAAGGCCATTAAGATAGCGTTTATGGCGTCATGGCCTGCTTCTTTTCCGGAGACCCTTTTAGCGCTGCTCACCTTAGAAAGGACTCCCTCAAGCAACGGTGTAATCCGGTTCAGCTGTCGGGCACGGATAATGAGGTCCCAAAGCGGCTCAAGCTTTTTCCATCCGGAAGCATAGAAGAAGTGTTTGGCCTGATGTTTCAACGTGCCATGATGCAGCGCCGCGCGGGCGATCGACCGCCAACGGTAAAATTCTCGATAAGCCCAATCGTATCCCGTTTGCAGGGCCTCCGGCTTGAGTTTCGCCGGGCGATAGACGACGTGCCTGGTGTCATAAAGTTTCCAGTCCTGCGTAATTATGCGCCGTTCTTGTGCCAGGCGGGTATAGAGCCGCGTTCCTGGGTACGGCGTCTGAATGTGAAAGGTCGCAGTGGTGATCCCCTGCCTTAGAGCCCAATCTACGGTGCGGCGGAACACGTCCTCTTCATCATCATCCATGCCGAAGACAAAACTGCCATTAATCATTATGCCGAGCGAGTGCAAGCGATCGGCAACCGACTGATAATCGCGGCCGAGATTCTGTCGTTTGTTGCTTTTCTTGAGGTTTTCCGGTGTAAGGGTTTCAAATCCGACAAAAATGCTGCGCAGACCCGCTTCCGCGGCTCGCTCGATCAGGTCGCCCCGCAGAATCGAGTCCACGGTCGCCGCGCCTTGAAACAGCCGCCCCATGCCCTTCATGCCTTGAAACAACGCCGTGGCAAAACGCCGATCGCCGAGCAGATGATCATCGAGGAAATAGAGATGCCGCCCCGGCAGACGCTCGATCTCCGCCAGTGCATCATCGACGCGCTGCGTGTAAAACCCCCGGCCGCCCTGAAAAAATGCATCCTTATAGCAGAAATCGCAGTGCTGTGGGCACCCGCGGGTCACCACAATGGAATTCGGCACCAAATAATATGAGCGGCGAATAAGGTCGCGCCGGATGGGCGGCAGACGCTCGATGGTGCGGCCTGCAGCTGACGTGTACACCCGCTCTGGATTGCCGGCGCGAAAATCGTCCAGGAATTTCGGAAATATCTGCTCTCCGGGCCCTAGGAAAATTGCGTCACCGTGCAGTGCCGCCTCCCTCGGAAGCGAAGTAACGTGAAGTCCTCCCAGACAGACAAAAGCTCCCTTTCTCCGGTAATGATCGGCGATGCGGTAGGCGCGATAGGCGTTGGTAATATAAACCTGTATCACTACCAACTCGGGCACATCGTCCAAGGTAAGCGGCTCTACATGTTCGTCCAAGATTACGGCCTGATCATCGCAAGATAAATATGCGGCGAGAGTGGCCAGCCCCAGCGGCGGAAACAGCGAATACTTGATCGGGCGCCAGTAAGGATCGGTTGCCTCGGTCAAAGCGGGGAGGATAAATTTGACTTTAAGCGGCCGCGAACCGGCTTTGCTCATCGTGCACCGCCGCTCGATGAATCGGGAGAAAGCAGAACAATCGGCGAGACTGCGCCAAAACGGCGTTCTCTTTGACGGAATTGCGCGAATGCTCGATCGAGGTCGGCAGCGTCAAAGTCCGGCCACATGCGCTCGGTAAATAAAAGCTCGGCATACGCACACTCCCACAAGAGGAAATCCGAAAGCCGCTGCTCTCCCCCGGTGCGAATCAGGAAATCGACCTCGCCGCCGTCCGCCGTTAGCGCCCGGGTTAACATCCCGCGCATGAGCTCGAACCCAGGTGGCCGGTTTCGAGCAAACGCAGTGGTCATATCGGCTGCGGCACGAGTGATGGCATCGCGCGAAGAATAATCCACCGCTATCCGAAGGTGCAGACACCTGCCGTTCACGGTAGCTGACTCCGCACGCTCGATTTCACGCACTAGCAGCGGCGGCAAGCGATCTCGTCGCCCGATTATCTGGAGGCGAGCACCGCGTTGCCTGAGTCGCTCGCTATCGAGGCGCAGGTACGCGCGCATGAGCCAGAAAATGCTCTGCACCTCGGGCGCCGGCCGCCTCCAGTTGTCAGATGAAAAGGCGT
This sequence comes from Acidobacteriota bacterium, assembly GCA_019241535.1. Lineage (GTDB taxonomy): Bacteria > Acidobacteriota > Terriglobia > Terriglobales > Acidobacteriaceae > Gp1-AA145. The sequence continues at coordinate 346 of JAFAWX010000018.1, read as the reverse complement.
AGAGCGTCAGGCGCTTGATCCCGAGCTCAGGCGCACGCTCCACAACGCGCCGCACAGCGGCGACTCCGGCACGATGGCCTGCAACCCGGGGCAATCCGCGGCGCGCAGCCCAGCGACCGTTTCCGTCCATGATTATGGCCACATGCAGATCTTGTCTCTGGGATTTACTTTGCATCATAAAGTTAGTCCAGAAAAAAAACTAAGCCCGGGAAGCCAGCAGCCCGCCTACCAGTCCGGACAGCGGCACCTGCTTCATACCTTTGGCGGCATCACGAACCACCTGCTCTAGAGTCGCCAGATATTCGAGATAGCGTCGGCGACCGCCAGCAGTCATTCGGCAAACCGT
>JAFAWX010000323.1 GCA_019241535.1 Acidobacteriota bacterium | reverse complement strand
GCCTACTCCGGAGGGACCGACTCGGCTTTTCTCGCCTGGGCGGCTCACCAGGTGCTTGGCGCGAATATGCTTGCGGTTATAGCTGACTCCCCCAGCCTGGCCCGTTTCCAGCTGACTGACGCCATCGCCTTTGCGCGCGAGCAGGGCATCCCGCTCGAGATCGTCCCCACCCACGAACTTGAGCATGCAGACTACATTCGCAACGATGGCTCCCGCTGCTTCCACTGCAAGGACGAGCTTTTCACGGTGATGGAATCGGTGCGTAAAACCCGCGCTTTCGACACCATCGCCTATGGCGTGAATGTCGATGACACGGGTGATTTCCGGCCCGGCCAGGAGGCCGCCTCCAATCATGGCATCGCCGCACCATTTGTCGCCGTCGGGCTGAGAAAACAGGAGATTCGCGAGCTGGCTCGCGAGTCCGGCCTGCGTATTTGGGACAAGCCGGCGTCGGCTTGCCTGTCTTCGCGTATCGAATATGGGCGCCCGGTAACGGCCGAGGCGCTGAAAGCCATCGAACAAGGGGAAGATGCGCTCCGGCGTCTCGGGTTCCGGCAGTTGCGCGTGCGCCACCACGGGAACATCGTACGCATCGAGATCGCCCGCGAAGAGATGCCCCGCGCCTTGGAGGCCGGAATGGCAGCTGAATTCGCCCGCATCTTCAAATTGCTCGGGTTTACCTTCGTCACCCTGGACCTTGAGGGTTTCCGTTCAGGTTCCATGAACTCTCTCCTGCCGCTCGGTCAAATTGGCCGGCAGCGATAGCGCCGGTCCGCCTTTTGGGGGGCTAGGACCGGTTTGAACGAACCGGACTTTCAAGGCCGGAAACGTGCGCTGGGCAGGGGATTAATGAGTGGATACCGGCAGCACAATTGCAGATGCCGTTCGGTTTGAGCGATAAACCTTCTGAGTCGCCTTGACGTAGTCGCTGTCGTTAGCCTTATAGATATTCTCGACAAACTTTTGTGGATTGCGGTCATAGAGCGGGAACCAGGTGCTCTGAACCTGTACCATGATGCGATGGCGCGGCAAGAATACGTGATCGTTGGGATGGAGATCGATTCTGTACTCCGTCACCTGGTTCGGGATGATGGGTTCTGGGCTTTCCAGGGTGTTACGGTATCTTCCCCGCAGAATGTCGTCGGCAATGATCAGCTCGTAGCCGTCAAGGACTGGTCCTGCCCCCTTGGTGGCTTCCTCTTGAGTGACCTTCTGGTAATCCTCCGGGTAAACGTCGATCAGCTTCACCACCCAATCGCTGTCGCTGCCTGAGGTCGACGCGAACAGGTCGGCAACAATGTCTCCGGTTACAGTGACGTCTTCCTTCAAGGGTTCGGTCTGCCAGGTCAAAACGTCCGGACGGTGCTCAACGAAACGCTGATCCTCGACCAGCCAGACCGGCCAGCCAGGCGCGGGATATGTCGGGGTCACCGGGCGACGGCGATAGGGTACGGGATTGGCCGGGTCTGAAACATAAGAATCGAACCCGTCACGTTCAGCCGGCGCCTCGAAAGACAGGCGGCCGTCGCTTCGGAAATAAAGCTTCTTCTCGACAATACCCTGCTTAGGCGGCCACTCGTTGTAGCTCCTCCAGATGTTGGTACCTGTCTCGAAGGTGACCGCTTCCGGTTGATTTAAGGGCTTGTCATGGAGCCAATGCGCAAACCAGGGAGCCAGAATGTTCGCCCGGTAATAGTGTGACGTATTGCTGCCCCAGTCGATGTCGCCGAGCCTGCCCCCGGTCTCGTCCATCCACCCGCCGTGGTTCCACGGTCCAGCGACAAAGCAATTGATGTGCTCGGTGTCGGTTTGCTCAAGCGCGGCATAGATGCGGGTGGGACCGACAAAGTCTTCCTGGTCATACCAGCCGGCGACGTTAAGGTTGGGGACCGTGGTGTGCTTCAGATAAGCGGTGACCGAATGTTGTTTCCAGAAGTCGTGATTGGGATGCTCGACGAAATCGTTCCAGGTCGGCAATTTTTCGTGAAAATAACGAGCGTTGACATTCGAGAGTGCGCCCAGCGAGAGATACCAGCTATAAGTATCGTACTGATCGAATTCGAAATTCGTGTTCCTTTCCTTGGAACTCTCAAGCAGAGCGGAATACTCGAAGCCATAGCTCAGACGGAAGGCGCCGTTGTGATGGAAGTCATCATTGACGAACATGTCGTCGGGCGAAGCCTGCTCACTCGCCGCTTTCAGCGCAGGGTGCGGCTCGATTAAAGCCTGGGTGACCAGCCACCCCGGATACGAAATCCCCCAGATTCCTACCCGCCCGTTGTTACTGGGCACATTTTTTACCAGCCAGGCGATCGTATCGTAAGCATCGGTCGCTTCATCCACGGATTTGCTGTCACTTTTCTCACGCGGCGGACGCTGCATAACGAATGTGCCTTCAGACTTGAAGCGCCCGCGAATGTTCTGAACCACGAAAATATAACCATCGGCAATCAATTCGTCGAAGCGACCCGAGTCGAGCCAGGTTTCATCTTGCGGGACACCATAAGGCGTACGCTCAAAAAGAATGGGCAAGAGCCCGGTGGCCTGCTTGGGAGCGAAGATCACAGTTTCGAGGTGGACTCGATCGCGCATGGGAATCATCGCCTCCTGCCGGCTGAAGCGTCGCTGCTTATATTGCGGCTGGACGGCAGGCATCTGCGCTGCCGCCTGACCGAGAAGGATCAGAAGGAGCGAGGTAAGCGGCAGGCGGATAGAAACGAAGCACCTCGAGTCAACCGAGAACGCGGCTGTCGCAAACATGGCCGCTCATTATACCGTTACCGGATTTATCAAGCCTGTCCACCCGTTTTCAGAGAAAAGTCGGACTGTCTGTAATCCGGCGCGCCATTGAGGCCGCCTCCCCGGGAAATTGCATGAAGCGAAAACCAAGAGCGAGTATTTTCTAGCTTGACCGATCCACGTGGGCGAGTTTGCGCCCTCAATCAGAACTCACATCACATTCTCATGCCTGACGTTCTCGTACTTAAATACGCTCAGCTGTCGTTTTCTACAGATTTCGATCGATGCAGGCCTACGGGCGGCAGTAACTGCTGCTTCCCCGAATCTCTCTCGGGAAAGGCATGGCCCGATGAATGTGCGGTCATGGCGGCGGCGTACCAAGGGCCCCTCAGGTACATACACGGCCCTGAACGCGGTGTGATTGCTTGGCTTGGGGCCCACGCCGCTAGAGTAGCTGTATGAGATAATCAAGTTATCTTGAATGGTCAGGCGGTTTCTGGTGACGTCGTGCAAGCGTACGTTCTTGTTCTTTCTGCTCATTTGTCTCGGCTGCTCGGCGCAGCTGGCGCCTACAGAGCTTTCCCGCAGGATCGAAAGGCAGCTGCGAGTCACCTATAATGTCCCCGCAACGGTAAAGCTCATAATTTCGCCTACCCGCCCGAGCGATTTCCCCAATTACGACTCTCTCACGGTGACCTTCGATGGTGAAGGGCGAAAAGAAAACCACGAATTCCTGCTTTCGAAAGACCAAAAGACACTCATCCGCATCACCAGGATGGATCTGAGCAAAGATCCCTACGCCGAGGTGATGAAGAAAATCGATGTCAAGGGACGACCGGTTCGTGGCAATGCCCAGGCAAAGGTCACGGTTGTAAGCTATGACGACTTTCAGTGTCCCTACTGCTCCGCGGCCCATAAGACACTTTTCCCGGAACTGCTGAAGGAGTACGGAGACCGGGTCGCTTTCATCTACAAAGACTTTCCCTTGCCGATTCATCCCTGGGCGGTTCACGCCGCTGTTGACGCAAACTGTCTGGGCGTACAGAATGGCGACGCCTACTGGGACTACGCTGACTACATCCACTCTAACCAGAACGCGGTGAATTCCGAAAAGGGGCTTCCCGCACAGTTCGCCGTGCTTGACCGCAACGCGCTTTCCGAGACCGGCAAGTTCAAGCTGGATGGCGCTGCCCTCGCCTCCTGTGTAAAAGCGCAGAAAGAAGATGTCGTCAAGGCGTCGGTGAAGGAGGGGGAAGCGCTCGGGGTGAGCGGAACGCCTACGCTTTTTGTGAATGGGCAAATGCTCGACGGCGCACGTCCCATTGCCGAATTCCGCGCTCTCTTCGACAGCGCTCTTGAGCAGGCGGGCGTGCCTCCCGCTCCCCATCCGGGTTCGTCCGCAGCAGCTTCCGGAAGTGGCGACCAGCCCCCAATTCACAGATAAGCTCTTTCGCTCGGAGGCAGATTTGAACTCCAGTCTGGTTTGCAGGCATGCTTGTGTGCTCTTGCTGGCGTTGTCGGCCGGTCTCCTTGCCTCCTGCGGTTCGAGGCCGTCCGCCCAGGAAGTCGCGGCAATCGTCGACGGACGCAAGATCTACCGCGGCGATCTCGAAAAATACTTCCAGAACCAGACCGCGGGTTCGAATCAGCCCCTCAGCCAGGAGCAGGCCACCAGCCTGCGCCTCAGCATTCTGCGGGAGTTGATCGAAAATGAAATCTTGATGCGACGGGCCGAGAAGCTGGGCTTGCTGGCCACCGACGAAGAGATCGATCGCAAGCTGAACGAAATCAGGTCACCTTACAGCCGGGAACAGTTCCAGCAGCGGCTCGACGAAAAAAAAATCTCGCTCGACGATTTTCGCCGCGACATCCGCCGCGCCCTTACCGCCGATAAAGTTCTTCGCAAGGAAGTGACCTCCAAAATCAACATCACCCAACAAGACATTGCCAATTACTACCAGCAGAACAAGACGGAGTTTAATTTGATTGAGCCCCGTTATCACCTGGCTCACATCCTGGTGACAAGTTCCCCGGGCCAGGGGCTGGAGAGCGTCAATAAAGCCCACAACGAGGCGGATGCGAGGAGAAAAGTTCAGGGAATCATGGCCCGTCTTGAGGCCGGCGAGGATTTCGCATCGGTCGCCATGGCTTACTCAGAAGACAGCTCCACCGCGGCCAACGGGGGAGACTTGGGGATCGTTCCCGAATCTGCCCTGAAGCAGACCGATACCGCCACGCGGGAGAGCATTCTGAAACTTAAGCCCGGCGCTTATACGCCGGTCATCGCGCTCGCCAGTCCGCAAGGCAAGCAGGTAGCGGCTTTCCGAGTCGTAAAACTCATCGCGGTTGAGCCCGCCGGGCAGCGCGACCTTTCCGATCCCCGGGTTGAGCAGGAAATTCGCAAGCAGCTCGAGGATCATCGCGAACAGCTACTGAAGACCGCTTATTACGAAGTCATGCGCGACCAGGCCAGGGTCGAGAACTTCTATGCCCAGGAGGTGCTGGCCTCCGCTCACTGACATTCATTCGACGATTGCGAGCACCTCTCCCGCATTTACATTCATTCCCGCCTGCGCTCGCAGTTTCCTGAGCACGCCCGCCTTGGGCGAGCGGATTTCGTTCTGCATTTTCATGGCCTCGATCACCACGATACCCTGATTCGCCCGGATCTCGTCCCCCTCGCGGGCCAGTACGCGCACCACCTTGCCGGGCATCGAGGCCGCCAGTTTCTGTGGCCCCTCGTCTGCCCCTTCACGGCTCTGGCGACCGCGCCAGGAGCGCCGGTCGTTTAAACAAACCTCATACCAACGGCCGTGGACAAAGATTTTCCCTCCGGGCTCCCGCCTGACGGCAAACGATTCCTCCCCCCGCAGGATGGAGAGCAGGTTCGAATCGATCGGTTCCGCCCGAAGCGTCATTTCGCGCCCATCCAGGCGGCACAGCCAGTAGCTTTCGCGGCGCTCGAGTTCAAGTTTGCGCCTCTTGCCGCCGGTAATGATCTCGTAGGTCACACCTACCTCAAGCATTCCCGGCGCGCGGCCGCTTTCCAGCCCGACGGCGTGCGGGAGGCGTCTCCGCTGGACTCGGGGGCTTTGAAGACGGCGTTCTGGCCATCGAGTGCCTGGAAGATTCCGGCGGCGATCACGGCTATCTCTTCCTCGGCTTCTGGCCGGAGCGAGCCCGATGCCGCCCGAAGCCGCTCGAGCAACCCGGTATCGGTATTTCCCGCAAGGAAGTCGGCATCGGCTAGAACGCGCCGGAACAGGGGAAGATTGGTCCTCACCCCGCCGACCACGTACTCCCCCAGCGCACGCTTGAGCCTTCCAATGGCTTGGCGCCGATCTTCGCCGTAAGCAATGAGCTTTGCCAGCAGCGGATCGTACTCGACGGGCACTTTCGCGCCCGGATAAATTCCGCTGTCTACGCGAATACCCGGCCCCGAGGGTTCGTTGAGCGCCGTGATCGTCCCCGGGCTGGGAATGTAATCATTGTCCGGATCCTCGGCATAGACACGGCACTCGATGGCATGGCCGCGCAAGCTGACATCCGGCTGTGTGAACGGAAGCTTTTCCCCGGAAGCAATGCGAATCTGCCAGTGCACCAGATCGAGGCCACTCACCTGTTCGCTAACCGGGTGCTCCACCTGCAAGCGGGTATTCATCTCGAGAAAATAAAAGTTCCCCTCGGCACCGGCAAGAAACTCGATAGTGCCGGCATTGCTATAACCCACGGCTTCGGCCGCCTTTACCGCCACTTCGCCCATGCGGCGGCGCATTTCGGCGTTTGCCGCCGGAGAGGGAGACTCCTCGAGGACTTTCTGGTGGCGGCGCTGCAGGGAGCACTCGCGCTCGCCAAGGTAAACGACATTGCCATGCTCGTCGGCGAGGATCTGCATTTCGATGTGCCGGGGATTGACGATGGCTTTCTCGAGATAAACTTCCCTGTCCCCGAAGGCCCGTTCCGCCTCGCTACGGGCCGATTCCAGAGCCGAAGGGAGTTCATCTTCCCCGGCCACCAGTCTCATTCCCTTTCCTCCCCCGCCGCCAGCGGCCTTCAGCATGACCGGATAACCGAGTCTGGCGGCGGCCTCCCTGGCCTCGGGCAGAGAGCTCACCGCTCCCGGAGATCCGGGAACGACCGGCACGCCGGCTGCTTCCATCCGCTTACGGGCGCGGGTCTTCGAGCCCATAATCGCGATCGATTGCGGCTCCGGCCCGATGAACTTGATGCCGGCGGCGCGGCAGGCCCGGGCAAAATCGGCATTTTCCGAGAGGAATCCATATCCCGGGTGAACGGCTTCGGCTCGCGAGCGCGCTGCTGCTTCAAGGATGCGCTCGATGTTCAGGTACGACTCGGAAGCCGCGGCTGGTCCGATCAGGTAAGCTTCATCGGCTCCCAGCAGGTGCAGGGCGGCGCGATCGACTTCGGAATAAACCGCCACCGCGCGGATTCCAAGTTCATGGCAGGCCCGCGCTACCCGCACCGCAATCTCGCCCCGGTTCGCGATTAATATTTTCTTGAACATCGCTGCAGGAGATTGACCGACCACGCGTCCACGGGCCCAGCACACGGAAGAGAATTTACTTTGGTTCAAAACACGAAAGCCTCCCGCAAGAGGCTTTCCGAGTGTCGATGTTTCAGGCGAACCTACTTGGTCTGTTCCGTAATGCCACCGCTCGTGTTGGCCTGTTTCTCCGCCTTGGCTTTCTTTGCCGCCATGGTCTTGTCCACCCACTCGTCCGCGGTCTTCAAATCCGCCTTTTGCACGTCGGGTTGGTCGCATTCCCGATCCGCTTTTTCCCGGTAAAGCAGATTCATGTACGCCATGGCATCATCGTAGTCCTGCCGCAATTGCAGGGCCCTGTTCAAGTTGTCGAGACCATCCTGAATGACGCTGCCGGCCTGTTCCCGAAGTTGGGCGCACACCTTCTTATCCTTAAGGGGTTCGTCCGGCCGCAGGCCGAGTTTCGAGCGCTGGTCCATGCGCGGCTGATAGGCCTGGGTCCAGTCGATTACCCCAATCGAGTAGTACGCCTCAGGATCGTTGGGATCGCGATCAATTGCCTGGTGATAGAAGTTCTTGGCGTC
>JAFAWX010000196.1 GCA_019241535.1 Acidobacteriota bacterium | reverse complement strand
AAAGCGGCAAGAGAGTGCTGTTAGTGGATGCCAACCTGAGACGCCCAACCCTCGATGCGAAATTCAAGGTCAACAGTCTGCTAGGTTTTGCCGACGTTCTCAAGGGCAAAGCAGCATCGAGCGACGCAATCATCCCGTTGGCGCCGGGGTTGTCTCTGATGCCCGCGGGGCAGATGCCGCGAACCGCCGCCGATCTCATCAGTACGAGAGCGTCGGCGGTACTGGCCAGCCTTTTGGGCTACGGCAACTTCGATTGTGCAACTCAACTTGACTTCGATTTGGTCATAGTGGACGCGCCTCCGGTTCTCGCTGCCTCGGAAGCACAAGAATTGGCGGGAGTCGCCGATGGCGTATTGCTTTTGACCAAGGCGGGCGAAACGGATGCGAAAGAGGTAACGAATGCCATATCGGTTCTGTCTCGCGCACGCGCCAATGTGGTTGGTCTGGTATTGAACCAGGTCAAGTCTCAGGACGCCGCGGATTCACACGCCTCGTACCACTTGGAAATGACCGGCTCGTACATGTTGCCGCGTTTGAACGCCTGAGGATTCACATGCGATTTCTAAAGAAACTCTATCGCTATGGCTCCGGCCCCGCCGCTCTTCTGATCATATCGGTGGCGACCGGCGGTATCTTTAAGCTGTCGGCCTTTGCACGAGAGGCGTTCATCGCGGCAAAGTTCGGACTGTCGGCAGTTACGGACGCCTACTTCGGACTGCAGCAGTTTCCCCTGGCGCTCGCGAGCTTTATGTTTGGAGCTTTTTCGCTGGCTTTCACCCCCGCCTATGAAAACGAACGGCGGCGTTCTGGCAACGTCGAATGGCTGCCGGGTGTGCTGTTCTATGGCTGTGTGCTCGGCGCCGTATTGACGATACTCATGGTGGTCGGTGCTCCTTGGCTTTTACAACTGATTCACAGCACCGATACGCGAGAGGCGCGCAGCACCGTTATTCTTCTCGGCGCTTGCTGCCTGCCAATCATTTGGATCGGCATCTGGAAAGGGATCTGTACCGCTCGTGGACAGAACTTGTGGGCGACTAGCCTGCCCGGACTGCCATATCTAATTATGACCATTGCACTGGTTGGTAGTTATGCGATAGGGCAGCTCAGCAACCTGAGCTTGCCTGTATCCATGACCGCAGGTTTTGCGCTCGTCGGATTGTACTCACTTGTTTGCATGGGGAGATCGCAACATTTGCTGCGCGGGGGCTCTCCGTTAATTGCGGTTTGGAAGGTTCCGGAGTGCCGCCATTTTTTCCGGCAGCTCGCAGCCTCAGCAGCGGAGAATGCCGGGTTTATTGCGAATCAGTCTCTTTTGTTGTACTTCCTGGCCCGCCTTGGCACCGGCGTCATCTCCGCTAACAACTGCGCGATGCGAATTGGAATGCTGGGCTACAGCCTGCTTTCGATGCCGCTGACTTCTTTGGTACAAGCGCGGCTCTGTTCAGCGGAGGACAAAGAAAGGCCAAGCGTGTTCCGGCGCTGGCTAACAGTCCATGCCACGCTGCAGGTATCGTTCGCTGTGGCGGTTTGCGCGTTCCGTTTTCCTCTCCTGCGCACGGTGTACATGCATGGAAAATTCGGAGGGGCGGAATTGGCCGAAGTGGCCCACATCTTGCCCGCGTGGATCGGCTATTGCGTGGTCATGTCCCTGAGTGAACTATCGGCGAACTACCTATTTATACGCGCGAAGGGCGTCCACTACATGCGAATTCGGCTTTGCGCTTACCTGGCAGCGAACCTCCTTCGCGTTGCCCTTATTGGTAACGCTAGCGCGGCTACCCTTATCTGGTGCTCGGTGGTCATCGAGGCTTTCGTTGTAGCGCTGAATTTGCGCACCTGCCTGAGTGAGTCTAAACCCCGGCTGACAATTTCGAGGGCTATAGCCATAGCCTCGGCGTCTTAATCGGACACCTGGCGCAATGTGCAGCCATGAACCTGTTGGAAGAACCTCAGCCACAAAAGTCAATGAACACGAACCGAAGGCGGGGTGCACGCTCGGACCGGAGGATCGCGAAGAGAACAATGACCAGCGGCAAACCCTATCGCTTGAGCAAAGAAGCTAATGAAGTAAGCAACTTACGTGGGCCAATAAATAGCGTTCCGATTTGGTATGTCAAAAGAAACAATGACGCAGCAAATACGCCGGGGTACTTATTGCATTCTTCGTAGAGCTGCTTGGACCAACGACTAACGGTAGGAATCAAGGCAATATATGCGACGAGGATACCCAGCACAAAGCCCGCCAGAATGTCGCTGGGCCAATGATAGCCCATATAAATTCTCGGGACAAAGGTAACCAACACGACGTACGCAAACACCGCGGCACCGGCACGACGGCTGCGGAAAAATATACCCATCGCCAGAGCGCTGAAGAGAGCGGCGTGATCGCTCGGAAAGGAGCTCCAGCGAATGAATTGGTCGGAATCTACATTGTACGGCCACTGAAAATGCAGTGCTGGATCGAAAAATGGCCGCTCTCGATACGGAAGCAGGCGTGCGAGGCCTCGAGCCACCAGCATCGCCGGGACCACCAGTATCAAAACCGTCAGTAAAGTGGCGCGCCCATCGACCCTTTTTGACTCCGTCTCTGGTTTGGCATGTTCAAACAAAAAATACCAGTACACCGTGACAATGGTAATGCCCTTAACAAATTCCGAGCCGCTGATATGGTAGATGGCTAAGTCGAACCAAGGCCAACGCCCGACGAACTGATTGACCCAATGCATCAGGGTGAAGTCGAGATGCATACTTCTTCCCTCCTGACCAACATAGGGACAGGTTATTAGGTCCTACTTCACCGATTTCCGCTCGAGAGAAGAACGGTTCACCGGCAACCCACTATAGACCCAGCACTATAATTGAGCCTCCCCCCGCCTCGCAAGACGGCGTGGCCCATCCTGCCCCTCTGCGCACATTGGCGTTTATTTATCCGACTGGGTTTGCTGAGGTCACGGGGCGACCCCTTGCCCGACTCTATTGCCGGCGCCGTTTTTTCCACTGGGTTGCCTTCCTGTCGCCGGTAATGCTGGCCTGCTGATCTATCCGATTCGATAGTCCGTTTCTTCGTTCAGATAGGTTTGAGCAGTACGCCGGCAAGGCGTGAGATTCCGTCAAGAGTACCTGTGGGGCTAAAACGTTGTAAATGAGCGCATTCCGTTTGTCTCGGGCCTGCCGTCCGCGTTTCGAGGTTTGGCGACGTGAACGCTTATAAGTGACCGTGACCGCCAAAGGAGGTCATAAATTCCTGAATAAAGCAGTTCCAATGAATTCAGAGATTGGGAGATTCAAAGAAATGCAAAACAGGAAACAAATAATCCGATGGGCACTACTCCTGATGGCCGCTTCCGCCATTATCGGCATTATGGTTCCGAACCTAGGCTTCGGCGAAACGCTTAAGGGTTTCAGTTCCACTCAGAAAATCACAAGCTTTGGGGTCGCTCCGCCTCCGACAGAACTGATTAGAACGGTTCGGAGCCCTATAAGGATCGGTCCTGCAGCCGAGCGAAAGTAGGCCGACCAAAGGCATGCAGCAACGTGCGAAACCATGGTGCGTGCGTCCACCATATTGCTTTGATAGGAGGGATCTATGTGCCTTAAAAAACAAGCTCCAACTCCAATACTGCGGAGTTTGTTGTCAGTTGCTCTTGCGGCTGCCAATGACGTGGCTATCTGCACACTGCGCGACGCACTGAGGTACCTGGAAGAGGGATAAAAGGATCGGACTAGGGCATGGCTGGCATGGGGATGGCTCAAAGCAAATTCGCAGGCCTTCTACGGCCGCTGGTTGGCGGTGTTGAAATGGCGATGACAAAGATAAAACTTTCTCCGTATTCACCCAACAACGGCTCGCTACGGGCACGGGGTGTATGAATGAACAGGCCAGGCAAAGTGAGCTTCTCTCTAATTTCCGAAGTGGCAGGCTTTTTCATCCCTTTCCTCTTGGGCGTCTACTGGGCTCCCGTGGGCATCGATTTAGAAATTAAAGCTACGATCCTGCGATGCGTAATAGCCGGTTTAGCAACCCTGATGCTTGTAGTCTGGCTGCGTGCGCCGCTTACGCGAGCGGAAACGACGTTTGCAGCCCTTTTTGGTCTGCTTGCGCTGCTGCTCATCGTTCCCTCCCTGACGGCCACCGATCCGGCGCGAGCTTTTAAGGATCTACTGAAACTCGTCCTGCTTTTCGCCGCGGGTCTGGCAATGGCGCGCGCATTGCGGCACGAGAGAACCGCAAGAGGGTTTGGATATGGCATGCTCCTCGGCAGCACCGTGACTGCCGTACTGATCCTCAGCGGCTACATCCGACACATGGGTCTAACCCTTCCAACTTATGAGGGGCTTCGCATTCTCAAAGAGGTGCTTAGCAGAGGTGAAGGGTTTCCTTTGAATCCGATCTCTTTCAGCGCTTTTTTCATGTATTTGATTGGTTTGTGCCTGGCCCCGCCAAGGGCGCTGACGTGGTTCGCGGGACTTTTTGTGTTCGCCGTCTCGTCATTTCTGACCGGCTCCCGCGCTCCACTGGCCATCCTGCTGTTGAGCGCGGTGGTCGCAACCGCATTGCACTGGGTCGGGGCTCGATCGTTTGTGTTGCGAGTGTCGGGGTCCCTAACCTTGCTTCTGCTGACCGGCGTCATCCTGGCATCTGCGTTCACGGTTGATTCACGAAAAATGGTAACCATCTCCGAGGGACGAACCGTTGCTTGGTCGGTGGCGTGGTCCAAGTTTCTGGAGAGGCCGTTCACCGGCTACGGATACGAATCCTGGCGAGACGATTTGACCGCCCGTCTCGCCGGAGGTGAATACTTTCACAATTCAAATTCACTCATGAAAGATGGCGGGTACCACAACCAATACATTACCCTGCTGGCCGAGGAAGGCCTGGTAGGCTTCGTCCCTGCAATGGCAATTGTGTGTATGCTGCTGCGTTGTTGCCGCTGGCTGGCATGGCGAACCTCGATCCCCGCAATCAGCCGCCATATGATTCTGCTGGGCGGGCTCTTCATGTTTTTGCGTGCCGCAGTGGAAGTACCCGGACTGTTCGGCTACGCCAACGATCCAGCCGACTATCTTGCCTACTGCTTCGTGGCGGTTGTAGTGAGCCGGATGTCACTGCATGAAGATAAGCGCCGACCAACTCTTGGCAGGTTTACCAGCGAACCGCAATTCTCCATGGCGGTCTCGGCCTAAAAATAGTGGCGGCAAGTTGGACTACAGCTTTTGACAGATGACTTTAAAGATGTGATAGCAGAGGTGGTAATTATGAGAAAAAGCTTCAGGTATCGTCACAAAATGCTTTATGCCCTATTGTTCTGGGCAATCGCTAGTCTCGTCTTCACGGACAACACTGTATTGGGTCTGCAGAACCCCACAGATAAGCCGGCAGCTGTGCCGCAAGCGCAAGGGTACAAGCTGGTGTTCGCCGATGAGTTCGACGCATTTGACCTCAGTCCGAATGGTCGGGGAGTACACGAGTGGTACGAGGGCATCTGGTTTAACCACCAACACGCGTCACGACGAAATATCTCCGCGGCTAATTCGACGCTCTGTTTGAAATGGGACCGGGGGCAAGGGGCCGTAGACACCAGTATTACCACTTTTTTCCCTCACGCAGCGAGTTATGCGGCCTGGCGCTACGGTTATTTCGAAGCGCGCCTGCGGTGGGATGTTGTCAACGGCGCATGGCCTGCCTTCTGGCTGATTCCCGTCCAAGATGCTACCGGTCAGGATATTTACAACGGGACGAAGGAGTCCGGGGAAATCGACATCTTCGAAGGTCAAGGCGACCACCCGCATGTTTTTTACGGCACCATTCATGATTGGGTCAACCTCCACGATCATGCCAACAGGAACAACGCTTTTGCTCTGCCCAGCAATGTGGATTTGTCCCAATTCCACACCTACGGTCTGCTTTGGACACCCGGGAAAATGATTTGGTACCTGGACAACCAACCGCTGCACTCAGAGAGTACGCCTGCGATATTTGACCGCCAGGACTTCTTCCTCGTTCTCAGCATGCAAGAAGGAGAAGACTGGAAAGCTGGCAATATGTCCGGCGTGAGCGCATCCAGCATGACGCTGAACGTCGATTGGGTGCGAGTATGGCAACCCTAGCAGCTGTCATCTTTTGCAAGGCGCATTTAAGCAGCAAGTGAGAGGTGGTTGTTTGTGACCGCTACGCGACCCGGATAGCCCTGGTCTATCCGGTCGGATAGCAAAGTCGTTGACCTGCGCCTGCGCGCTTTGCTTGCCCAGGAACGCCGTTGCAGTAAGTTTTTGCCGCAATTGCAGATACGCGAGGGCGGCGGCGAAAACGGCAAAAGGCGCACGAGTGGCACCGCATCTGCTCTTGTGTGAGCGGAAGCGCGACAGCAACCAAGTTGAAGGGAGAAATGATCCTCCATGCCTGACGTTGACTATGGTATTAGCAGTGTTCTAGAGAGCCGGTCGCCGGCAGTTGGCATCCTTCAGTCGGGCGCGAGGGGGCCGGCTCATCGCATGGCGCTATCGGGCGCGCGACTGGCAAGCCTGGATGGAGTCCGAGGTCTCGCAATCATTAGTGTCATTGCTTTTCACGCACTGCGGTTACACGGCAGAGTAGAAGGTTGGTTGCGCCTTTGGCGTGGCATCCAGGAGTCGAGTTGGGCGGGCGTCGACCTGTTTTTTGTACTGTCCGGCTTTCTTATCACGGGCGTGCTTCTCGATTCGTGCCAGGATAAAGGGTACTTCCGCAACTTCTACGCCCGGCGCGCGCTTCGGATCATGCCGCTCTACTATGCCGTCCTGACCTTGGCCCTAGTGGTCATCCCGGCCCTGGCCGGTTCTAGGTTACCGGCCCTCTATTCGAGACTAACAGAGAACCAATTCTGGCTATGGACGTATCTGCAGAATTACCTGCAGTCGAAAGGCCCGCACCAGCTTCCGGGTTTGGGTCATTTCTGGTCGTTGGCTGTAGAGGAGCAGTTCTATTGGTTTTGGCCGATTATTGTGTACTTTACTAGCAGACGCGGGCTGTTGCGCATGTGTGTGGCAATCTGCGTTGCAGAGCCTATCCTGCGGATAGCATGCCTGCACTTTGGCTTGAGCGAATGGGCGGTTCGGGAATTGAGCTTTGCGCGGATGGACACACTGCTCTACGGTGCAATTGCGGCGCTCTTGCTTCGCGAACCAACCTGGTTTACGGCGCGACGCTATTGGGTCCCGGTGTTGATTGCCATCTCTGTGGCGGCACTTGCATGGATCGCATTCCACAAAGGGTTCATTCCGTACGAGGCTCCGGAAACGGTGGTTATTGGATATTCGGCGCTCGGTATCTTGTTTGCAGCTTTTGTCTACGCCTGCGCTTCAAACAGAACAAGCATCGGGTCGCTCATGTCGGTTTCGATACTGCGATGGTTTGGAAGATATAGCTATGCCGAATATGTCTTTCATCCTCCACTCCTGCTTGTCTATGAAGCGACAATTGCTCCTCATGTTGGATTGGGACGAGTTGTATCTACTACCATTTGCTTTCTTTCTGTGACGGCAGTGAGTTCCGGAATGGCATGGATAAGCTGGATCGTATTTGAGAGCAGATTCTTGAAACTCAAGCGTTACTTTGAGTATGGCGGGCAGGAGCGGAGGCATGCGGCGGCTGCGCCTGAGGCCAATGCCGCCCCATTGTCGAATCCAAATCTTGGGTCACGTTTGTGGGGAGTTAGAAAAGAAAGGTTCCGCAGACAAGAACGCATTTTTCTGCACACTCCGGAGCCGTTCTCATCGGCGGCGTTGTACGTTGCAGCACTGGCCCGCTCGGTCACCGGCGAAGGAACTCCGATCCATATCGTCTGTCCGAGCAATCACCAGTGCCTGGAACAATTCAACCATAATCCCTTAATTACAGTTCACCCCACTATGGCACGTTCCACTGATAGCAGACGTGGTTTCTTAGGGAAAGTGGTTGTCAATGTGCAATTTCTGCTTTCCTCGTTGGCTGTCTTGTTTTGCGAGATCCGACGTGGCGATCTGGTGCATTTTCAATACAGCTTGCACTTGCCTTTCGGGGCGCTCTTCTTTTTGTGTGCTCGAGTTCGCGGTTGCAAGATCGTTTATACCGCTCACGATCCCTTACCCCACAAGTGGATGATGCCGAAAGAGCTGCGCTGGGTAGAGAGACGTGCGCTGGCGTGGATGTATCGCGTCAGCGACACGATCATTGTTCATAATGAAGTAGGAAAGCGTACGATCGTGGAACAGTTCGGCGAGAGTAGTGCTAAGGTGAAGGTGATCCCCCAAGGCCCGTATGAGCTGGGCGCCGGCACGCTGCCGATACCCGAATCGGAGTATCTGGAAGTGCTTCTGTTCGGCGCACTGCGCGAGAATAAGGGCGCCCACCTTGCCATTGAGGCCATTCAGCAGCTTTATCGGGAGGAAGTCCCCATACGCCTCACGATTGCCGGAGCGGTTCTTAACCGAAACGAGCACAAGTATTGGGACCGGTGCCAGGAGTTGATTCGGAAATATCCCCAGCCGATCCGCTTAATCGACGGTTTCATTCCCGACGAACAGCTTCCAGAACTTTTTGCTAGTTGCCATTGTTTTCTCCTCCCGTACACTGAATTCTTTTCCGATAGCGGTGTCGCATCTATAGCGCTGGCCAATGGACGGCCGGTCATTGGAACCAGAGCAGGAGGGCTGGGCGCTTTGCTCGAGGCCTCTAACGGCGGTCTGGTGATTGAGGAAGCTTCTGTGGACGCGGTTGTCACCGCGTTGCGCAAGGCCATTCTTCTGAGCCGGCAGCAGCTAGACCAGTTCGGGCGGGAAGGCCAGGCTTGGATATTGAGCGAGTGCGGCTGGCCGAAGATCGCCCGCGAAACCCTCCAGGTGTACGCGGCCCGACAGTTGGCAGCACCTAACGCCACCGCAATTACCCCGATTCCGTACCCGGGAAGGGCAACATCGTAAATTTTAGTAGCAGCGTCCAGGCCGGAGTCCCCAAATGTCAAACCAGGCTTTTTGGGACTCGGCCCCGGACGACCCCCGGCAATGGCCAAAAATGACTCACTTGTGGTCCTCCCACCCTGCTGAAAGCACGTTCTAGAGTTCTAGCCGGCGAGCCGCCATAAAGTTGTGGGCAGCTCGTCCACGCCGACGCCTGTCGTTTGCGCGACACAGCTGCGACCTGGACTGCCCCGAGGTTTTGAATCTTTTTCAGCTTGATACGTGGTTTTGAGGCAAAGTCTCGTTCAAGAACCTCTATCGTCAGGATCGCCGCCATCACTAGGCGAATGCGCTCCGACCGCACTATCTGAATGGTTTGTCTCCATAAACTTTTGGATAACTCAGAAACCGATTCAACGGGTGCACCTCCTACCCTCCTGCAACAAATCAAGCCTCAAGCTCCGGCCCTGCTTTGATTTACGCATAACAAGGGAAGCTCATGAGAAAAGGCACCCGGGTGGCACGCCTCTTGCTTCTCTAACCGGCGAAGTTCGAAAGATTTTTTAAGAAAGCAGGTAACTGCAATCACGATGACTACAACGCTCAAGGATAAGGTTTCGCAAACGCATCAGGCGCCACAGGCTGGGCGCCGCGCTGGGGGTGCCCGAGGGCGACCTCAAGTCCGACCTGGTGTGACATTGTCATTTTTATTGAGCCTGTCAACAGAGAAGGCATGCAACGACATGGTCCACAAGAGACGGCCCGGCCGGATCGTCATTCTTATCACGACCTTGACTTTCGGGGGCGCGGAAACGCAGGTCGTTCGCCTAGCCACCGAGCTGAAGATGAGAGGCTGGGAAGTTTGCATAGTGTGCATGGTCAAACCGACCGCGTATCTGAGTCAGTTGGAAGAGCAGCACATCCCGGTTCTTTCGTTGGACATGAAGCGCGGCATAGCCGACGTGAGGGCTGTATTCCGTCTTGCCTCTCTCATCCGCGACTTTCAACCGGATATTGTGCATTGCCATATGTACCACGCGAACATTTTGGGCCGAGTCACCAGGCTTTTCTGCCGGATGCCGGCCTTGGTGTGCACTGCCCATAACTTTAGAGAGACATCGGAACAAGACGGTCCCACCTGGCACAAGGAACTCCTCTACCGCATCACGGATCCTTTGGCGGACAAAACCACCATCATCTGTAACGCTGCATTCGAGCGCTACGTCCGCGTGGGTGCGGTGCCGCGCAGGAAGTTTCAGACGATTCCGAATGGCGTCGACACCGATCACTTCATGCACTCGAAAGAGCGGAGAAAGAACGCGCGCGAAGCCCTCGGCATAAGCTCCGAGTTCGTATGGCTCGCGGTCGGTCGGTTGGTCAAACAAAAGGACTATCCGACGCTTTTCCGCGCCTTGGAGCTGTTGAAGCAGGAGCAATTTGTGCTTTTGCTGGCTGGCAACGGGCCCCTCGAAGAACAGTTAAAGGGAGAATGCAGGAAGCGTGGCTTGGATGGACGGGTTCGTTTTTGTGGCGCCCGCGAAGACATCCTTGACCTCTACAGTGCTGCCGATGCTTTTGTCATGTCGTCCGAGTTTGAAGGCCTATCGGCGGCCCTGCTAGAAGCGGCCTCGACCGCTCTGCCGGCAGTGGTCACTGATGTGGGTGGTAATGCCGAGGTCGTGACCGATGAAATTACAGGTTATGTGGTGCCTCCGGCCGCACCGAAACAACTGGCCACGGCTATGCATCGGCTGATGGCTCTCTCCCCGGAGCGCCTACAGATCATGGGCGATGCTGCCCGCCAGCTCTGTCACGAACAGTTTCGGATTGCAGCCGTGATGGATAAGTGGCTTGACCTTTATGCCACGTTCCCGCGGCATGCTGAAGTCGTTCACGGCAAAACCGTAAGTCAAGGTCCCGATTCCCCAGGAAAGGGCCAGAAGCGATCGATTCACAGCGAACCGCAATCCTGCTTGCCAATTCAGTCGGAGGTGACACGATGAGCACTGCCCCTGCTAACTACTCGCATCTACCCGGGAGCAACAATGCACTTCTAGCATCAGACCAGGGATTCCAGGCGAGCCCTGGGAGAAAGCGTCCCGGTGCGTTGGTCATATCACTCGATTTTGAACTTCATTGGGGAGTTCGCGATTCCGCGCCCCTTGATAGAAACGAACGCGCTCGCCTGCTGTCGGCGCGCCGGATCGTTCCCCGAATGCTCGACCTCTTCGAGGAGTTCTCAATTCACGCTACGTGGGCCACCGTGGGTCTTTTGTTTGCGCAATCCCGAACAGAGGCTGAAGCGTTCATGCCGTCCCGGCGGCCCAAATACCGGGACAGCCGACTCGATCCTTATCAGGAAACGCTGGGATCGGGGGAGGCTGACGATCCCTTTCATTTTGCGCCAAGCCTGATTGCAGAGGTAGCGAGCAGACCCGGTCAGGAGATTGCGTGTCACTCGTTCTCCCATTACTACGCCATGGAACCAGGACAAGCCGGCGAGGAGTTCGAAGCCGACCTGTTGAGTGCGGTGGCCATAGCCGCCCAGTCGGGTCACAGCTTGCGTTCCTATGTCTTTCCCCGGAATGAAGTCAATCCTGAGTACCTTTCAATCCTGAAACGTTCTGGGATTCTGGCCTATCGCGGAACCGAACCGGCCAAGATCAAGCACGCGCGTTCGTTTGACGAGCAGCGGCGCCCCCACAGGAGGCTCGGTCGACTTTTGGATAGCTATCTCGATCTGTGCGGAAATCAGACATGTCGCTGGCCCCATGACGGGAGACTTATCTCAGTCGCAGCCAGCCGATACCTGCGGCCTTACTCGCCTGTTCTTCAGCCATTCGAAAATTCGCGGCATGCGCGAATCGCGCAAGCTATGAAGTACGCCGCCGAGCACGGCGAAATCTTCCATTTGTGGTGGCATCCCGAGGACTTCTCCTATGACTGCAACGAAAATCTCCGTTTTCTGCGCTCCGTATTGAAGACCTTTGATAGCTATCGCGCCCAGCACGGGATGGTTTCCGTCGGCATGGCAGAGATAATCAGCCTCATCGAGAGTGCTCAACCCATGTGCACCTCAGTTACAGGAGCCATATGAACTTTCTTAAGACAGTAGAAAATGAAATGGATGGTGGTTCTGTCGCGACCGGCCTTGTTACCGGTAAACCTCGAATCCTATACCTCGTTACTCGAGCCGAGCGCGGGGGCGCCCAGACACACGTGCTCGACCTGGCATGCTCCATGCGACCTGACTTCGAGGTTAGCGTTGCCACGGGAGAAGAAGGCTTCCTTACAGAAGCGTGTCGCGAAAGGGCCATCCCGATTTACGTATTGCCCCATTTGCAGCGGCAAGT
>JAFAWX010000186.1 GCA_019241535.1 Acidobacteriota bacterium | reverse complement strand
TCTGTTTCGACCGTGGCAAGTACGAGCAAGCGGAAGTACTGTTTAAACAAGCGTTTCGTATTTGGCAACACGCGCCGCGCGCGCACCGCAGCGATTACCTAAACAGCGCCTGGAATCTGGGGCAGCTTTACCTAAGAATCGGCCATTTCAACCAGGCGGAACTTCGATTGAAGCAGGCTGCAAAGGTCGCTCGCCATGACTTGGCTAAGAATCCGGAAGATCTAGATGCGCGGCGCCAATTTATCAGAATCCTCATCGATCTCGCCAGGAGCCTGCAAGCAAACGGACGGCCAGTTAAGGCCCGAGCGACTTATGACACCGCACTGCGCGGCGAACGAGAATATATTGAGCACGAACTCCCCTACGAATCTTTGTCCAGCTCGACCGCGAGTGCGTACCTTTACGGGATGCGCTCTTTGGATCAGCTGATCAGTCTAGTAGCTCGGTCGAAGGACTCTTCAGCCATTCAATGGGCGTTGAATTGGACACTTCGGATGAAGGGGGAAGCCTTCAACGTCCTTGCCCGTTTTCGCCTTCTACAGGAAATCTCTTGGCGCCCACCCTATCTTGAGGGCGGTGATTGGCGCGACCTGCAACGACGACTGCACCACTTTCTCCTCAATCCACCGAAGTGGATGGATGCCGCGGCCCAGGACCGAGAGATGGCGTGCTTGTTAAGACTGAGCAATCGATTCGAAGGTGATTTGAACCGAAAAGTCAATGGCATGGACAAGGTTATGGGCGGAATAATCGACGAAGTTGGAGGGCAAGACCCGCTCAAATCGGCGGCCAAATTTGATTTCAGAACAGTCCAGGGGCTCCTACCGGCAGGCAGTGTGATGATCAACTTCATGCAGATTCGGCCTTTCAACTTCACAGCCACGCGCGACGTTTCCCCCTGGCAGGACCAGCGTTATTTCGCATTCGTAATATCGAGCGATCCGAACAGAGCGCCGCAGTTGATTGACGTAGGGCGGTCCGACCAGGTTGATCGGATCGTCCACGACCTTCGGGACAATGTGCGAGATCATGTGAATTGGCGTAATGGCCATGGACAAGATTCAGAAGATGAGGCGAATTATCGCGAGTTGGCCAAGCAACTTTATCGCCTAGTCTTCACCCAAAGCGGACTCCAGGGTGCTCTTGGCGGGGCAAAGACGATTTACCTATCGACAGACGGAATGTTAAATCAGGTTTCGTTTGACACGCTTGTGGCGGAGAATGGAGGGCCGTACCTGGTAGAAAGGGGGTACGCATTTATTTACCTGCCTTCGCCAGAGCAGTTGCTCACTGCAAACCCAGTCATTTACCCCCGAGAAGAAAAATCGGGGCTAGGCCGAGGAACAGTCATCTTTGCCGCTCCCGATTATGACATGAGTGCCGCGGAAGGAGCACGACAACTCCAAGACAAATCTGAGCACACCGGCTTGGCCGCGGACGGTACTTCTGGCCGCAGTACCTATAGAGTTTGTGATCCAAAAAACATTGCTCTCGAGCACGCCGCCCAAACTCAAAACGAAGCGGACTTGCCAGAAAAAAATAAGAAGAGTGAAAGCGCACTGGCGCGCGGACGCCTTTCACTTATTCCCGGACTTGGGTGGCAAATCTTGCCTGAGATGCAGGACGAGGCCGCGACTGTGGAGCGCGAATTGCAAGGCACACCCTACGGACCGATACAGCGCTATGTGGGGAAAAATGCGCTGGAAGAAAGATTCCTGTCAATGAAGGCGCCGCGAATTCTGCACGTCGTTACACATGGTTTTTTTGTGCCCAATTCAAAGGTTGCTGCGGATGAGAAGCAAGACCTCGAGGCCACAGGCTGGGGTGCTCCTCGCGGACTGACGCACCTTAGGGCGGTTACGCGAGACCCATTGCTTCGGTCCGGGCTGATCTTTGCCGGAGCGAATCGCGTGGCCGCCCAAGATGAGGAAACTGCGGAGAAGTTAGGATTGGATGATGGCTGGGTGACAGCCGAGGACGTCGCGCAGATGGATCTGCGCGGCACGGAGCTTGTTGTCTTGAGCGCCTGTGAGTCGGGGCTGGGAGATGTTCAGGTCGGCGAGGGAGTACAAGGCCTGCAAAGGGCATTTTTCTTGGCTGGAGCGCGCTCGTTGATCATGAGCTTGAATGAGGTTCCCGATAAAGAGACCGGACAGCTAATGACGGAGTTTTACCACAACCTGATCAAGGGCGAGAACAAGGCTGCGGCACTGCGTAACGCAGAATTAGCACTCATTGAGAGACGGAGAAACGAAGGGCGTTCCACTTATCCTTTTTATTGGGGCAGCTTTGTGTTTTTAGGCAATGCGAATTGACCCGTGAGATGCCTCGGCATCAGCGACGGCTGGAAATAGCACAAAACCGTCCGAATTAATGAATTTAAGCTGTTCACACTCATCCTTTGTTCGGGCTTTTGTCGTTTTGATAATTCGGTCGACGGATGTCCCTGGCGATAGAGCTTGAGCCATAGCCATTGAAGCCCGCAAGGTTGCTTTTTGAGCCAGGGACTGTGTTTTGTATCCGTTCTTGTTCAGAAGAATTATTGCGCCCGTCCAAATGGGCCATGTTGGTTCGTGCTTTAAAGATGCCCGTGGGTGAATATGAGCACTTGGTCTACCCCGATGGCATAGTTCAACCCCTCCGCAGGTACCTGAATCTTTTCCCCTGCGACCTCAATCATTTGGCCGACTCTGGCGCCGTAGACCACTCCCGCTAGGTTGCCGTCGGGCCCCAGCAGCGGGCCGCCTGAATTCCCTGGGTTTACGGGCGCCTGTGTCTGAACCATTGTTCCCACGCCCGTGCCCAGCGGAAAGTTCGTTCGCACCTGGCTGATAGACCCAGTCGTCAAACTCCACAGGAGACCTTTGGGATTTCCTATCACGGCGACAGGATCACCCGGCTGCAAGGTTTCGATCCGCTCCGGTTGGATTCCGGTAACTCCCGGGGGTGGGTCGTAAACAGAAAGGAGGGCCAGATCGCGGGATGGATCCGTGGCCACGACCCACGCTGCGCGTGTCGAGTTCCGCACGCCTTGGCACCAGTCAGTCTGCTTGCCCGAGGGACCCCAGCACTGGGCAAAATTGTCGGAACTGAAATACCCATTCTTTAAGGTGTCGTCGTAGAACAGCAGAAACACGAAGTGCTGCTTGGGGTTGTCTTTCGGAATGAACGGATCATCAACAACGTGGTAGTTAGTGACCACCCAGGCATGCCTCTTCTGACTTGAGGTATCAACAATGATCACCACCGAACTGCCCGTCCCATCCTTACTCACCACGACCGGCACGGCCCGCACACGTGCCCAGTACAAAGCCGAGAGGGAATTATTACCACGGCTTGAGGTTGGCGCCTGGGAGACACGATGCCCGGCCAGCACTGACGCGACTTTTGATAGGCTGGATGAGTCGATCTCAGGCGGCTGTTGCGGCCTTTGCCCCGGAGTGCCGCCTGTACCTCCTGGCTGTTCTTGTGGCCCGCGCGGTGCAGCTGCCCGGCCTTCCGCAGCATTGCTGGGGCTTTCATAAGCACCACGCGCCATGAGCCCATGCTGAGGCCCGGAGCTCAAGCTCAAGGCCATTGCCAGGATACTGAGTTTAAGAACTAACAACGCCAACTTTCTTGCGATCGTGCGAACGCTGTTGGTTTCCATGTTCTCCTGCCGCAACAAACGCTAGAGCAAACCTTAGGGCCACCGCAACAACCCCGGTGGGCCACAGAGCAAGATAATAGCCGAGGTCGACCACTGCTACGTTGTAAAACAGCAGGCCCAGAACAGCCGTGACGCCGCAAGCCACCACGAGCGCACGAAGCACATTCGACGAGAAAATGTGGAAGGTTAATTCGATGAGGACGAACCACGTTCCGCTCAACACCCATATTAGCCAGTCACGTCCTGACCTTAAGTAGCGATCATCCAACATCGACTCTATGTAATTTGCCTGAAGTAATACGCCAGGCATCTGGCCGGTAGGGGTCTCGAAAAAGTCATCGCCGTTCGGATTGTCCTCGCCGACAATCACTAAGTGAGACTTCAGGTCGGCCAGTGCTTGCCGGTCGACTTGCCCTGGCTGACATGTACGCCAATCAGAACTCGGGGCTGCCCCCGGGCCGCAAATAAGGTCTATGGCAGAATAAGGATTGAGCTCGGTTTCATTGAGAAAGCCGGTGAAGGGGTTTCGGGTGAGATCTTTGGCTGCCGATGGGTCATGCTCTTGTGCAGCTACCAACGAAAGCGACGGCAAAAACGCAGGCTGCCCAGGCTTGCCAACGTCCTGTTCACTCGCGTACACCGGCCAACTTAGCGGAATTTTGCGCACATCGTAATCCAGCGTAAGAATCCCGTAGCGAACGTTGGGCAGAGCCGGGTCCTCTCCTAGGGGTAGCCTTGCCTCGCCAAGGAGTTCGTAACTTCGAAATCCTTTCCTCTTGAGCTCAGATAAAAGCGGGCGGGAACGCCTTTCAATGTCCCTTTCATTTTCGGCCTTTGCGCCGAGAACGATAGAGACGTCGGTAGAAATTTCTGCGAGAGCGCATTGAAGCTTCTTTGTTCCAAGGTCACCCGCCGGACAGGAAGACTGCGCATACCATTTGTCGATGGCGATCCCCGCCGGATGCGCTCGCGCTATTGTGCGCAGCAGACTCGCCATAAAAGCCCGCTGGCCACTTTCACCGCACAGGTTTTGGCCCATGATTTGCGCCGGTTCCTGCCCGTTCCTGAGAATCACCACTCGGACGTAGTGCAACCTTGGCTTGCGAGGGCTAGCGGTGACAGCCCGTTGATACCAGTAACCCGATTCGAAAAGAGCATGGTACCAAGCGTCACGATAATCATAGGGCCTCACCTCCAAAAGTTCCGTGAATTGATCGAATCCCATCGGGAGGAGCAGAGAAAACAAATAAATTCCCAGAGTCCAGAAAAGTTTTCTCCTGAAACTGGTTTGCGACATAAGTAGCGTTAAAAATGTTGAGCGGAAGCCTAGCACGCGCTCGTCGACGTGACAAGTCCTTGGCAGTGAGGCTAGTACTTTTGATCGCCAAAGCTAAATCGTTTATCCGACCTGCCCTTTAGCGGCTTCGGTCGGATTCGCGGATCATCGGCTTATCAGAAGGCTTGATCATCAGGAAATGGTGCTTACGAGCGAACGAGCCGCGGAGCTGTTCGAACTCTCGTCATTAGCTATACTGGTGCAGCTGTATACCGCTCGATGGGTTAGAAGTCATTGGTTGCATACCCGCTCCTTTGCCTGCGTGCCGAATTTTGAGTTAGGGTTCGCAGCGGGGCAGCATATCGCAAATCGTTTTGGGGAGTTCGCGCGAAACTACCGAACGGATTAGCCCTGAGGACAGCGCCTGCTCCGCAAAAGACCTAACAAAATGTCGCCATCAAACACGCGCTCGGCGCGGCGCCGCTGCTATTGGCAAGTAGCCGGTGAACCGCTGCGCTCGTGAGTCTGGAAGACATCTCGCGAGATCTGCCCAATCACCTGGACGGGCTCAGCGTCATTTGAGGCGCGAGAAGCACTTCGTCAAATGCAACGATAAAGAACGGTATTGTACGGGCGAAACCAAAAGTCTCCCGGGACCCAGTAATAGCGAATTTCAATTTCCAGTGGCTATGCCGAATGGTAAACCGACGATGCAAGACCTAGGACAGTGCAGTGATCGTTGCAACAACATCGTTCGGCAGATAAATGCCTCCAGTGTTGCCAGCCCGAGTCGAGCGCCATTGGTTAACCTATGCGCCGCAGACACCGACAATAAGCTCTTATCTACCAACTGCTGCAGCGCGAAACAAAGAAAAGTAAGCCGGCGGCCCCGTCACATCTGCACTTACGATATATGGCGGGAGTTCAGTTTTGTTTTACATAATGAATCGACTGAACTCCCGAGTGTGTGGGCGATTTGGTGGTTTCAGTTGCTCCCGGACGCAGATCTCGCATGATCTTCGTGCACTTGGGCCAGCTTCGTAGCTGAAGCGGGTGTAGCTA
>JAFAWX010000061.1 GCA_019241535.1 Acidobacteriota bacterium | reverse complement strand
AGGGTAATTTGAATATCGTCGCCAGCGATGCCGGGAGCGCCATCGACCCCCAAAACCTTACGGTTGATTTTGGTCGTGGCCTCCCCCATGTGGGAGTTGCCCGTCCAATCGTTCATTGGCCCTGGACCTCGAGGGCAACTTCTTTGCTGACGCCCTGGATCGTGAGATCGGCGGTGATCTTCATCTTGCCTTCGCCTTCGATCTCCGCACGCTTGGATTTGAAGATAATCATGGAATACTCGGCCACATCTAGGAAATTCTGCCTGCGCAGGTCCTTATCGCGCATGTCGACGCGCGTATTCACACTGGCCGCATCGATGCTCACAGCGATCGGTTTCTTCGTCGCATCTTGCGGGTCGTGAACCACGGTTCCTTCCGTCTTTTCAATTACCCCACGCACGGTTGAAATCCCCAGGTGGCGACCCGCGAATCGCGAAGCGGTGGGCGCCGGGTCGATCTGCCCGGGGCTCCGCTGTGCAATTCCCGGGTAAAGGCAAGGACTGGCAGCACATAGTGACCTCATAGATCTGAGTCCGCGGATACGGAGATCGCCCGACTCACTTTTCGGGCCATCTGAATTATCGGGAAAATTGGCCGTCGACGTCAAAGCCACGTGAAAGGCAGGCCTAGCCGTTGCGCATCAGCAAACGCGCGCGGCCGGAAAAATTATCCAAGCACATAACCCCTGCGCTCGATAATTGTCTCGGCGATTCGCTGTCGTAGCCGGATAGTATTGGCCGGGAGGTGCCGCGCCAGGCGTTTGAGGATGGCCATTTGCATGCGCAGCGTATCTCCTTCCGACACTTCGGCGATAATCCTGTGGGCCGCGGCCAGAATTTTATCGATAGCTTGAGAAAGGTAAACGCGCGTCATCGAGATGGCCAGTTCGGCTTGCGCCTGGCCTTGGCCAGCTTGAATCTTCAGGGCCCGCAGCAGCGCCGTCTCAGCGGCATAGGTCTCAGTTACCATGTCGGCAATGGCGCCCATGATCTCCTGCTGCTCCTGAATGGACTGGAGATATTTCTGGGTGGCCGCGCCGGCTGCAAATAAAGTCAGCTTCTTGGCCGTCGCCGCCAGTTGCTTTTCCTCCGCCAGCGGCCCCTCCGGTCCTTCACCCAGGGAAGGCGGGGAGAGGACTTCTTCCATCACCTGCTTGATAGCCGGCATTAACGCCAGCTGGTTCGAGACCGCGCGCTTGACCAGGAATCCGGAAATGATCAGGCGATTGATCTCGTTGGTACCTTCAAAGATGCGATTGATGCGGGCATCGCGGTACGCGCGCTCGGCTCCGTACTCCTCGACGAAACCGTAACCCCCGTGGATCTGCAGGGTTTCATCCACAACGTAATCGAGCATCTCCGATCCCCAGACTTTGATGATCGAGCACTCGATGGCATATTCCTCGATGGCCTTGAGGATCTGGCGCGCGGCATCCGGAGCGGACCTGTCCACGGCGTTCAACGCGTCATCCATCATTCCTACCGTGCGATAAACCAGGGATTCTCCGACATAGGTCAGCACGGCCATGTTGGCCAGCTTCTCGCGTATCAGGCCGAACTCGGCGATAGCTTTGCCGAAAGCTTTACGTTCGCGGGCATAGGCGAGGGCCCCGGCCAGGGAATTTCGCGCCCCCCCGACGCACATGGCCCCTAGTTTGAATCGTCCGAGGTTCAAAATATTGAAGGCGATCACATGCCCGCGGCCAACTTCGCCGAGAAGGTTTTCGCGCGGCACCTGACAACGGTTCAAAATGACGGGACAAGTTGACGAGCCCCGGATTCCCATTTTGTGTTCCTCGGGACCGACTGAAAATCCCGGAAATGTGCGCTCAACCAGAAAGGCCGTGAATTTTTCCCCGTCCAGCTTGGCAAAGACCGTGAACAGGTCGGCGAAGCCGGCGTTGGTAATCCACATCTTTTCCCCGTCGAGGAGGTAATGGGTTTGATCGCCGGAAAGGGTTGCCCGTGCCCGGCAATTCAGTGCATCTGAGCCCGAGGAGGCCTCGGAAAGCGCATAGGCACCGACGATTTCACCGGCGGCAAGCCGGGGCAAGTATTTCTGCTTTTGTTCTTCGGTCCCGAAATAGACAATGGGCAGGGTACCAATGCCGGTGTGGCCGCCCCACGTTGTGGCAAATCCCGCGTACTTCGCCAGATGATCAGCAATCACCGCGGCGGTGACCTTGCCCATTTCCAGCCCGCCGTAGGCTTCGGGGATTTCAACCGAGCTCAAGCCCAACTCGCCGGCCTTCCGCAACAAATCGCGGGAAACGGAAAAGTCCTTGCCCTCCATCTTCTCGATGCTGGGAACGATTTCCTTTTCGGCGAATTCCTCAGCAGTGCGGGCAATCAGCCGCTGCTGGTCGGTGAAATCCTCGGGGCTGAAAACCTCATCAGCGGTGCGGGATTCGATGAGAAAACTTCCGCCTGGAATCTTATTTTTGGGACCGGTTGCCGTGCTAGCCATCGCCACCTTCTTTTGAAATTCTAGCCCACCGGGAGGGCGGGACGGTTCTTCCGGTGGTATCGGCACCCTTGTGCACTTCAGAGAGTTTCAAGCGGCAAGCGCCAGTCCCGGGCCGAGACATGACCGGCATGGACCCAGGCAATGCGCGTGAGCAACGCTCCGGCAAGCGACGTGAAGGCAGCGGCTTTGCGCCACGTCCAGGATCTGTCTGTTCCCTTAAACAGACTGACCAGCCGCATGGCGGCGGGCAGAGGACCCGAGAGCGCTCCTCCCAGGCGAGTCAGAGCGCCGCTAAGGCCGTGTTTGAGTGGTTCCTGAGCCGGGCGGTTTCGACCCTCAGTTCTCAATAACTCCCAGCAGCCAAACAGCGCCGCTCCGAGCCCCAGCACATCGAGAGCACGGCTCTTATGGTGTCCCATCAGCTCGAGCAAAGCAACCGCCGACGACAGGCCCGACATGCCGAAGTAGAACGGAAGCTCGTCCACGTTTTCGTTCCACGCCGGAATCACCGTAGCTCCGATGAGGACTCCGGTGTAGTTTGAAAACGGCAGTCCAAAGGCTAGCGACATCGCCTGTCCCGCATGCTCGATGAGGCGAACCGGAAAGCTTGGGCCATAACGGTCGACGAGCAACTGTGCGAACACAGCCGCGGAACTGCCGAGCGAAAAGCCGACCAGCGTCCACGCGCCGACCGACATCGGGCTTTGGGCTTTAAAAACCCGCAGCATGTTCAGGAATCGCATGGGCTTGCCGAGATCAGAAACCAGCAGCGCCGGCGACAGGATAGAGCCGGCGGCGGCAATCCAGCGGGCATCGCGCACGAGTTCCGGGCGGGCTCCCGTGTAGCGGGCGATCGAGCCTACGACTGCTGCCGCCCCGGCTGCTCCGCCGACAAAAAAATAAAGCGGGATCTCCCAGGTCCAGGGCGGCTCATGAAGTAATGGGATGCGGTAATAGCCGGTTTCTGGCGACGCGGTTGGGAACGGCGCGCCGGGCGGCCGAAACCCCTTGCCGGCTACTGTTCCGGTTTCTTCAGCTTCACGTCGAATTTCCAGCAGACGGCGTTCGCTCGGGGTACTCGGAACAGGCGAGCCAGCAGCCGGGACCTCTACCGCGGCGGTTGGTTCCAGGCGCGGAGCTTTGCTCGTTTCCTCTTCAAACATTGTCTCCGCCGATCTTTACTCCTGAGTCTCAGGCCCCTGCTCTCAGCACCTTCGCCGGCTTCCGTCCGCCAAAAAGGCGGCAATCGTTCCGCCCAGGACCACCAGAGCTGCGAGGGCCGACGACCTCCAAGCTCTTTTCAAGAAAACGGTCGGAACCTGCGGCGAGGGCGGCAGATTATAGGTCCGGGGATCGCCGCGGACAATGAACATGGCATGGGTTCCGCCGACACTGGTGTTTGAGGCGTCATAGAATGCGGCATCCTTCATGCCGCGTTCGATGAGCGCAGCCATTCGCTCCCCGGCGGCTCGCCGCAGTTCGCCAATCTCGCCAAAGCGGATTGATTCGGTCGGGCAGGTTTTCGCGCAGGCTGGTTCGAGGCCTGCTTTTTGCCGGTCATAGCAGAAGGTGCATTTGAATGCGCGGCCATCATCGCGGTTGCGCTCCACAACGCCAAACGGGCAGGCGACCACGCAGTATCCGCAGCCGTTGCACACGTCGGGCTGAAGAAAGACGCCGCCGAATTCGGTGCGGACAAGGGCGCCCGTCGGGCAGGCTTCCAGACAACCCGCCCGCTCGCAATGCTTGCAGACATCGGAAGAAAACGACCAGGAACCCAGCTCGGGAGCGTTCCCGCCCAAGCCTGGCTCCGGCGTATGCTCGACGAATTTCACATGCCGCCATGTGGAAGCACCCAGCTTACAGGTGTTGTCGTAGGAAAACCCGCTCCATTCAAAGCCGTCGTCGCCGATCTCGTTCCATTCCTTGCAGGCAACTTCGCAAGCCTTGCAACCAATGCACAAGGTAGAGTCCGTCAGGAACGCAGTTATTGCCATGTGATTCCTTCGCTTGGCTTCATCGGACAAGGGCTTCGCTGTCAGTGCTTTTCGCCCTCACACTGCACACCGTAGCCTTTGCTTCCATGATGCGCACGTTCGGCTCCTCGCTGATCGCCACAAGATCATTCGCGATGTCCCCCTTCACCAGCCCTTTATATCCCCAGTGATACGGGAGGCCGACCTGGTGCACCCTTTTACCGCCAATCCAGAGGGGACGCATTCTTCGCGTGATCAGCACTCTCGCTTCGACGCTCGCACGCGCGGTCGAAACAACCGCCCAGTCGCCGTGTCTTAACCCCAGCTCGGCTGCCAGTTCGGGCGAGATCTCGGTAAACAGCGCTGGCTGCAGCTCCGCCAGGCGAGAAAGAGTGCGGCTCATGCCCCCGGCCGTATGGTGCTCGGTCAAGCGACAGGTGGTCAGTATGTAGGGATAACGGGGATCGCCTGCGGTGGCAAACGGATTATCGGGACGCTCTTTTTTGAGCGCGGCCGGGTTTACCTGCTGACCATAGAGTGGGTTTGCGATGGGCGATTCCAGAGGCTCGTAGTGCGCCGGCAGCGGCCCGTCCTTCAGGCCGCTAGGCACGTAGATCCAGCCTACGCCGTCGGCATGCAGGGTAAATGGTCGGCTACCGCCGAGCGCCGCAACTCCCGTCCCGGTTTCGAGATTAGCCTCCGATTCGGGGGCAATATCTTTCTTGTAGTCGGCTACATCGAGTCCGGTCCATTGCTTTCGCTCGCGATCCCACCACACCAGCTTCTTCGAGTCGCTCCAGGGCTTTCCCTCCGGATCGGCCGAAGCGCGGTTGTACAGAATGCGGCAATCGTTCGGCCAGGAGAAGCCCCAGCCGTGGCCCAGGAGATCTTTCGGCTGGCGTTCATTGGCCCGGTTGCGACCCGCCTCGGGGTAGACTCCGCAGTAGATCCATGCCCCGCAGGCGGTCGAGCCATCGCTGCGCAACTCCTCGATATGGCCGAGCTGGTTCTGGTCTCGCGCCGTCCATCCGTTGATCTCCTTCAGCACGGCTTCAGCCTTCGGCTCTCGCCGTTGCCCCTCGACTGGATAGTCCCATGTCAGCGCGCTCAAGCCGGCGTTTCTGGGCCGCGGATCGCTCCTCGCTTTCTCTTTAAGCCGCCGCCCAAGGTGATATATGAACCAGGTTTCATTGCGCGAATCTCCGGGTGCTTCGACAGCCTTGTTGCGATACTGCAAAAGCCGCTGGGTGTTGGTGAAGGTGCCGGATTTTTCCGCGCTGCCGGCAGCCGGGAAGAGGAATACCTCGGTCGCGATCGTCTCCGGCGACATTTCGCCGCGCTTGACCTCGGGGGAATCCAGCCAGAACGATGCCGTCTCGGTCTCCACCAGATCGCGCACCACCAGCCATTTCAGCTTGGCCAGCGCGGTGCGCTCCAACCGTCCATTGGCCGCGCCTACGGCGGGATTCTGGCCCATCACGAACAGTCCCTCCAATTTGCCGTCCTGCATGTCCAGCCAATAACCGTAATGGGAATGATCGCCGGTCACTCGCGGCAACCAATGAAATCCAAACTCGTTCTCGGCCCGCGCCTGGTCTCCGTAATAAGCCTTGAGCAGGCTGACGATATAGGCGTCGAAGTTCGACCATAGCCCGGTTCTGACGCGGTGCTTATCGATGTAATCCTTAAGGCTGCGCGAGTCGGCTGCCAATGCCGGCATGGGCAGATAACCGGGAAGGATGTCGTAGAGGGTTGCGATATCGGTCGAGCCCTGAATCGACGCATGCCCGCGCAGGGCCAGAATACCTCCGCCGGGGCGACCGATATTTCCGAGTAGCAATTGCAGAATCGCCGCCGTGCGGATGATCTGCACCCCTTTCGAGTGCTGTGTCCAGCCTACGGCGTAGCATATAGCGCCGGTCTTTCCCCGGCCGGATGCGGCGGTGAATGCCTCCGCCGCCTTCAGGAAGACTGCCCGGCTGACACCCGCGTACCGCTCGACCAGTTCCGGGGTGTAACGGGAGAAGTGCCGCTTGAGCACCTGAAAGACGCAGTGGGGATCGTTCAGCGAGAGATCTACGGGCACATTGCGAAGTTCCTGCGCCTCCCCACCGCGGTCTTTGGCATGTCCGCCGCCATAGTGCTCGTGCCCGGGAGTTCGCTCGCTATCTTTGGGAGGAGCATCGCGGTACAGCCAGGTCTCCGGATCGTAGCTTTTTTTTCCCGGATTCCACCCGGAAAACAATCCGTCCAGATCTTCCGTGTCTTCAAAGTCGTCGCGCAATATCGCCGACGCGTTTGTATAGCGCACTACGTACTCGCGAAATTCCTTGTTGTTCTCGAGAACGTAATTGATCATGGCGCCGAGGAAAATAATGTCGCTGCCGGCACGCAGCGGCACCCAAATATCGGCCATCGCCGAAGTGCGGGTGAACCGCGGATCGACATGAACAACTTTAGCGCCTCGCTCGCGAGCCTCGATGACCCACTGGAAGCCTACGGGGTGGTTCTCGGCCATTGACGATCCCATAATCAGAATCGCATCCGCGTTTGACAGGTCCGGCTGAGCGGTGGTGGCCCCGCCGCGCCCGAAGCTTGTGCCCAGACCGGGCACTGTGGAGCTATGTCATATTCGCGCCTGATTGGAGATCGCAACCATGCCCAAGCCAGCGGTGAAGAGTTTGCGGATAAGATAATTCTCCTCGATATCGAGGGTGGCCCCCCCGAGGTGGGCAATAGAAGCCGTCTGCATCAGCGACTCCGCTTCGCGGCTCTCTTCGAAAGTGCGTTCGCGGGTCTGCCAGACGCGATCCGCCACCATGTCCATGGCCGTTTCAAGATTTAGGTCTTCCCAGCGCGGCGAAAAAGGACGGCGATATTTCACTTGGTTGAGGCGCCTGGCATGCGTGTGCAGCTCGAAGGTAGCAGCGCCCTTCGGGCAGAGCCGTCCGCGCGATATCGGCGACCGCGGGTCACCTTCGATCGCAATCAGCTTCCCCTTCCGGTGGTAAACCAGTTGGCCGCAACCCACGCCGCAGTAGGGGCAGATGGAGCGGGCGACTTGTGCGTTTTCAATTTTCGGGCGCAGATTGCGCGTGCGCCGGGACATGGCTTCGCTTCCGGTGCCGTCTGTCCCACTCCTGAGTTGCTGTATAAGTGGCCAGCGGGAAAGCAGATCCTGGAGCACACACACCTCCTCGGGTCGCCACAGCGCGTAGTTCACTTAGACGAGAAGGTCGAGCCGGGAGTTGCCGAAAGGAAGTCTACGGGGTGCCGTAGAGCTGGCGATAAACGTTGGCGTTACGCATGATGGCCTCGACGTACTCGCGAGTCTCGGTAAAGGGAATGGATTCGACGAATTCCTGTACGTCGCGATATTTGCCTGCGCTCTGCCACTCGCGGACGCGGTCATCACCGGCATTATAGGCGGCCAGCGCGTACTCAAATCCGCCGAACTGGTCGACCATGGAGCGAAAATATCGAGTGCCGAGCTCGAGGTTGACGGAGGGAGTGAAGAGCTGGGGCGGGGAAAAATGCTTCAGCTTGGTCTGCTTGGCCACGCCGGTGCCCACGCGCGGCAGCAACTGCATCAGTCCGAGCGCATTCTTGTTCGACACCGCCGCGGGATTAAACTCCGATTCCTGACGGATCAGCGAGGCCACCAGATAAGGGTCGAGAGCATTAGCGGACGAACAGCGTTGCAAGTCAGGCCAATAAGGCCGGGGAAAAAGCCCCTCCCAGTAGGAGCGGGGCAGGGCGGAGAGATCGAGTGCGAAATAGTTTGGTATGGCGCGCTTGAGAGTCTCGACAGCGAGGTCGTAGCGGCCGGCATCCTCATACATGCGTGCCATCTCGCCCGGTAACCAGCTGCCCGGCTCCTCTTCAGCAGCAGCCTTGAGTTCCCGGACGGCGAAGTCGAGCAATCCGCCATTCTCGAGCAGGTGAGCCTTTTCAACCCGCAGGCTGTCGTCGGGCACCGTCGCATCTCCGAGCGCGGGAACAGTGCTCAGGGGTGGAACATGATCGAGAATCGCGTAATGCGGCGGATCCTCGCCGGTGGCGAGATTCTTCACCCTTTCCCGGGCCAACGGGCCATAGTAATAGTTGGGGAAGCGCTCGGCAATTTTCTGGTAGTAGGCACTTGCCATCGGACGGTCCCCGTCCTCCTCGGCCAGACGCCCGCGCCAATAGAGCGCCGCGGGAACCTCGGCAGATTCGGGAAAAGCCGCGATCTGCTCCTCGAGTTCCTGCTTAGCTTCCGCCGTGCGCCCCTGACGGAGGCTCAGCCAGGCGACCTTCCAGTGCGCGTAATGAGCGCGCGGCGCGCCGGGAAAGCGCTGCTCGAGCTCGCGGTAGGTGTCAATGGCCCGATCGTAATCCCGCCGCAGCAGGTAAATGTTTCCGGCATACAGCAGCGCCTGCTCGAGCCAGGGGCTGGTCGGGGCCGCCTGGCGAATGTCCCCGACAGTGCGTAAAAATCCGTCATCGTCGTTCGAGGCGCGCTGGATCTCGCCGATATCGAACAACCGCTCCGCGGCGATCTCCCCAGAACTCGCGGGCATCGTTTCGAGCTCGTGCTCGGCCTCGCGCTTCTGGCCCGAGTGATAAAGAGCTTCGGCTAGAGCGAGCTGGATAGCCGGAGCGTCGGTGGGCGTGGCTTCGCGGAGCAGCTCGCGATAAGCCTCGGCGGCTTCCGCGAAGCGCTTGCCGCGGGCAAGCACATCGGCGCGGTTTTTACGCTCCCCGAAGCTCGGACTTCCAAGACCTGCAACCGGCGCAAGCTTTTCGGCGTCGGCCTGCGCGACTCCGGCTTCAAAGCTGAGGGGAATGCTGAAAGACAAGTGCCGCAATATAGCCACTGCTTTACCCGTATCGCCGGCCGCCGCGTAGGCGCGGCCGAGCGCAAGCTCCAGATCGGATCGTACCGGCTCGCGGTCCTGCTCAAGGATCCGCACGGCTTCCTTCGCCCGGCCATTGGCCGTGAGGGCATTGGCGTACAGCACGTGAGCGTCGCGCACCAGTAGAGACGCCGGGAAATTCTTGTCGAAGGTGCTTAAAAGCGCGACTGCCTCTGGATTGCGGCCGGTCTCGAGATAGGAGTTTGCCAGGTAATACGCGACGTAGTCGCCGATTTCGCCCGCGTGGGGCTTTGCCCGGCTGAGGGGCTCGACGGCCTTGCGGTAATCGTGATCAAGCACGTGCGCGTAGCCCAGGGCAAGCCATGCCAGCGCCCCGGCGCCTTCGCCGCTATGCCGGCGCGCAAACGCTTCTACCCCAGCGTAGGCGGCCGGGGTGCGGTCCTGCAACAACTGGCGTGCCATTGGCTTCAGCGTGGTCGAAGCGATGAAGGCTTGATGAACGCGCCGGAAACGTGGGGTTTTTCGTCTTGCATGCGCGCGATGCTTATTCTTGCCGGCCCGAACCGGCTTCGCCGCAGGTGCGCTTTTCACAGAAGAGGAATTGCCGGGCACGGTGGACGGAACTGATTCACTGCCTCGTCGGGGCGCCAGGTCCCCGGCGAAAGCCCGCGGTGGGCACGCCCAAGCGGCCAATAAAAGTGCTACAGAAACGGATCTGAACCCCACCACGTCCTTCAATTATCGCCGAAAATTGCTGCCCAAAAGGGAGGCGTCATCTTCGGCCAGACTGTGTACCAGTTCCTGATTAAAGTAGTCTGCCGCGGCAGCGGCGGTATTGCCATAACGCTTTTGGTACGTCGCCCGGCTCTTTTCGATGTCTTCCTTCAGCCGGTCGTAAAGATCTTTGTGCTCACGGCCTTCAGCCACTTTGGTGCGATTGTAAAGCTTGATTTCGTCCATCAACAGGCGTGCGAACCTCTGAGCTTTATGATGCACCTCGGCGTCATTGCCGACCGTAACCACCGCCTGCCCCCCGCCGGAAGCGGCCATTGACATGGCCTGCAGCGTTTCCGTTGCCTGTTTAGCCTTTCCCGCGTGAAGCGGAGCATGCTGGGCAAAAGGATCGCTGGCCGGGGCGGGAGCTGATGCTTCCTGCACATCCGAGGCTCCGTCTTTCTGGGCCTGACGACGCTGCGCGATGACCTCCAGCCAGGCGCTGGTGGCGTGGACCAGCTCATCCAGCGCTGCCGGATCAAACGCGCTGCCGTCCGTGCCCCCATCGGCATAAATCAGGGCGGAAATCTTGTCTTTCAGAAGCAGCGGCAGCAAAATGACGCTCTGCCCCTTGGGGGCGCCAAAGGCGGAGAGGAATCGCTGATCGAATTCAGATGAAGAGCCGGTCACGGCCGAGCGGGATTCGATGACCCGGGCGGCGAGCGGCGAGGTCAGATCAAGGGGCGAATCCTTAATCGTCGATTCCTTCCCGGAAAACCCGATGCCCTGCCAGGCGCTGGCGACGCCACTCTTTAAGACGAAAAGCACTGCGCGGGTGCAATAAGCAGCCGTATTGTCGAGCAGAGTGCGCAGAATTTCCTTCTGTGTGGTACCTGCCTGAATGGCCGTGATCGCCTTTTGCAGCGGATGCCTTGAGCTGGCTGCAGGTGCAGATTTAGGCACGAGCCTCGACTCAAGATCCCGAACCACCTCTTCGACTATGCTCTCGCGCAAAGAGGCCAGGCGGCGTTCAAGTGCCTGCGCCACGGCACTGCGGACCATCTCTTCCACACGGTTTTCCGGCATATTGACTCTGAAGGATCGGCTTTCCTCGGCATTATAGGCTGAACCCGCAGGGAGCCAGCAGGTCACTTTAGTCACATGACAGTGCTAGGATGTTCGCTGATTTTTCTCCTCCAGGAGCCTGGCCGTGATCCGAGCACTCCGTGTTCTTCTCACTTTGACGTTTTTTTTTACTTGCGGCGCGGCAGTCTGGGCGGAATCTTTCGAGTCTCTGTACCAGGAGATGCGTTGGCGCATGGTTGGTCCCTTTCGCGGAGGGCGGACCCGAGCCCTGGCCGGGGTTCCCGCCCAGCCGAATGTTTTCTACGTAGGAGCTGCCAATGGGGGCGTTTGGAAATCTGACGACTATGGCCGCACCTGGAATCCGATCTTTGATACCCAGGAAACGCAATCGATCGGCGCGATAGCCGTGTCGCCTTCCCGTCCCGAGGTCATTTATGTGGCCTGCGGCGAAGGTCTACAACGACCAGATCTTTCCGTTGGAAACGGGATCTATAAATCCATTGATGGCGGCAAAAGCTGGAGACATCTCGGACTCGACGCCGCTCAGCAGATTCCGGCACTGGCCATTAACCCCAAAAATCCCGACGAGTTGTTCGCCGCGGTGTTGGGCCATCCTTACGGGCCCAACCCCGAGCGGGGAATTTTTCGTTCCCGTGACGGGGGAGCATCCTGGGAGAAAGTGCTCTACAAAGACGAGAACACCGGCGGTTCCGATGTCGAGATCGATCCCGAAAACCCCGATGTGGTTTATGCCGCCCTGTGGCAATCACGCCTCGGTCCGTGGGAAGACGACAACGCCTTCGCGGGAGCGGGCGGCGGCTTGTTCAAATCAACCGACGGGGGTACTAACTGGCATAAATTGTCCCGGGGGCTGCCTGACAATGTGGTGCAGGCTAACATCGCTATCGCTCCCAGCCGCCCCAGCCGCTTGTACGCCACGGTTTCAACGACCACACCCTCAAGTTACGGAAGCGACAAGGGCGCAGGATTGTTTCGTTCCGATGATGGAGGAGAGAGTTGGACGCGCCTCGGCAGCGATCCCCGCCCGGTAATGAGAATCGGCGGCGGAGACCTATCGGTTCCTAAAGTCGATCCCCAAAATCCCGATGTGGTCTATACGGCCAGTATCGTCACCCTCCGTTCCCGCGACGGCGGCCGGAGCTGGGAGAGCATCCGCGGTGCACCTGGAGGGGACGACTATCAGAACCTGTGGATCAATCCCGATCACCCCAACATCATCCTGCTGACTTCCGACCAGGGTGCGATTGTGAGCGTGAACGGCGGCGAAACTTGGAGTAGCTGGTATAACCAGCCGACCGCGCAGCTTTACCACGTAATCGCAACCAATACCTTTCCCTACAAGATTTGCGGCGCCCAGCAGGAGAGCGGCTCGGTCTGCATCTCCGAGCGCGGTAATGACGGCGAGATCACCTTCCGCGAGTGGCATCCCGTGGGCGTGATCGAATACGGCTACGTCGCCCCCGATCCACTCGATCCGGACATTATTTATGGTGCGGGCCGAAGCGAGGTCTCCCGCTTCCACTGGAGCACAGGCCAAGTCGATGATGTCACCCCTGCCCCCCTGCGCGGGAAGCACCGCTTCGACAGGACCGAGCCGCTGATGTTCTCTCCCGTCGACCCCCACAGGCTGTATTACGCCGCCGAAATTTTGTTCGAGTCAAACGACGGCGGCCGTTCCTGGCAGACAATCAGCAGCGATCTAACCCGCAAGGAGCCTGGTATTCCGACGAGTGTCGGAGATCAGGCAGGACTCAATCCCCGGGCGCAAAAGCAGCGCGGCGCAATCTATTCGCTTGCCGCGTCGTTTCAGAAGGTGAATACCCTCTGGGCAGGCACCGACGACGGTTTGGTCTGGATTACCCGCGACGGCGGCAAGAACTGGAAAGACATCACCCCGTCCGGCTTGACCCCCTGGAGCAAGATCACGCAGATCAGCACCTCCCGCTTCGATGACGATAGCGCCTACGTATCGGTCAGCCGCTTTCGCATCGACGATCTTCGTCCTTACATTTACCGCACGCATGACGGGGGTCGGAGCTGGCAGGAGATTACGGCCGGGCTCAGGGAAAACGCCCCGGTAAATAGCATTCGCGCGGATCCGGTGCGCAAAGGCCTGTTATTTGCGGCCACGGAAAACGCTGTTTGGACGTCGTTCGACGACGGCGATCATTGGCAATCGCTGCAACTGAATCTCCCGCACACTTCGATGCGCGATCTCTGGATCCATGACAACGATCTGATCGTCGCCACTCACGGGCGCTCCTTCTGGGTGCTGGACGACATCAGTGCTCTTCGGCAACTCACTGCGCCCGCTGGCGCCGCAGCGCCCGCGGCTGAAGCCCATATTTTCCAGCCCGCCCCCGCTTATCGCGTTCGCCGCGATACCAATACTGACACCCCGATTCCGCCCGATGAGCCACTCGGCCAGAACCCTCCCGACGGCGCCATCCTCGATTACATCCTTCCTCATGCTGTAACTGGTCGCCTGAGGCTTGAAATTCTCGATGATCAGGGCAGGCTGGTGCGGCGGTATGACAGCGGGGACCGGCCGGAGGTATCGCCCGAGGAGCAGAGCAAGGAACTGATTCCCACCTACTGGTTACGGCCCTGGCGGGCTCTCGCAACCGGGGCTGGTATGCATCGCTGGATTTGGGACCTGCGTTACCCTTCGCCGCTCGCCTCCGAGCACGAATACCCGATCGCTGCCGTGCCCCACAATACACCGAGGTATCCCCTGGGTCCTTCGGCACTGCCGGGGCAATATACGGTTCGACTCACCTCCG
>JAFAWX010000418.1 GCA_019241535.1 Acidobacteriota bacterium | reverse complement strand
TGGATGCGGTTCCGGACATCGTTTTTGTATCAATCCGGAGATGGTTCAAATCGCTCCGGTTTTTCGCGCACTGATCGCACAGCGCATGGCTTTGACACCATTGTCGACGATGCCCATTTTGCCGGCGGTGTTTTTAGTTTCTTTGATAACGAAGGCATTCGCCTAACCGGCACCGGAGTGCTCTTGACCACGCCTGCGAGTCTGCTCGCGAGTTTGCGCTCCAACAAATTTGAGGGTCAGGCGAATTTTGTGAATCCCGGCCTTACGCTTATCAACCTGGGAGCGGATTTTGACATTAAGCCCAAAGTTCGCGCCTTCGCCAATGCCAATTACTTGCGTTTTAATCGCACCGAATCGCTGGAATTACTGCTTAACCAACCTGCGATCCGTCACAGCCTGGGAACTGATCTAGGGGTTGGAATCGAATACCGACCTCCCTTAACCGAGAACATAGTCCTGACGGCGGGCGTCTCGAGTCTGGTGCCCAGCCTCGGGTTCAAGCAGATCTTGAACGGCAAGACGCTTATTTCCGGTTTATTGGGACTGAAGTTTCAGTTTTAGGAATTGGTTACCGTGAGACAGGCCATTAAAAGAGCTACGGCGTGGGTTGGGGCGTCAGGGCTGGACCTCGGTTTTCTGCTGGTTATGTTCAATGCTTCTGGACGCGCAGCCCGGCCCGGCGAAGCAGACAGACAAAGTCCGGGTACGGATAATGGCCAGGTTTCGACGCTCTTAGGCCAATCCCAGGAGGACGTCGATCGAAAATCTGCTGGATGCGCGAGTTGTCACACGGCGGAAGATAGTCCGACCATGCATAGCACGGGAACCGTGCGCCTGGGGTGCACCGACTGTCATGGTGGTGATGCAACGGTTAGCGTCGGGCAAGGGACTCCCGCCGGTTCGAAACCATACGATGAAGTCAAGAGCAAAGCCCATCCTCATTCGCGGCTGGAAAAATTCGCACGAAGCTCTGCCAATCCTGTGCGCGCCTACGCCCAATGGTTAAAGGAGGATCCAGCATACATCGCATTCATCAATCCCGGTGATCTGCGGGTAGCCGAGAGCACTTGCGGCCGTTCCGGTTGCCACGCCATGGAAGTCTATCGCTCGCGCACCAGCATGATGTCCCACGGTGCGATGCTCTGGGGGGCGGCCCTCTACAACAACGGTTCCTTTCCGATCAAGAATCCGCGCTTCGGAGAAAGCTACGGGAGCGACGGCACTCCGCAGATAATAAGAACTGTGCCGCCACCGACTGCAGAAGAGACGCGAAGCAAGGGAGTTCTGCCATACCTTGAACCGCTGGAGCGCTGGGAAGTCTCGCAACCGGGAAACGTGCTGCGCGTCTTTGAGCGTGGCGGCAGGCAAAAGCCTGAAGTAGGCAATCCTCTCCTCGACGAAGATCCTGGCAAACCAGACGTCAAGCTGGGCGAACGGGGATTTGGCACTCTGCTGCGTACCGACCCGGGATTTCTCGGACTGCAAAAAACCCGTTTGTTGGACCCGATGCTTTATTTTCCTGGAACCAACGATGAACCGGGCGATTATCGAGCCAGCGGTTGCAGCGCCTGTCACGTTATTTATGCAAATGACCGCGCCTACGAGCACTCGGGACCTTACGCCACGTTCGGGCATCTTGGTCAATCCGCAACCGCCGATCCCACCATCCCCAAAAACCAGCCGGGACATCCTATAAAACACGAGTTCACCCGCTCGATACCCTCCAGTCAGTGCATGGTTTGCCATATGCACCCGGGCACAAACATGGTCACCACCTATTTCGGCTATACCTGGTGGGACAACGAAGAAGATGGAAGCTTGATGTATCCATCCAAGCAGCGCCATCCGAGCGCCGACGATCGTTACCGCGTACAGCAGCGAAACCCGGAAGCAGCAGCGGTTCGAGGTCTGTGGTCTGATCCTCAATTTCTCGAAAAGACCGGAAGCGCTG
Source organism: Acidobacteriota bacterium (assembly GCA_019241535.1). Lineage (GTDB taxonomy): Bacteria > Acidobacteriota > Terriglobia > Terriglobales > Acidobacteriaceae > Gp1-AA145. The sequence continues at coordinate 7,830 of JAFAWX010000418.1, read as the reverse complement.
AATTCAATGCCAAATTGACCCAGACGCAATTCGCCGATTTCCACAGCCACGGCTGGCTATTCCGCGCCGTCTACCAGAGGGACCGGCAAGGGAATCTGCTCGATAAAGACGGCCAGATCATTCCCGTGAATGATGCGAAGAAATTCGACAAGGCGGTTCACCTCCAAGACATTCACCTGGAAAAGGGGATGCATTGTGTGGATTGTCATTTCGTGCAGGATAGTCACGGAAATGGAAAGCTGTACGGTGAAACCCGAAACGCTGTTGAGGTGGACTGCACGGATTGCCACGGCACCATTCAAGCACGCGCCACGCTGAAGACTTCCGGGCCCGCGGCTCCGGCCGGCGGCACGGATTTGAGCCTGCTGGTTACTCCCTGGAAAGAAAGGCGGTTTTACTGGAGGGACAACCATCTTTTTCAACGCTCCATGCTGGAAGCGAGAAAGCAGTGGGAGATCGTTCAGGTTCTGGACTCGATAACCCCCGGCACCCCTAACTACAACGAAAAATCGCGTTTGGCAAAAACCGTCCAAAAAGATGGCAGAACTTGGGGATCCACGATCGATGATTCATCGCTGGCTCATAGCAACCAACGTATGACCTGTTACGCCTGCCATTCCTCCTGGTTGCCAACCTGCTTCGGCTGTCACCTGCAGCAGACGGCAAACCAGCGGACTCCCATGCTTCACAACGAAGGGCTCACCACGCGCAATTACATCTCCTATAACTTTCAAATTTTGCGCGACGATCTGTTCATGCTTGGGATCGACGGGACGGTGACCAAGAATCGTGTGGCGCCGGTACGTTCCGCCTGCGCAGTCTTAGTCAGTTCACAAAATGCGGATCGTGATTGGAGTTACTATCAACAACAGACGGTTTCGGCCGAGGGCTTCAGCGGGCAATCATTCAGCACCTTTGTGCCTCATACGGTACGCGCTCGTGAAACCCGTACCTGCACAGATTGTCATGTCTCTGGAGAAAAAGACAATAACGCCTGGCTGGCACAGGTTTTTCTTCAGGGCGGCGGCTTCATGAACTTCATGGGGCGTTACATCTACGTAGCGAATGGCAAAGGGGGCTATGACGCGGTCGCGGTAGCCGAACACGATGAGCCGCCGACGATAATTGGCAGTGATTTCCAGAAAGTCGCGTATCCGGAAGATTACGAACGCTTCGACCGCAGCCAGCGCCAGTTAAAGGAAGCCTGGCATCATGGGGGAACGGTTCTCGATGTGCAGCAACGCGGCGAATATCTCTACGCCGCCACCGGAAAGGGAGGTCTCCGCGTCTACGATATCGCAAACGTAGACAATAAGGACATTTCCGAGCGTACAATCACTGCCCCTGTTTCTCCTATCGGTCAGCGCTTTTACGTGAAGACGAAGTACGCCGCGGCCGTCGCATCGCCCAGCACTCTCGGGATCGATCCCCTGCGCACCCGTCGGCCGGAGAATGAGGAGCAACCTATCCACCTGATGTATGGCTTCCTCTACGTAGCCGATAAGTATGAAGGGCTGGTCATCGTCGGCGAACCCAACTTGAAGAGCAAAACTCCCGGAGTCGGCACACTGTTGGACGGCGATCCTAATAACAATTTCTTGAAGCGGGCATTGGCGTTCAATCCCAACGGAGCACTTAATGGAGCCCGCAGAATCGCCTTTGCCGGGACGTACGCCTACGTTCTATGCGATCGTGGCTTGGTGGTGGTGGATTTGGATAATCCGCTCAAGCCGCAGATCACAGCCCAAATTGGCACGCCCGCACTGGATGGCCCCAAAGGGATAGCCGTTCAGTTCCGCTATGCATTCGTCGCCGATCGGGCCGGCGTGAAAGTGTTGGACATTACCGATCCCAGCAAGCCTGTGGTCGTGAACAATGCTAGCGTAACGCTCGAAGACGCAAGAAACATCTACACTGCACGAACTTATGCCTACGTCGCGGCTGGCCGGCAGGGGCTGGCTATCATAGACATTGAACGACCGGAACAGCCCCGCCTGGATCAGATTTTTAATGCCAATGGCAAACTGAATGACACCTATGACGTAAAGCTCGGAATGGTCAGCTCGGGCCTTTACGCTTTCGCGGCTGATGGGCACAACGGAATGCAGGTAATCGAACTCTTTGCACCGGAGAAAGATCCGACCTTTGCCGGCTTCAGCCCGCGACCGGTACCGAAGCTCATTGCCACCTATCACACCAAGCTTCCTGCCCTGGCGGTCTCACGGGGCATCGACCGCGACCGGGCAGTGGATGAAACCGGCAATCAGCTGGCGGTTCTGGGCCGTCGCGGTGCGAGGCCATTCAACCGCGACGAATTGCGCCACCTGTACATGCGCGACGGACAACTTTACACGGTGACCAACGCTCCCGCCGGACCCGCTTCTGAGCCAGTTAATGCGCGGAAGAAATCCCAATCGACGCTGCCGATGTCTTTTGAAGATCTGCTGGTGCCTTCACAGCAGAAGCGCTAGCACCACGAGAGGAAACGACTGCCACCTTACTTAGCCGCGGGTAAGGTTCCCTGATCGGCGGCCTGGGCCACCGGCACCGGTCCACTGCCCCGGATTTCGCGGATGTCCAGTTTTCCCTGCACGCGACGCTCAGAACGCCAATCGTGGTAACTGTGGCACTCAAAGCAGCGACCTTCTGCTGCACCCGCCCGGGATCCGCTTTGTTTGTGACAATCGCGACAGATCTCAATCCCGGGAATATTTATGTCTGTGGTGAGTTTACTTTGCGGGATATTCAGATGGCAGGCGGTGCAGTCCATCATGCGATGCGCTTCATGATCGAATTCAGCATGGGGAAACCACCGCACCGGAATCACGGCCTTCACAGAAGTAGGTAATCCATTCCCCCCACCTTCCGTAACCACGTGACAAATTTTACAGTTCTTCTCCCACAAGAGCCTTTCTGCTGTGGAGGCGCGCTGCTCGACCCAATTCTGCGCACTCGTGGGCGGGGGTGTAGCCGGGCCCGTAGGGCGCAGGACGTTCTGTTGCGGCACCATCTGGCCTTGCCGCAGAGGCTGCAACGGGTTTCGTTCCTGGCCCGTAGCCGCATTGGGCTGCATGGTATCGGCGGTTGGCGGGACCGGCTCCATGGTGTTGGGGCTGATGCCGATTGCCGAAGGGTGCTCTCGAATATACTCGGTCAACTTCTCTACTATAAAAGCGTGGACAACTTCTGGCCGGGCGTGAGGCGCGGGAGTCGCGATTAGAGGATCGAACTGGAGCACGTGGCAAGCAGCGCACTGGTTCACGTACTTGATGGGCGTCATGTAAGCGCCCGGCCCGGCTTCGACACTGCGGCGTTTCCTTTGCTGTGCCTCCGCCTGCCCGACCATGACAGGCTGCTGGCTGGCCGGCTGTACCACGGCGACCGAGTAAGGCCACGGTTCCGTGACATTGATTGCACGGTGACAGTCGTAACACTGCAACTGCACCGGCCCGGCCGGACCTCGCAACGTGGGTTGGAGATGCGCATAATGATTTAACCGAATGGTCCCGGGATCAGTCTGCCCGGCGCGCAGGGCGGCAAATTGCGGGTGGGCGTGATCAAACCCGGATATATGCGGGTCGAAGCGCAAGCCGCCGCTTGCCGCCATCAGATGGTTGTGGCATTGGGTACATGCAGAATCAGAGGTGGCCGCCAGTCGGAGCCTGCCTTGATGTTCGACATGACAGGAACCACACGCCGGTGTGTAGGTTTGACGTTGATTATGTGCAGGCGCATCGTGGCAGCCGAGGCAAGTCTTGTCGACCGCAGTTGCCGCGTAAGCGTTAGCCCGAATGTGACACAGAGTGCACTGGGCAGCGAAGACGGCGTGGGCCGCCGACACCGGTCCACTACTGTAGAGAGAGTGTTTGTGAAAGAGGGCTTCACCAAGAATCCAGCCGCCTGCGATCACCGGCAGCAGTAGAGAAAGCAGCAGCCTCCAGCTCCGAAAGGAACTGCGCTTGCTGAAGTACTGCAGGTCGATACGCTTGGCCAGCGTCTTGGCGGTACGTACGCGCGGCACGGTTAATATCTCAGGGCATACACTGCATGAACCGCACCCAAAAGCAGCAGGGCATAGGATACTGGAATATGCACCAGCAACCACCCATGCAGAACATCATGCATGCGGCGCTGCCGGTCGAGTTGCCTTTTTTCCTCGCAAATACTTTCCAGGTCCTCGAGCTTCGGCCACAGATCGCGCCGCACCAGAACGCGTAACTGGTTAAAAAAAGCGGAAGCCTGGCCTGCATCTGCTATCGCTCGCTCAGGCCCGCGTTTCTGCAGCAGAAAGGGACGGATCTCGTTCTGAAAGAAGTCTGCGACAGCTTTTTCCCCCCTCTCGCTTGCGCCAAGCCCGGAAGCGTATGTTAGGCCTCCACGCGTACCCGCGGAGGCTGCGGTAGCACGTTGTTTCTCGCTGGCCCCACTCAAATCACCCGCCAGCGTGGACCGGAGTTCCTTCACCAGCGTGTCCGCTTCATCCACTAATTGCAGCCGCACACGGTCGATCTGGTCGTAAATAGTCTCCATGGGCACGCGTTCGGTGAGCGTGCGGGGCATGAAGTGTTGCAACACGGCGCCAAAAATCCCGCTTACAAATACGACAATAAACAACACCATCAGGGTGCGCGTCAATGTTCCCGCACCAAAACTGAAAGCGGAATGAAAGAGTATGAAGGGAAAGCTCAGCAAACCCAGCCACAAGTGACCTCGCATCCAGCTGCTGGCGCGCCCTACTCGCCATAGCAGCAGCTTCTTTCGGGCACCCAGAAGGCCGGCAAACAGCATAAAGGCGGAGCCGAGGCTGCCGTAGACCAGACCCAGCGGACTACCGCCTCTCGGGCCACCTACGGAAAAGGAGCTGTACAAGACATAAGCCGTCCCCCCGACCACCAGCGCGCCAAGCGTAAACGCGACCCAGGGTCGATGGCTACGATCAATCAGCACTAGCTCGTCCTGTGGGAAGGTCCGCTACCCTCACCAGGTCGGAAAAGAAATCCCGCGGGTTCACGCGATGTGCCGCGTCGTGAGGACAGGCATAGACACAGCTCGGCTCTTCCTGATCAGGACAGAGATTGCAGGCCGTGGCCTTGGTCTGTACTTGCGCGACCTGCCGCCCCGGAGCCGCCGGGTCTTCTATTGAGACCTTAAAGGGATGCATGTTGATGTTGCCATACGGACAGTTATTGGCGCAGAGGCCACATCCGATACACCAGTCCTCGATCACTATTTCAAGGCTGTTGCGTCGGCGGATGGCACCGACCGGGCAGCCAACCATGCAAAGAGGGTCCTTGCAATGCCGGCAAGAGGTCGCGACTAGATATTTGTCCCAGCGCAGTCCATCGCGAATGAGCCGGCTGACCCCATCGTGGGCCTCCGCACAGGCCCGCACACATTGATCACAGCGGGTGCAGCGTTCCAGATCGAGTATCAAAAGGCTCTGCGCCTCCATCAACCCTTGTGCGAGGAACGAATCCACAGGCACGTTCTCGACACTGCTGACCCGAGTGCGGTTCTCCTGAATGCGCTGGCGGGCGATCTCGACCAATCCTTTGTGGACTTCGGGGAAGCGCTCCAGCATGGCCCGGAATTCCTCCGAGCCAATGCGCATCGCTTCAACATGATCTAAAGCCGTACACGTGGCGGTCCGAATTCCCTCCCCCAGGAGGGAGAGTTCGCCAAAAAAACCGCCGCGCCCAACGTATCCGAGCACGAGATCGCCACCGGGATGCGATTGCGTTACTTTCACGAAGCCAATGCGCACCAGGAAAAAACTATGAGAGGGGTCGCCTTGACGGCAGATGATCTGACCAGGGACATAGCGGCGCAGCTCGACCCGATCGCGCAAGTAGGCAATGAAATCCGGGGTGACGCTAGAAAACATGGGGATGCTGCGCAACTGCGAGGCCAGTGCGCGCTTGCGATAGGCCTTATCAACCTTGCTGCGGAAAGTCTTGTTGCGCTGGAGTACATCGAGCACATTGCGCAGCATCTCCAGCATCACGCAATCGGTCTTTGCCCGAACCGTCGCCGACCGCGGATATTGGTTCATGCAGGTCATTTCGCCAAAAAGGTCACCCGCCTCAAGCTCGGCAACAGGGTTCTCATAAGGCAGATCCACCGGCGCGTCGATTGGAATGTACGGACGATTCGTCTCGTCAGCTCGAGGCTGCTGTGCACGATTGACCAGCGAACTCTGTAATTTTCTGAACAGCCCATGCTTGTCGTCCTTGGTGGTTACGTGGCCCATACGGCTCGAGAGAAAGACCTCAGCGGTGCCGCTGACAATGTAATAGGCAGTAGAACCGTAGTCGCCCTGGCGGCAGATGATTTCGCCTGCCTTGAATATGCGCTTCCGGATGGCGTTGCTGTTCAGTTTTAAGAAGGTCCCGGAAACATCGGCAAACACTTCCAGTGCACGCAATTCCTTGACAGCAAGAATCTCGCCTTCTCCTAAATCGGTGGCGATAACCTTGCGATTGGTCAATGCCCCGGTTGGGCAAGAAACCATGCACTCGCCACAACTCACGCAACTGGACTCGCCCATCGGGAGATTGTCATCGAAGGCGATGCCGGCCTGATATCCCTTCCCGCGCCGGGCCAGGACAAAGTTGTGACGGATGTCATTGCACCCACGTATGCAGCGGTCGCAGAGAATGCAAGCACCGAAATCGACGGCAATGGCCGGCAGCGATTCGTCTTTGCCTTGCGGCGCAGGCCTGGGGGCAAACCGGGAGTGCATCAGGCCCGCCTGGCTCGCCAGCCTTTCCAGTTCGCAGTCGCCCGTCGATTGCTGGCGGGCGCACGGGGAAGGGTGATCGGCAATTAGCAACTCGAGCAAAGTACGCCGGACGCCTCTCACGTCCTCTCGGGAGGTGGCGACCTTCATCCCCGCCTCCACCTGACGCACGCACGATGCCGCATATACTCGCTGCCCTATATCCACCACGCAAACACGGCAGACGCCTACTGGATTCTCATTTTGTTGATGACAAAGCGTAGGAATGGCAATGCCGTAGGTGCGTGCTGCATCGAAGATTGTCGTTCCCGCCGGAACCAGGAGTTCGCGACCATCAATGGTTATGGGAAGCAGCGGGGCTTCAATAACTTGGGTTGCCGTTGAAATCTTTTCCATAACGATTACGCTTGTGCCTGGAAGCACACACCCGCCGAGCAATACTTACCCTCCAAGTGTTCCTCGATGACTCGGGGAAAATGCTTCAGAACTGACGCGATCGGCGCATGCACGATCTGCCCAAGACCGCAGATAGATGCCAGGCGCATGGCTTGGGCGAGATCGTCCAGCGTCTGCCGGTCTGAAGGTGAGCTGCTTCCATGTGTCCAGTCGGTAAGCAAGGACACCATCTTTTGGGATCCAACGCGGCAGGGGACACATTTGCCGCAAGACTCGTTGCGGAAAAAGCGCACCGCATTCAGGGCCATGTCGAGCATGCATCGCCCCTCGGCACACACTACGATGGCTCCCGAGCCTACCATAGAACCAGCGGCAGCCACAGCATTGAAGTCGAGAGGCAGGGCTGCCATCTCCGCCGGGAGGTAGCCCGACGAGGGACCGGACGGAGCGAAACCCAGCAAGCTGCGATTACCGCTGACGCCGCCCGCATAATGGTAAATCAGATCGTGGTACAGAGTGCCCATCGGTACTTCAAAGACGCCGGGACGTTCGACGTCCCCGCTGACACCTACGAATTTCAAACCGGTCGCACCATTGCATCCCTGGGCCTTGAACCAATCAACCCCGCGGGTCAAGATCGCGGCCGCAAAAGCGAAGGTCTCGACATTATTGATAACCGTTGGCATGTTGTAGAG
>JAFAWX010000129.1 GCA_019241535.1 Acidobacteriota bacterium | reverse complement strand
AACTGGATCTTTCCCGCGCTCCACTGCCATCAGGCGCGTACCCCCGGAGACTTCCGCCGGGATCACAACCCGGCCATCCGTCAACACGACCACCATGTCAGGCCAACTGAGCTTTGGAAAGCTGCCGAGCCTAATCGGAGCAACCTTTGCCTGTGGCGGTTGTGTCCCCGGCGAACTGAAATTCACCAGTTCCGCGGGACGATCCAGAGTGTTCACCAGAACGCTGCCGTCGCGAGCCGTATCCAGGCCCCAGACGTCGCTCGTCACGGTGAAGAGTTCCTGAGGACTACTGCCCCCGTCCAGCGGAAATCGGACAATGCGGTCCAGAGCTTTCGCGCGAAACGCGGCGACGACTGATCCTCCATCTGGCGCCAGCGTATAGGTGCGTAAATCCCCATAATCGAGCCCCTGGAGCGGAATCGCCCGCGCCGAAACTGCCGTCAGATCGACTTCGATCAACGACGATTGTTCGGCACTCTTGCCGAGCAAGTTCCCGAAGACGATCGCGCGCCGGCCTTCATGCGAGACAAGGATCGGCAGATAGTGGTCTGCGATAAAGGTCTCCGCCGGCAGTTCCTGTAGTCTCCCCGTTTCCGGCCAAAAGCGAAACAACTGAAGCCGGCGTTGCTGGTTGATTCGGGTGACCAGCAAAGAACCATCAGGAAGGGCCGCAGGGTTGTCGGCATTTTCCAGAACCAGGTGCTCGTCCCCACCGAGAAATGGCACTCTAAAGACCCCGCGCGGCACATCAACAGTACGGCTGAAATAAATGGAGCCGCCATCCTGCGACCAAGATTCGTAACTTACGTTTCCCTGGTTGCGCTGCCTTGTCAGCAGGTTCCAGTTGCCGGATTCAGGCTTCATGACTGCCAGCTGGGTATTTCCATCCACCATGGCTTGGACGGCCAGCACGTGGCCATCGGGTGAAAGCCGCGGATTCAATGCTATCTCCGGCCCTCCCAGGCGCACAGCGGACCATCGTGGGGCCGGCGGCTCGTGCGTCAGCCAGCGCGTAATCGCAAAGGTGACGGCCACGGCGACCAGCAGCAGCGAAGCCACCAAAAACCAGTGTCGGCGCGAAGCCAAGGAAGCGGTCGTCGCAGAATCGATCGAGCCGGAAACGGCTCGAGTCATTGCCGCTTCGCTCTGGCTGTCGCCCTGCGAGAGAGCATGCAGGGCGAAACCCAAATCGCGCGCCGATTGGAAACGGTTGCCCGGGTTCTTTTCGAGACAATGCAGCACCACTTGGCGTACTCCGCTGGGCACGCTGCGTGGCAGATCGGGCGCGTCCTCCTGCAGAATCGCCGTCATCGTCTGGGCCGCTGTCTCGCGATGAAAGGCGCGCTGGCCGCTCAGCATCTCGTGCAGCATCACACCGAAACTGAAAATGTCGCTGCGATGATCTGCCTCCAGCCCGCGCACCTGTTCCGGCGACATGTAGCCCACTGTACCCATAACTATGCCCGGCTCGGTGTGCGCCGCCATGGTTTCATCGGCGGCTACGGTTTGCGAGTGCTGCCGGCGCGCCAATCCGAAGTCGAGGATCTTCGCGCGGCCATCGCCGGTCAGCAACACGTTCTCCGGTTTGAGATCGCGATGCACGATTCCTGCCGCGTGCGCCGCCGCCAGACCGCTCGCAATCTGCGCCGCGATGTCGAGCGTCTTGCGCAGCCCGAACCTGGCTCCGCGGAACGTCTCGCCGGCAACAAGTTCGCTGACGATGTATCCGTCGCCGACGTCGTAGACAGCGACGATATTGGGATGGTTGAGCGCCGCTACTGCCCGGGCTTCCTGCTCGAAACGCGCCCGCCGCGAAGAATCTCCCGCAAGCTCAGGAGGCACTATCTTGAGCGCAACGTCGCGTCCGAGGCGCGTGTCGCGGGCGCGGTACACTTCCCCCATCCCACCAGCACCAATTGCTGAGAGAACCTCATACGGTCCGAAGCGAGTTCCGGGATTGAGGGGCATGGTGGGCGCCGCACGATTGTACCGCGCGAAGGATATGGGTAGAAGTTCATCCCCAGCGAACCTCACGTTACCTTGAATTGATGCTGGTATTCAGACCGTGTTCATGAAGCGGAAGTCGCACTTGCAAACCAAACCCGGATGGCAAAGTCGGCCCTGTGCCTGCCGGAACTAGAGCATGCAAAAGGGCAGCCTTGAATGCCTCAGCACTTCGGACCGCCCACCGTGCGGCAATCAATGATCGCATCAGGATCGAGCCTGGCGCGTGGACCGTTCGGTGGTTCAGGAAGTATGCCGACAATCCGACAGCTCCCCTGACTACTCACAACCCCACTACGTTCTACCCAAACCCGAAAAGAGGCTCGCCTTCCCCGGACGTATAATTGCGTGCGCGTGAGGCTCACTTCTGGATCAAGACTTGGATCGTATGAAATCCAATCGCCGCTGGGTGCCGGCGGCATGGGGGAAGTCTATCGTGCCACCGATACAAAACTCGGCCGCAACGTAGCACTGAAAGTGCTTCCCGGCGATATGGCGCAGAATGTCGAACGACTAGGGCGTTTTCGTCGAGAGGCGAAAGTCCTCGCACAACTCGACCACCCGAATATCGTCACGATTTACTCGGTTGAGGAGTCTGACGGTGTCCATTTCCTGACAATGCAACTTGTCGAAGGGCTGCCACTGGACCGGCTAATCTGCGAAAGTGGCCTGCCAGTCGAGCAGATCATCGAAATCGCGGGGGCGCTGGCCGACGCGCTCGCAGCCGCTCATGAGAAAGGCATCGTGCACCGCGACTTGAAGCCTGCCAATGTCATGATCACGAACGAAGGCCGGGTCAAGGTGCTGGATTTTGGACTGGCAAAAGACATTCGCGGGCCCCACCTCGGCGATGCCACGATGACCTCAGACAGCCGGACGCAAGTGGGCGTGGTGATGGGGACTCCGGCGTACATGTCGCCGGAACAGACTTCAGGCCGTCCGCTCGATCATCGCACTGACATTTTTTCGCTGGGCGTGATGTTACACGAGATGTCGACGGGAAAGCGTCCATTCGAGGGCACTTCTTCAGCTGAGTTGGTCTCGGCGATTTTGCGCGATACTCCGCCGCCTGTTACGGACTTGCGATTCGATTTGCCGAGCGATTTGGCGCGAGTTATTCGCCGTTGCCTGGAGAAGGATCCACGGCACCGCATGCAGACGGCGCTCGATGTCAGCAACGAGTTCCGCGATATGGCGCGGGCCATCACGCGCCCTGCAACTGTCTCCGCCCCAACTGCCCCTTCGACTGTCGCCGCCGACTCGGGCGCGGCTCGGGCCGATGAGGGCTTTTGGGTTGCGGTGTTGCCCTTCAAGTACAGCGGCGTGAATGCGGATCTGGCAGCGCTGGCGGAGGGGTTGACCGATGATACGATAACGGGCCTCTCCAGGTTTTCCTATCTCCGCGTCATTGCGCGGAGTTCCTCTTCGCGTTATGCCGACCGGTCGGTGGATGTGCGGAACGCGGGCAAGGAACTGGGCGCGCGCTACGTGATGGAGGGGACGCTCCGGCAAGCGGGAACGAAGATCCGTATTGCCGTGCAGCTTGTTGATGCGCTGAGCGGATCACATCTATGGGCGGAGAATTATGAGCGCACCTTTACGCCTGAGTCTGTCTTCGAGTTGCAGGACGAAGTCGTCCCCCGCATCGTATCGACGGTCGCCGACATGAATGGGGTGCTGCCCCAGAGCATGAGCCAGGTCTTGCGCAGCCGATCTCCCGAACAACTCAGTCCCTACGAAGCTGTGCTGCGCAGTTTCGCGTACACATATAGTGCTACGCCCGAAGAACTCACCGCTGCGCGATCCGCACTGGAAGAAGCGGTGCGAAAGACTCCTGCCTACTCCGATGCCTGGGCCATGCTCTCGTTCCTCTGCGGCCAGGACTATGTGCATGGGTACGAGCTCCAGGCCAACGCGCTGGAGATCGCAACCTCGGCCGCACGGCGCGCGGTCTCGCTGGGCCCTTCCAATCATCTGGCCTACTTCAGTCTGGGCCAGGCGCTCTGGTGCCAGAAAGATTACGATTCATTCCGGGATGCTGTGGAGCGCGCAGTCACGCTCAACCCCATGGACGGTAACTCGGTCGCCTATCTGGGTGAATTGCTGACCTACACGGGCGTTGAGCGGGGCCTGCAACTGGCCGAGCGCGCCAAGCAGCTCAACCCGAATCATCCGGGATGGTACTGGTTCGCGGATTTTTACCACGCCTTCTCCCAAGGCGACTACCGCGGCGCGCACGCTTTTGCGGTCAAGGCCAAGCTGCGGGGCAATCCGCTGGCGCCCATGTTTGTCGCAAGCGCCTGTGGTCAGCTCGAGGATGTTGAAGGCGGCGCCAAAGCGGCGGCTGATTTGGTGAAGTTCCGCCCAGAACTTCCCGCATTGATGCGCAAGCAGGTAGCAAAGGTTTGGAACCCAGAATACGGAGAGCGATTTCTCGAGGGCTTGCGAAAGGCCGGGCTGGAGATTCCGGAGGCCGAAACGGCGGCGAGCGCGAAGGCATCAACCTCTTCGCCACAGCGTGCGCTGGCCCCGCCTGATTCCAACTCAGGGCGTGCCGACGAAGGCTTCTGGGTCGCCGTGCTGCCGTTCAAATATGTCGGCGGCAGCACTGATCTCGCAGCACTGGCCGAAGGCTTGACCGACGACATCGTCACCAACATGTCGCAGTTTTCCTATCTCCGTGTTATTGCACGCAGCTCCACGGCGCAATACGCAGAACGAACCGTCGATGTGCGTACCGCGGCCAAAGAACTTGGCGCCCGCTTCGTCATGGAGGGCAGAATTCGCCAAACCGGTGCCAAAGTTCGCATCGCGGTGCAACTCGTCGATGCCAGTTCCGGCGCGGGCCTGTGGGCAGAAGCTTACGACCGGCCCTTCAGCCCAGACGCCGCGCTGGACATTCTCGACGATGTCGTGCCCCGCATCGTCGCCACCGTTGGCGACGCCCAGGGCATCCTGGCCCACAGCATGACGGAATCCCTGCGCCATCGCGATCCGGAATCGTTCACGCCCTACGAGGCCGTGATGCGCAGCCTCGGATTTCATCAGCACGTCAGCGCCTCTGAGCACCTCGCAGGGCTTACGGCGCTCGAAAGAGCCGTGAAGCTGGCGCCTGATCGCGCCGACTGCTGGGCCACGCTCTCCTGGCTCTACCGCGCCGAATACACGCATGGCTACAACGCACGGCCCGACGCCATGGAACGCTCCCTGCAGGCGGCGCAGCGCGCCGTGAACTTGGCGCCCTCCAATCAACTGGCGCAAGCCGCACTGGCTTCTGCCTTTTTCTTCCGCCGCGATCTGGGATCGTTTCGCAGCGCCGCGCAGCGCGCCCTGTCGCTCAACCAGATGCAAGGCTACACCACCGCCTTCCTGGGCCTGCATTTTGCCTACTCCGGCGATTGGGAACGCGGCTGTGCCCTCTGTGAGCGCGCTACCCAACTCAATCCTAATCATCCCGGCTGGTACTGGCTCCCCCCGGCCATCAACGCCTATCGCAAGCACCAGGGCGACCGCGCGCTGGAGTACGCGCTCAGGATTAACATGCCCGGCCTGTGGACGGCGCAGGTTGCCCTTGTCATCATCCATACGCAGCTCGGCCATGAAGAACAAGCCCGCACCGCGATGCACGCCTTACTCGCCCTCCGTCCGGACTTCGCCGCCATCGCGCGCGAAGAACTGGCGAAGTGGTGGCTGCCGGATATGGTGGAACAAATGCTCGGCGATCTGCACAAAGCCGGGCTGGGTGCCCCTCAGAGTCCTGTTGGGGCGCTGCCGTCGTCTGGCACGGTCCCTGCGCGCACGGCATCGGCTGAAACCAGGGCCGACGAAGGCTTCTGGGTGGCAGTGCTGCTGTTCAAGTACACGGGCAGCAATGCAGATTTGAAAGCCCTTGCCGAAGGATTGTCCGAAGAGGTTATCACCGGGTTGTCACGCTTCTCTTATCTTCGCGTAATTGCCAAAGGTTCCACGGCGAAATATTCGAGTGAGTCGGGCGACGTTCGCGCCATCGGCAAGGAACTCGGCGCGCGCTATGTGATGGAAGGCAGCCTGCGTCAGGCAGGCAGCAAGCTGCGCCTTGCGGTGCAACTCGCCGATACGGTCTCGGGCGCGCATCTGTGGGCTGAAACTTATGAACGCGCCTTCACACCAGAATCGATGTTCGAAGTGCAGGATGACCTTGTTCCGCGAATCGTCTCAACGGTCGCCGATCAATACGGCATCCTGCCGCGGAGCATGAGCGAGGCACTGCGCAGCAAGAGTGAAGAGAGCTTGACCCCACATGAGGCGCTGCTTCGCTCCTTCAGTTTTCTCGAGCGCATCAGTCCCACGGAACACGCAACAGCACGGAGGATTTTGGAGCGCGCCGTCGAGCGGGACCCGAATCAGGCCGATGCCTGGGCGATGCTGGCCATTCTCTACGACACCGAGTTCGCCGACGAGTTCAATCCCCGGCCTGAGCCTCTAGAGCGTGCCATGGCGGCCGCGCAACGCGCGGTGGACCTCGCTCCCACGCATGCCCTCGGCTACTACGCGCTGGCATTCACTTATTTTTTCCGCAAGGCAACGGCTTCCTTTCGCGCAGCGGCACAACGAGCGGTTGCGCTCAATCCCATGGATGGTTCGGTCATGGGCATACTCGGAATATGCGTGCACCACGCCGGTGAACGGGAACGAGGTGCGCAGATGGCCACGGCTGCCATGCAGCTCAATCCGCACCATCCGCCAGTGCTCCACTCCCCAGCCTTTATTGACGCCTACTCGGAGGGTAACTACGCCGTGGCGCTGGATGTGGCGGCGCGCATGGATATGCCGGGATTTTTCCATGCCGTTGCCCTTCGAGCGGCAGCTCTCGGCCAACTGGGCCACCGTGAAGCCGCCCAGAAAGCTCTTCAAGAATTGCTCGTTCTGCGCCCCGACTTCGCCAACTCGGTCCGCCGCGATTACGAGAAGTGGTGGGACTCAAAGACAATTGACCATCTGATCGAAGGCCTACGCAAAGCGGGACTGGAAATTCCTGCTTTCGGGGCTGATCCCAACCCCAGCGAGTAGGAAACCCGATCGCGGAGCAAACCGTGAGCCTGTCTCGGGCAGATACCCGCGCCAGCAGCCCTTGTTTTAGAATACTTGCAAGCCGCGCTGGGCGCACTCAGATACGGATCCGCCTCCGCCTAAACCAGGTCTTCGACGCGCAACTGCTTGCTCCCGCCTTTCCAGGCCGTGCTGAACTCCCGGTCTACGAAAGCCGCATCGTAGTCCCGGCCTTGAGCTTTAAGTGCCTGCTTTAAACCAAACAGTGATCGTGGATTACGCGGATTCCGCTCGAGGTCAGCACGAAATACCTGCTCGGCCCCGGCAGCATCACCGTTCATGAACAGGGTCGCACCGAGTGCTTCCCGCACGGGGAAGTACCAGTCCGGAGGTTCGCCGTAATTCAACCGGTCCTGCACCTCGGCCGCTTCTTTGAGCATCGGAATGGCACTTTTGTAGTCCTTGTTCGCCACCGCAATTTTTGCCCCCAGCACATTCGCCGCAATCTGCAGAATATCTTTGGTGTGATTATTGAAAGGCATGGAAAAGATGGCATCGGCTGGAGTGGCCGCCTGGGTATCGGACACGATCTTGTATTCGGCTTGGGCCTCGGTGAGCTTGCCGGTGCTCGCGAGGGCCATGCCTCGTGCGTAGTGCCAGAAAATGGTCGTCACTTTCATATCGGCGGCGGGTTGAGGGGTGTTCAGCACGTCGTTCCAACGTGAGAAGCGCAGCTGAACCGCCAGGGGCACAGTCATAAAGGCCTCGAGTGGCGGCACTTCCTTGACATGCGGCCCAACATGATCGGCCAGCATTTTCGCCGCTTCCGACGCCTGTTTATAGTTGCCTTCCATGGCCCCGGCAATGGCGATAAAGTGAAGGTTATGGCTGTAGTACATCAAGGGGTAGATACCCTGCGCTCCACTCGCCTTGATGTAGGCGCGGTCAGCCTGCGCTGCTTGTTCGTTGGTTTTGACCGCCGCATCGTAGTCGCCGGTGCGAATGTAAATGTGCGCCGGCATGTGCACGATGTGCCCGGCAGCCGGGGCTAGAGAAGCCAGCCGGTTCGCTCCCGCGAGAGCTCTTTCTGGATTCGGTGAAGCTTCGACGGCGTGGATGTAGTAATGGACCGCCCCCAGGTGGTTGGGGTCGCGTCTCAGCACCGATTCCAATGTGGCAACGACTTCTTCGGTTCCAGCTTCCGGCGTGCCATCGGTGTGCCACAAGCCCCAGGGATGCAGGTCCATACCGGATTCCGCGAATAGGGTTGCAGCGTCGAGGTCATCGGGGAATTTCCTGGCCACGTCGCGCATAGCCTCATGATAGTCTTCGGCCGCTTTATGACGATCCTCGCCCGCGGCGGGAAATCTCTTGGCCATCGCCTGGATGTAGGCCTGCTCGCTGGGCGAAGCATTGGCCGACAACTCAACTGCTTTTTGAACAGCCTCGTGCGCTTTCATAAACCGGTCATCGCTGGCGGGGTCGTTATAATTAGGCCCCACGGCCTCGGCAATGCCCCAATAGGCCATTGCCAGCTTGGGGTCGAGTACCGCGGCATGCTCAAAAGAGCGCGCAGCCTCATCATGATTAAACGCGTAGATCAGCCGTAGTCCCTGATCGAAAAACTTTTGCGCTTCAGGATTGCCGGCCGAAACCGGGTGATGCAGATCCCCAAGTCCACCCAGCAGAGCCACCGGTTTTGTGCGTCCTTGGCTCGGATGATCCTGAGCAACCATGACCCCGCCGGCCAGAATAAGAATAAGCAAAGCAACCCGCGATTTCATAGACCTCCTAACCTTAGAACGCCGAAGCGCCAATGCGAACTCGATCAGCGGAAGCTTAGACAAGGAAGACAAAAGCTGCAACCCCCCCGCCCTGTTCACTGCGTAAGCCCCCTAAAAGAACGCGGCGTCCTCCTTAGGTCCAAATCTCTCTATGAATTAGCAAGTGCCGTCCTGTTTCAGCGGAGCGGCTCCTCCTGATCTGCTTGGTTTTTGTCGGCGATGTGCGCCGAATAGGTGCGTGGCGGCGGTGCACGAAGTCCGAGGCATGACCAGCGCGATCCGCATCGCATGGGGCCCCCGTCCAGCGCAGACGTTCCTTGCTGAAGTGGTACTATGGCTCGGGTGGGCGCGTAGCTCAGAGGATAGAGCATCTGCCTTCTAAGCAGAGGGTCGCGGGTTCGATTCCCGCCGCGCCCTCCAGTATTCTCAATTAGTTAATTTCGTGGCTACCGGAATTCCCTTCCGAGTGTAGTGAAAATTCTAGGGACTTTGCCCTAACGGCGGTCCCCTCGACGCTGTTGCTGCTGATGGCTTTCACCGCCACGCGCAGCTTCTCGATTCCAATAGTGTCCGTACCTTGCAGCCATCTTTGCCATAGTGCCAGTGCCCATCCTACAATTTTCGCAACCATGAGCAGCGGTACCCGAGAGGCAATCATCCGGCTGACTGCAAAGTGCCGGAGGTCACGGAACGGGACGGCCTCTAAGCCGGCCGGTAGCTCCGGGGCTTGAAACTCGCATTCGATACAGTTGACCTATTTGCGAACTCATGGCAATGGCAATTCTGATGCCGGGGCTCGCAAGTCCAAGCTACTTTGGCGGGCCGATCAGGGAAAGCCTGGGCTGAACGCAGGGCAATGCTAAGCGGCGCTTCTTCTACGGGCCGGGCATTAACAATTTCGATATCGCTCTCCATAAGATCACCAAACTTAGCGAAAGCAAGTCGCTCGAATTTCGTTTCGAAATGTTTAACACCTTTAACCACGCGCAGTTTTATCCAAATGGCTCGGTCGACGGAAACATCAGCAGCTCGACGTTCGGACACGTGCTCAAAGCGGCGCCACCGCGCATCGGGCAAGTTGCGCTTAAATTCAGTTTTTAGGTCAACGCCGGATACCTAAACACTCGAGGATCACGGAAGAGGGCTTTGCCATAATTTCATGCTGCCACATGCCAGCGGCGGCCCCTCCGCTTTAAAGGCGTTTCGTATGCTCAAAAATTCCACCTAATGCAGGGGATTTGTCGGGATCCATTTGAAATCCGTTTAGCCGTGTACCATTACTTTCCAGTGCTTCGGTGCCATGGGTCGTGCTGCATGTTGTTGAATGTACGTTTGCACGCGGATTAGAGTCCTACTGCCCAAATCTGCTATGCAGGGCGCGAATGGCCGCATGCTACACCTCCTCGCAAATGCCCCAAAGCATCCCTTCCTTCAGTGATTGGAATCCAAATGCTGCGTTTGAGGTGAAGCATGCGTAAAAAAGCAGCCATAATTCTCTGCACCATCCCCTTAGGTGCGGGCGTATATTTCCTAGTTCGGAGTCTCTCTCGGCGAACCCGGGCAGCTGACATTCACGTGACGAGTGAGGATCTTCAGTATGAAGACATGTCGCCGGGTGAGCTGACCGTGCAGCATCTCGTCGATTTGAACGCTGCGGACTGCGAGCAATTGAGTGCCCTAGGCCTGGACCCACCGTCCGTGGAGCGCCTCATCGAGAATCGACCGTACCGCAGCAAGCTGGACCTTATATCCCGTATGATACTCACCGAAGAAGCGTATTCCCGAATCCGGGACAAGGTCGGAGTTGCTGAAGGCCGAGAGCCCGTCAAAGTAGCTTAGCAAGTGATGAGGACTGAGAGATTGCGGCTCGACATTGGCGAGTGCTTCCGCCTAGTGCCGGCCTGCGGTCTTATATTCCCGTGCTCAAAACTGACGTGCAGTGGAACACAGATTATCAATGCTGGCATACGATTTCCAGGACACACCGGATTGTGCATACCAAAGATTGGGGTGTCCCAGATCGCGGATCGTCCTTCCAAATGTCGGAGAGAGGAGCGGTGATTCAGCTTAGGGTCGCGACAAGAAGCTTTAACGGAGCAATTGGCTCGCACGGCAGAGCTCGGGAAGCTCTGCAGCTTGCAAGGTTGGGTGAGGTCAAAGGGTTGGGTGAGGTCAAAGGACAGTGACAAACGACAACGTTGAGCGAGGCGGCTGCCGCTTCACTGCGAAGAAAACAAGCGATGGCAAGCCTTTGGTCGTCATGGAGCTTTTTCACGAAACGGTGCCGCGCTTAGCTGGAGTAACCCTGGCTTTCGAGGTGCTGAGCGGAATCACACTCGAGCAGACGCGAGATCTTGTAGAAAAGATCAACGATCAGATCATTGGCGTAATCGTAACGGCGAAGTAATCCTGCACCTGTTGGGCCTCGCTGACAGTTGACTGGCTTCGGGCACGATAAGGCAATGTTTCAAAGGCGACCTGCAATTTAGCTTGCATCACCTAGCCTGACCGTGGTTGGCGCAACCGGCGCGACGCACCCCTCTGTCCTCGGCAATTGGCTATGGATCGGTGCTTTCGCCGCCAGGGAAAATACCCCTTGTGGGAAAGCGGTCGCTGCCTATCCTGAGATTTTCCCCGCGCAACCTGTATGCCCGCAGCCGCAAGATACTTCGGAGCTGTCCTTTGCAGTCTCACAATGGGGACTGCAGTACTTGCTGTCCTTTGTGGCTTTACAGGTGCAGATGGAGTGAGCGCATTGATCTTTCGCCTTGTCCATAGGTTCAACCTTCCTTTCTCGGTTTTAATATCTAGTTCGTATGCACAAATTCTTCGTCTTTGTCCACGCTGTCTTCGCCCACTCGAGGGCGGATTCAATCCGAGACTGTCGCTGGCTGCAACCCATCGCCTGACAGCAGCTTTTCTGTCAAATTCTCCGCTCTCGCGGAGCGTTATCGGACGCGGCCTGTCGACGTAGTACGCAATTCTCGGCCTCAATAACAGATGTGTTCTTTGTTTAGACCGTTGCCAATGACCATTGCTTTGTCTACGCAAAGGGGATTGCAGGATTTGCTTCTATTCGTGGCGGTGCATGGGCATCAAAAACGGGAGCGCCTTGTAAGCGACGATAGCCCGAGACTTCTAGACTTTTTCTGGCCAAGATTAATGCGGCGCAATCTCGCACTCCCACTCGGTCGCATGGCGACCGGTTAACCGGCATGCCTCAAGAACACCGAACTTCCCAACCAGGCCAAGGAACGGGCTATCCCGGCCCCCCAATTCTTTATGAGTAGCGGTCGTAAGACCGGTCATTGAAGGCGGAAGCTTTTCTGTCTTCGGGTATCGATACGGTCTAAAAAGGAGTATCATGCAGTCGGTCAGAATTGCCGACCCTGAAAATATGAGTCCCCGACGCGGAAATCCGAACTGGGGCCGTCCGAGGCCGCTCGCCCCTGCAATTGCAACCGAGTTTGAAGTCACCGTCAAACGCCTGCGCCTGATGCCTGATATGTATGCGTCATCGCACGAGTTGAAGAGATGGTGCGAGTGCAACCGAAATCGATTCTATGTACCTGAATGGCTGCTCAAGGAATGGGGTATAAGGGTTGAAATTAGCTACGGTGAGGACGCGGCCTAAGACAGACGCCACTTGCAAAATTCATCCAGCTTTCGTCTATTGCTGCCGCTGAAGAAGAGCCTTGACAATTTGCTGCGCTCAGGTACGTGTCGCGTCAGGACGAAGGAAACGTCCTAATTGCATCTGAGCGTAGAGAGACGTCGCCGCCAACTCGCCAAATTTGACCTCTCGCCACCCGCTCCCCACGGCATCGAAGCCCAGTTGCTGCAGCTCTGGTATCTTTGCCTGCCGCGGCTTTGGGGCGGGGATGTGGCTTACGCACTTGGTCGCGGTGTGACAGGGTGGTGTGCTGAGATGGGAGCCTACTGCCTTTGTCTGGCGTATGAACCAGAGTCAATATTCTTGTAGAGTCAATCTTCTTGTCAGGTATCTCCGGCAACTTGCAAGCCTCGGGTCACTTCTTTGGAACGATGATTATTCCCGACGTGAGTCCTTGGCAAATGAACCTTCCTTCCGAATCTTTTTCCGCGCGCGCTTTCGTGCCAAAGCCTGTTTCACTCGGCGGCGTTCGCCAGGCTTTAGGTAGTACGAGTGACGTTTAACATCTTTAATAATGTCTTCCGCCTGAACCTTACGTTTGAATCGACGAAGGGCATTCTCTAAGGACTCACCCTCATTCAACCGAATTTCTGCCACACTCACCTCCTGCCCAGGTTACTGTGATGATGCACTCTCTAACTGGCGAAGTTCTTACCTGGAATTTGCTTGGCATCCCGTTGAGCTCCCCGCAGGCTTGCAATCACTCGCGCTCACCGGGCGTTGACTCCGTTTGAGTTTCTTCCCCACCTACGTCGAATAGCGCTGCCTGCGCGGCGGCATGTTGGCGCAATTGGGCCATGTCATCCACCATCGACTCCCCAGGCTTTTCGTGTTTGCGCTGGTTCCTGCGCTCTGCTTTGTCCCTTTGTTTTTGTTGCCGTGCCTGTTCTTTTTGGCGCTTTGCAAATGTCGATCGTCCTCTTGGCATACCTAAACCCCCCAAAAGAAATCATTCCATCGCCTGGCCAGCATCTCGGGTGACCGGGCACTTATTGTGTTCGCAAATTACCAGCGCGGTTCGCGCGGCTGTCGTGGATGGCCTCGATAGTCGTCGCGTCCACGCCCGCTTCCGCCGCCGCCAAAACGCCGGCCGCCGCCGCCAGTGCCACTGCGACGTTCCGATTTGGGTTTGGCCTCATTGATAGTCAACGTCCGTCCGCCCAGATCTGTCCCGTTAAGCGCCGCGATGGCCTTCTCGGCTTCACCCGCATTGGTCATTTCGACGAAACCGAACCCACGAGAGCGGCCAGTGTCGCGGTCGGTTATGAGTGTGATTTTTTCAACCGAACCGTGTACTTCGAAGAGATTTCGCAACTCGGCTTCGGTGGTGCTGTGGGGCAGATTCCCAACGTAAAGGTTCTTCATTCTAGTTCCTCTTTCGCGCAAATCAGCTCAGCTGGTGCTGCCATGATGCCCGCGTCGCAATCGACGTCGATCCAGTGATTCCTGAAAACCTCGGCATGCAACTCTTCTCGCATGCGAAGCGTCGGTCAGCAGCACCCGCTTATTTTTTAGCGGGAATGCGCCCGGAGAGCGGAAATGCGAGCAGCGCGGTGTTCATGCCGACACCGGTCCTGGCTTGGCATGCGCCGAGCCATCCTCCGATTTACGTTCCGCTGCCTCCCGCTTCAGCAGTTCACGGGTTCGCTGCCGCCGAGCAATCTTCTGTTTGCGTTCCCGGTTAAATCTGGACTTATCTCCATTCCGTGCCGACATAGTGAGCTCCTGACGCTCAAGATGAACAGTTCACGACGATTTAACAACACCGGGTGGAACGCAAGCTGTCAGCCCGGCACCTGCATTGATGTCGCGGCTGTAATTTTGAAGAGAACGGTATGCAGAGACGCCTGTCGCTCTCTCCATCTCTCAATCGCCAAGGCGCAGTGCTATCCGGTGGCGTGTCTTCGAGGTTAAGCATTCTGAGTATACGCTCTTTCGGCAGGTTATGCCGCTAAAAGCAAGCCATACGCCGCCCCGAGACCCGCCCATTGGAGCGTTCACATAGACTTCGCGGTCCGCGGGCGTCCCCTTAAGAAGCGATTTCACCTGCCGCAAGGCGAGATCCGATTGCCCCATGTCGGCCATCTGCCCGGCGTAGACCATTTTCAGGTCGCGATCGTTCAGGCTACGAACGGCAGAAAAAATACGAGCAGGCAGAAGACCTGTTTCGCAAGATCCTGACCGAAACGCCGGCGTACGGCGGTGATGCCAAGGGTAAAGCATTCTTAACGAACCTAGCCGCGCCAACGTGCTATTGTATGCGCTAGACCGACTCGTCGTGAGCAGCTCTCGCCTACACAGCCAAAGACCTGCACCGCT
>JAFAWX010000220.1 GCA_019241535.1 Acidobacteriota bacterium | reverse complement strand
GTAAGAACGCAAGGCGGGGTATATGTAATGCGCGGATTGTCTTGAGTTAGACTCGGATCGTGAACTCCCTCAGGCAACAGTTCCGGCGGGCCTTGATAGTTTTATGCCTGCTGGTGTGCGTGTCGGCTGCCCAAGAGTCTGCTTCGCTTGAAGAAAAGTACTCACGAGCCCAGCGCGCGCTCACCGCGGGAAATTACCCCGAGGCCGAGCAGGCCTTTGAAAAGCTGGCCCAGGCCAATCCCGGAATCGCTGAGATCCATTCCAACCTGGGCTTGATCTACTTCGAGGAGAGGAAATTTGACCAGGCCGTTCCCGAGTTGCGCCGGGCGCTGAAGCTGAAGCCCTCTCTTAGCAAATCGGCCACAGTTCTGGCCATGTCGCTCTCCGAACTGGGCTACTACAACGAGGCTCTCCCCGGCCTTGAGAAGGGTTTCCAATCGTCGGAAACGGAAATTAAACGCATGTGCGGCTTGCAGCTGGAACGCGCCTACACGGCTCTGCAGCGCGACAGCAAAGCTGTCGAAGTGGCGCTCGAATTAAATCGCCTGTACCCGGATGATCCCGAGGTGCTCTACCACAACGGCAAAATTTTCGGGAACTTTGCCTTCCTGGCGATGGAGCGGCTGGCGCAGGTTGCCCCCGCCTCCGTCTGGAGGCACCAGGCCCTCGCCGAAGCCTCCGAGAGCCAGGGATCCTACGATGCGGCAATCGCGGAATATCGCCAGGTGCTTGCCATGGAGCCGCAACGGCCCGGGATCCATTACCGGCTGGGGCGAACCCTGCTGGCCCGTGCGCGGGCAACCACCTCGGCGGAGGATCGCACGGCGGCGGCGAAGGAATTTCAGAAGGAACTCGAGGTGGATCCCGCCAACGCCAACTCCGCGTACGAGCTTGCCGAGCTGCACCGCAATGCTGGAGAGTTCGAGGAAGCGGAGAAGTATTTCGAGCGGGCGCTCCAAAATTATCCGCAATTCGAGGAGGCGCACCTCGGTCTCGCAGCGGTGCTGATGTCTTTGCAGAAGCCGGATCTCGCGCTGCCTCATCTCAAACAAGCCATTTCCCTGAACCGGGAAAACGAGGTTTCCTGGTACCGGCTGTCGCAGGTCGAAGCTGCGCTGGGAAATTCGTCGGAGCAGAGAAATGCCATGGCCGAATTCCAGCGGCTTCATGCCCAGAAAATAAATCAGCAGGAAGCAGGTAAAAAGCTCCCCTCCCCAGACGAAGTGACGCGGCAAAGTGTCGACCTGAGCACTGCACAGTAGCCGTGCGGCGTCGCACTAAACAGCTTTCCAGCCCGCGTTTCGCACTATGCCTGAACCTTCCTTGATGGTCACAAGCTGATTGATGTTGACTGCAGGCACGCTCTCCCATTGCCCGGCAGGCCAGCGTACCTTGATTTCCACCGTTTTCGCTTGCCCCAGCCCGAAGTGGAGGCGGGAATCGTTCGCCGAGAGGAAACTTGACTGGCTTTGTACTTCTTGCGTCTGGCTGGAATCGCCGCTCCTGACCACGACTTGAGCCCCGATCGCGCTGCGATTGGATTTCGTTCCCACCAGCTTCACTTTGATCCAGGAATTGCCGCCGCTCACGTCATTACGCAAAAGCGACGGGGGCTCGTTGAGATTTATGACGAGGATGTCGACGTCGCCATCATTATCGAAATCTCCAAAGGCGCAGCCGCGGCTGTTGTGGGGTTCGGTCAACGCCGGCCCGGCTTCGCCGAGGAGTTCTTCGAATCTTCCGTTGCCCAGATTGCGAAATAGCAGGCGCGGATCCTTAGCCGGGAAATCGGGGAAGCGTTTCTCGATCTCGGGAAAGGTGTGTCCCGCCACGGCAAAAATGTCGGGCAGCCCGTCGTTGTCGAAATCCTGGATTCCCGTCCCCCAGCAGACGTAACGGTTCTCGACTGCTAGGCCGGCCCTCCGGCTGGCCTCTTCGAAGCTCCCTTTGCCAAGATTGTGATACAGATCCGGCGTATCGCCCTCGAAGTTGGTCTTGAAGATATCCAGCCGCCCGTCGCGATCGTAATCACCGACCGCGCACCCCATGCCGGCCTGCTCCTGGCCGTCCTCGCTGTAGGCGAGCCCGCGAAGGGCAGCCTCTTCGCGGAAGGTGCCATCGTGATTGTTGAGAAGCAGCAGGCTGGGAGTCGAGTCGCAGGCGACGAAAATGTCGGGCCAGCCGTCATCGTCGAGATCCGCGGCCATTGCGGTCAGGCCGTAACTGGTGCGCGCCCCGTCGATGCCCGAGGCAGCCGTGACGTCGGTGAAGGTGCCGTCGCCGTTATTCCGGTAGAGGCTGTGGCGGCCGAACGGGAACCCGCGCGGACCGCAGCTGACGGGCATATCCATCCAGCGACAATTGGCGGTCACGCCGGGCCGGGGCGCGGTTTTGAGGTCGATGTCCAGGTATCGTGCGACAAAAAGATCCAGATTGCCGTCCCGGTCGTAATCGAGAAATGTGCACCCCGTGCTCCACCCGGGCTCACCTTCCAGGCGCGCTGCCCGGGTCACGTCGCTGAACGTGCCGTCTCCGTTGTTGCGGTACAAAACATTTTGGCCCCAGTAGGTCACGAACAGATCTTCATTGGCATCGTTGTTGTAGTCGCCCACGCAAACCCCGCAAGCCCACCCGGTCCGGTACAGGCCGGACTTCGCGGTGACATCCTTGAACGTGCCGTCGCGGTTGTTCTTGAACAGCCGATTGGTGGTTGCGGGAGGTGTCTCGCCCAGGCGCGTGCCGCTCAGCAGGAAGATGTCCAGCCACCCGTCGTTGTCATAATCGAGGAAGGCGCAGCCGCAGCCAAGCGTCTCAACGATGTAGTCCTTGTGGTCGGAAAAACCGTAGACCGTG
Organism: Acidobacteriota bacterium; assembly: GCA_019241535.1. Classification (GTDB taxonomy): domain Bacteria; phylum Acidobacteriota; class Terriglobia; order Terriglobales; family Acidobacteriaceae; genus Gp1-AA145. The sequence continues at coordinate 5,456 of JAFAWX010000220.1, read as the reverse complement.
GGAGAGACGAGACCGGCGTGGCTGGCGATGTCGCTAAAGTTCGAATGCCAGGGGAGGCCAGAAGGCTTTCCTCTGGGCTGGGCCGCGGATTTACGCGCACTTACCCCCTGTCCCAGGGAAGCGCTTGCGGCGGTGCCGATAAAACCAGCGAGAAATGCGCGGCGGGAGGATTTCATCGCGACGGATTTCGGCCCGCGGTCAGCGCAAAGTCACCACCGCGACCGCATAACCGTTGAGCGTCAGCTTATCACCCTCGACAGAGGCCCGGGCCGGCGGGCCGAAGCCGGTTGTCTGGTCGGCAAATTCCACCACCCCGCCGGCTGCACCCGCCAGCGAGACTTCGATTGAGCGATCGCGCTTGTTTACCAAGAGAACCCGTTTCCTGCCCTCCCTCGTCATCACCGGCATGGCATAGATCAGCGGGCTCCGGGAAAAAAGATCTCCTGCGAGCTCTACCATCCTGTCACCCGGAGCGAAATTGTCTTTCAGCAGCTTCAAGACCCAAAAGCGGGGGTTTTGCTTGCCGTCCCGCCAATCCACCATGGAAACCGAGGGAAACTGGGTGGGGTACCCCACCAGCTGGGATTCGCCGGCAACGTCGATGCCCTGGCGGGCAAGGTCGGCGAACAGGTATGCATACATGGCGCCCGTCAGACTCCAGTAGGAATTGGGGATTGGCTTCGCCTGGTGGCCGGGTTCGCCTTGCTCTGAATCATCGGCGGAAATGGCGCCGATTTCGTCAACCGTGGTGCGAGTCTCGGGAGAGAGCCGTTTGCGAATGGCCTCGATATATCGCACGACATTCAGAAAACCATCGGCCTGGGCGAAAAAGGTGTACTGCTGGACCTCGGGAGTCTGGTCCGGGGTGGGCGAGGCATAGAAGTGATACGAGATGAAATCCAGCGGAATTCCCGGCTTGTGGTTCTTGGGATCGAGAAAGTACTCGAAATAGCCGGGGACGAGAGAAGGCATGGCGAGCGCCAGGCCCACGAACTTCGTCTCAATATGCTGGCGCTTGAAGCTCTCGACAATGGCGTCGTAAAGCCTGGTATAGGTCTCGGGAGAGATATGGTGCTCAAAGTCCGGTTCGTTCAGCACCTCCCAGTAGGGGATCGCGTAGCGGTACCCGGACTCGTGGCGCTTGCCGAGTTCATCGGTAAATCCGCCCTGCGTGTACCAGGCCAGCAGGCGGGCAAAGTAGTCCGCCACTTCCTGACCGCTGGGGTCGCGGAGCTCGGTGCCCTGCTCATAATTCCAAGTAACCTGGTCGGGATCCGCAGGATAAACGACGGGCTTATCGGTCTTGTACATCCACTGCGGGACGGTGCTGAAATTTAGAATGACCGAGTGTCCCTTCGTAGCTTCGAGAAAATCGATCGTCATGGGATCGATCAGCGAGAAATCCCAGGAAGTCTTCCCGGCGGCGGGCGGCTCCAGTTCCGCCACGCCGAGCTTTGGATAGGGCAGCCACGGCACGTAGCGAACGTAATCGGCTCCGAGATCGTGCAGGGCCGCGAAGGCATTGTCGTGGACCGGAGTTCCCCTCCGCAGGGGAGGATTGACCACAACCTGCAGGGTTGGGGTTGTGGCCAGGACGCGCTCAGCCCGGTTCCAGTTCACATCGATCGTCACCTGGCCTTGCAGGGCCGAAGCGACCCAGAGCAAGAAGCAGGCGGCACTCGCGAACGACTGCCACGATCGACTTCTCATGCCGGTCCCCCTGTCAGCGAAGCCGCAAGGATATTGCCTGCCGCGAGAAACTGGCAAGGGCCAGATCCGCGCGACCGGGGAATTGCGCATTGCGAAACGGAGCGGGATTCCGTCCAGCTCGCACCGGATGGGCGCGATTAGCAGAACCACACTGGCCGCTGGCCCGGCTCTCATCACTCTGATCGGGCACCTTTTCAGAACCGTTTTCCATGGCAAAACGTGGGGTCTTTTTCGGCCCTTGACGGTTACGTTTCTTGAGTGGGAACATCGCCGCACGCCGGGTCGGGCGAAGTCTCATGCCGCACAATTTTCCAACCGATCACTTGAAGCTGGGATTATTCGGCATCGGCCTCGATGCCTACTGGGCGCAGTTTGAAAACCTGAGAGAAAGGCTCGTCGGATATCTCGAGCAAGTGGCCCAGCGCCTCGCGCATCCGGGGGTTCAGGTTGCCAATCTCGGGCTTATCGATTCCCCCGACAGAGCGTTTGCCGCCGGACGCGAGTTCCGCCGCGAGGACGTGGACCTCATCTTTCTCTACGTGACGACCTATGCGCTCTCGTCAACCGTGCTGCCCGTCGTGCGGCGTGCGAAGGTGCCGGTGATCGTGCTGAACCTATCTCCCTCGCCAGCGATTGACTACGGCTGGTTCAACCGCCTCGGCAATCGCACGCAGATGACAGCCGAGTGGCTGGCCTACTGCCAGGCGTGTCCGGTTCCGGAGATTTCGAACGTCTTCCGTCGCTGCCAGATTCCTTTCTTCGAGGTCACCGGCACGCTCGAAGACGATCCCGCCGCCTGGAAGGAAGTCGACGAGTGGATCGAAGCAGCACGCGTTGCGCAAGTCATGGAGAACAACCGGCTGGGCATTTTAGGCCACTATTACGGAGGAATGCTGGACATCTATTCCGATCTGACGCTTCACTGCGCCTCGTTCGGAGGACATATTGAAATCCTGGAAGTCGAGGAACTGGCGGCGCTGAGGCGGGGGGTGACGCCCGAGCAGACAAGCGCGAGGGTGGAAGAGATCCGTAGAGTGATGGATGTCCAGCCGGACTGCGCAGAGGGCGAACTGCAGCGGGCGGCCAGAACCTCGCTCGCCCTGGACGCCCTGGTGGAAAAGCACCGTCTGGGATCTCTCGCCTACTACCATCAGGGGACAGGCGCGGGCGAAAGCGAAGACGTGATGAGTTCCATCATTCTCGGCACCAGCCTGCTCACCGCGCGGGGAATCCCGGCGGCAGGCGAATATGAGATCAAGAACGCGCAGGCGATGAAAATCATGGACTCGTTCGGAGCCGGGGGTTCCTTCACCGAGTACTACGCCGTGGACTATAACGACGACGTTGTGCTCATGGGACATGACGGACCGGGTCACATCAGGATCGCCGAGGGAAAGACGAAGGTCCGCCCGCTCCAGGTTTATCACGGCAAGGTAGGCCGCGGCCTCTCGGTCGAAATGGCCGTAAAACATGGCCCGGTCACGCTGCTGGCCGTAGCTGAAACGGCAAACGGGCGGTTGAAGATGCTGGTCGCCGAAGGAGAATCGGTGCCCGGGCCGATTCTCGAAATCGGCAACACCAACAGTCGTTATCGATTCCCGATCGGGGTCCGGAACTTCATCCCGCAATGGAACGCGCATGCTCCGGCGCATCACTGTGCGGTCGGAGTGGGTCACCTGGCCGGCAAACTGCGCAAGCTGGCGGCGCTCGTCGAACTCGAATACACGCAGGTCTGTTAGTCCGCGGCCGCCTGCGGGCGGGGGCGAAGCCTCCTCGGAATCCGCAGTCTGAATGTTATGCGGGTAAAGAGGCACAGCCGGCCTCTGGTCCCATCAGGCGTTTTTCACTGCGAAATGATGGCACTCGATTGACCGCTGGCGCCCCGGTTTGAGAACATCCACCGCTGCTTGCAGCGCCCCTGTCGGGAGTTCCGCCGCCAAACAGCAATTTCGAGGAGTACAAATGTTTCACGAAACATCTCAGATCAGCAGAATTATTCTTGCCGTGCGCTCGTTTGCGCTGGTGATTTTGCTCGCCAGCGTCAGCCTCGTGGCCGCCGCCCAGGATGCATTGCAGGAGGGATTCCGCAATCCCCCTGATTCGGCCAAGCCCCGGGTCTGGTGGCATTGGATGAACGGCAACATTACCAAGGAGGGCATTAAGCTCGATCTGGAATGGATGCACCGGATCGGTCTCGGCGGGTTCCAGAACTTCGATGCCGCTCTCAATACGCCGAAGTTTGTCGAAAAGCGGCTGGTTTATATGACTCCGGACTGGAAGGACGCGTTCCGATACGCGACCACGCTGGCCGATCAGATGCATCTCGAGGAAGCCATCGCGGGCTCGCCGGGCTGGAGCGAATCGGGCGGACCCTGGGTCAAGCCGAACCAGGCAATGAAAAAACTGGCGTGGAGCGAGCTGCGGGTGGAAGGAGGCAAGACTTTCAAGGGGGTGTTGCCGCATCCTCCCTCGACCACCGGTCCCTTTCAGAATATTCCGATATTCGACTTTCTCGCGGCCATGACCGGGCAGCCGCAGCCGGCGGCGCCGACCTTCTATGCGGACACTGCGGTTATCGCGTATCGCGCCCCCGAGGGCGACGTACCCCTCAGCTCGCTGCAGCCGAAAGTCACATCGAGCGGCGGCAATATCGATGCGGCCATTCTCAGCGACGGTGACCTGGTCAAGACCACGCAGCTGCCGAAGGCTCCGCTTGGACAGCAGGCGTGGATCCAGTATGAATTCTCCTCCCCCCAGAAGATCTGTGCGGCCACCCTGGTTCTGAACGATCCCTTGGCCGCAGTGGCAAACATGTTTGGGGCCGCACCCTCGATCGCGGATGTCGAGGCGAGCGACGACGGCCAGAATTACCGCAAAGTGGCCTCCATCCCGGGAGACGGCGCCGCGGCACACACCATCGCCTTTCCCGAAACTACAGCCCGCTTTTTCCGTGTGGCGTTCACCGAGAAGCCGCCCTTGGGCATGGCCGGGGAGATGACGTTTGACGTAGAGAATGCCTTCGGCAACTTCAGCCAGATGAAGCCCGACCCCAATATTGAGATTTCCGAGCTGGTGCTGCATCCCGAGCCGCGCATCAGCCGTTTTGAAGAGAAAGCGGCGTTTGCCAATTTGCCGAGCTTCGATCCTTACCCGACCCCGGAGATTCCCTCCGGCGAGGCCATCCGCAAGGCCGATGTCGTCGATCTCACGTCCAAGATGAAGCCCGACGGCACCCTAAACTGGACGCCGCCCGCGGGCAAATGGGTGGTGCTGCGCTTCGGCTATTCGCTGCTGGGCATTACGAACCACCCGGCTTCGCCGGAAGGGACCGGCCCGGAAGTGGACAAGCTGAACCCGGATGACGTCAGGCAATACATGAATACCTATCTCGACAATTACAAGGGCGCGGTAGGCGAGCTGATGGGCAAGCGCGGACTTCAGTACGTCGTCAATGACAGCTGGGAGGCGGGCGCGCAAAACTGGACCGACAATATGATCGCCGAGTTCACCAGACGCCGGGGATACGATCCCCGGCCCTGGCTGCCGGTGCTGACCGGCCGGGTGATTGAAAGTTCCCAGGCCAGCGAAGGTTTCCTCTGGGACTTCCGCCAGACCCTGGGTGACATGCTCGCCGACTATCACTACGACCTGCTTACCAAGATGTTGCACGAGCGCGGCATGGGACATTACGGCGAATCGCACGAGGAAGGCCGGGCCTTCATAGGCGATGGCATGCAGGTGAAGCG
>JAFAWX010000233.1 GCA_019241535.1 Acidobacteriota bacterium | reverse complement strand
CTCGAGGATAATGCCAAGTCTCTTGCCAAGCGCTTGACAGGCAAGGAGGCGGCCACGCCCTCGCGCACCTGGAAGCTGCTTTCAAATGCCCGTCCGGAGATGGTGCTATATCTCGCCGTCACTGCCCGTCAACAGGCGGTAGCGCAGAAGATCAAGAACTTTTTCACCAAGTGGCGGGAGGTCGAGCAAAAGCTTCCCTTGCCGGAAATGACTGAACTGCTGATCACCCCGCAATTGTCCGAGTATCCCAAGATTGCCCATGACGTTTTCATGCTGCTGCTCGACGGCAAGATGCGATCGCGGACTGAACGCCTGAATTTTCTCAAGCCCTTGGCGCCGCCTCCGCCCCCGCCGCCACCCGCACCCAAACGCGGCCGAGCGGCCAAGGCTGCGGCACTGGCTTCGGCCGCGATGGCGCAGCCGGGTGCTCAAAAAAAGAAGGGTAAGACCGAAGTGGCGCCAGGGGCGCCGGCGCACGCGGCGCAAGCTCCGCAGGCCGCGAAGCTGAAAGCGGCCAGCGCAAAGAGCAAAAGCCAGCCACAGAAGAAAGCTCCCGCCGGCAAGCCCGCCAAAAAGAGCTGAGTCTTAAGCTCCACTCGCTTCAAGCGCCGGCGGCGAGTCGTTCAACGAAGGCGGAGTTTACATACTCCTTTTCATGTCCAGGCCGAAATTGGGGTGTCCGTACGTGCCGCCGATCTTTACCGGGACGACGTTCTCGTGGGGTCTTTTCTTAAAAAAGGGTTCCAGGGCTTTGGCGAAAACCGATTTTATTCCATGAGTGGTCTTACTGAGGCTCGCCTCGGTTTTGAGCGTGCCGTGCAAGTCGACCTGCTCATTGATCAAACCGTAACTGCCGTGGAACCATGCCGAAGCGCCTCCGTCTTCGACCGAGAGGTTGCGAAAGTACGCCATGCCTTTACCTACCTCGACCGTGCCGTCGAAACTCAGCAAGGCCACCGTCGGCTCTGGCTGGCTCGGTGCTTCCCCAACCTTAGCGACCCGGGACTGAGTCTCGGCGTGGGTGAAGGTCGCATCTTGCATGTGGAAGTTACTTTGAAGGGTGAGCTTTTTTAGAAAAGGTTCGGGGCCGGAGGGCAATACCACGTGCATATTGAAGGCGACTCCTCCCGCCAGCGGCGAGCGGGGACCATGGATAAAAGGATAGAAGGTGTCTTCGATGCGGCCGTGCTCGCAGTGGAAATCCAGGATCGCGGCGCGGCGGCCAGATTGGGTACGCGCGATGCTGCCGTGAGCATCAATCTCGTCTCGTCCCCATCGTGCCTTCACCTGCTCGAGGAAGGTATCGCCGGTCACGGCGTTTACCACCGCGTTGAAGCGACTTTCAAGCGGCTGGCGGTGTTCTGTGGCACTTAATTCAAAGGTCGGCACCTTAACCGAGCCCTCAATCGCAAGGTGCTGAAAGTTTCCCTTAAATTCTCCTTGGGAGGAAGCCAGGCCGCCGATCCCGGGAAAAACCCCGAGATCGGCTTCCTCAAGGCGGTAACGACCAGAAACCGTGGTATCTGCCGGATCGCGGCTATTCCAGACTCCAACCCGTCCGGAGATTTCAACCATTCCCCGTGGGAGGGGATTTTCAAAATGTGCCGAGAAACTTGCTCCACCGTTGGCGCGCGCCAAGGAGAAGCTCTGAAAGCGGAATTCAAGCGAATATTCCGGTACCCGGGCGACAATTCGAACCGCACTATTTTCAGCCAGGAAGCGATCGATGGTTGTGGGCCCCGACGTAAAGCCTTTCGGTGAAAGGTCTTCGCGGGTGAAGGCCGCATGCAGGCCCTGAGCCCGAATCAGCCGTACATGGCGACGAAGGAGTCCGGTGAAACTGCTCTCGATTGTCAACCGCTCGACCCTGATCAGGGGTTCACTTGAATTCTCCCGCTCAAAAACCGTGTTCTCGGCCACACACCCGGGAGGCAGGTAGCGGGCGTGAAAGCTGCCGAAACGTACCTTGGCTCCGGCGGCCGCGGATAATGCGGAACGGACTGACGCCTCGCTGTAGGGCCAATAGCGGTGCGCAAGCACTCCGCCTGCAATAAGGAGTCCTGAAAGAATGGTGGCAGCCGTGATGAGGAGAGGCTTTCTTACTGCTCCGCGCAGCCTTCGGAATGGCCTCGGAAAGCGCATTCTGGTAGAGCCGAGACAGCTGGCCTGCTCGAATCTTTCCGCTATTTTGATTCCCACGCCCGGCGGCCGTTGCCCGGCCGCTTAAAGGAGCAGCATCGGGCGCCTCGCGCCGGAAGTGCGCGGCCGGTCGACCTACGCCAGGCTCTCCGCCGGTTAAATGCAAGTCGATATAATGCCAGAAACGCGGAATCCTCCGCGTTTGTGATCTTCCAGCATGCCCGATATCTGGTTGCGGGTCGCTCTCGCTCTATACGCGGTCGGAATGGCCTACGTTCTTGTGGCTCTCACTCGTACCCGGGAGCTGCTCAACCGTCTGGCTCTACATGCCGCCTACCTTGGGATGGTCTTCCATTTCGTTGCCATCGTCGAGCGGGTGCGTCAGTCCGGGGAGCTCAGCCTGGCGTCGCTGGCACTGGCTGCATCGGTGCTCGGCTTTGTCATCATGGTGGTCTTTCTGCTCGTCTACATGCTCTACCAAACCGCCTCGCCCGGCATTGTGGTTTTTCCGTTGGTATTCCTGCTCACGTTTGTAGGCGCAACCCGGCAACAGCCTTTCATCCTCACCTCGGCGAGCGCGCGTCAGGGTTGGTTGATCGCCCACATTTCTCTGGTTTTTGCCGGTTACGCGGCCCTCGTGCTCAGTCTCAGCGCCAGCCTGATCTATCTCATGCAGGAGCATTCGCTCAAAACCAAGCGGGCCGGTGGGGTGATTTCCCGCCTGCCGGCACTAGAGGTTACCGACGAGATCGGTTTCCGATCCCTGCTGATAGGTTTTCCGTTCATGACCGCTGGTCTGGTGGCGGGTATGGTAATCGCCCAGGCAAATTTTGGGCGGGTCGATTTTCGCGACGCCAAGATCCTACTCTCACTGCTCACCTGGGCAGTCTACTTGATACTGCTCTACACGCGCTGGAGTGCCGGCTGGCGGGGCCGGAAGGCCGCGTACCTGGCCGCCGGGGCCTTCGCCATGGCGGTTGTGGCCTGGGCGGCGAATTACTTCAGCGCGGTACACAGGCTGGGGCCATGAATTTCCAACTCCTCGGACTGAACCACAAAACCGCTCCGGTCGAGGTGCGAGAGAGATTCGCCGTCCCGGACGGCAAGCTGCCCGAGGCTCTTGGGGAACTGCTGCGCCTCCCACAGGTCGGTGAGGGCATGATCCTCAGCACCTGCAACCGGGTCGAGATCCTTACTGAAACCCGCAACGGAACCGCCAACCTCCGCGAATTTTTTGTCCGCTATTTTCACGTGGATGCAAGTTTGTATGAGCCCCATGTCTACGAGTACCGCCAGGCGGAAGCCGTGCGCCACCTGTTTCGCGTCGCCTCGAGTCTGGATTCCATGATTGTGGGCGAGCCCCAGATTTTGGGGCAGGTTAAGGAAGCTTATGCGACGGCGCGGGCGGCGGGAGCCGTGCAATCCTATCTCGATCTGCTGCTCAGGCGTGCCTTTGCCGTCGCCAAGCGGGTGCGGACGGAAACCGCCGTCGGTTCCTCCTCGGTTTCTATCGCATCGGTTGCGGTCGAACTGGCGAGCAAGATCTTTGGTTCGCTCAAAGGCAAGCAGGTATGCCTCGTGGGAGCGGGAAAGATGTCGGAGCTGGCGGCACGTCATCTGCTGGCACGCGGCGCGGGTCCTATTGTCGTTGCCAATCGAAGTTATGAACGCGCAATGGGGCTGGCGGAAAGATT
>JAFAWX010000207.1 GCA_019241535.1 Acidobacteriota bacterium | reverse complement strand
CCGGCATCGATTTTGCAAAACGTCGCCGTCGAGGTGGTCGGATCGCACCCGGGATTGGTTGGAGCCAGGCCTGAATTGGCGGGAGGATTGAACTGCGGCAGGCCGTCGAACTGCTGGTCGGCAATTCAGGTCTGCGCCCAACATTCGCGCAGGGCGCCAAAATAACTGTCAAAAGAGCGGTTTTCCTGAGCAAGAAAAATGATGTGATTAATGCTCTGGAGGCTTGCCGTAAAGGTCGCACCTACGCTTGCCGAGCCCGAGACCGTACAGGTGGTGCCATTGGTCGGGCTGCAACCACTCCACGTTCCGAATCCGAACCCAGTCGCCGGCGAAGCCGTCAGGGTTACGCTTGTCACCCCCTGAAAACTCGCCTGACAGGTGCCGGTTGATGGCGGGCTGCTGCAGTCGATTCCGGCCGGGCTGCTGGTTATCGTCCCGGTTCCTGCTCCGGTGATGTTTACATTTACGGTTAGTTGCGGGGTAGGTGCTTTCACCAGGCCCTGGCATCCTGCCAAAATAAGCAATGAACAGGCAAGGAGTACACTCCGAACAAATTTTGAACCCATGCTGTAATCCGTGGTCAGTACAGAGTTTGATGAACACCGGGGAGAACTGGTTGGTTTGGCGCGAGTGCGGACAAATGCCGTCATTTACAGGCAAAAGCCCGTATTTCCTGCCGGTTTCGCCGGCTGTGAACCCGGCGCGAGGTGCTATTCTGGCATTAGCCCTTTTGATTTCAGCAACCAGCATCTAACTTCATAAGCGAGTTCTGCGGAACTCAACTTAGGCACTGAGAGCATGAAATTCTGTCATAGCCGTCGATTTGGAAATTTCGGTTCGCTGATCGCTGTCAGTCTCCTGATAGTCTTTTCCCGGCATTCGTCGGCTCAGACCTGCTTCACTTCGGACGATATGGACGCTGCGGTCCGGTCCTCGCTGCAAGCGGCCGCCGGACGATACTTCGACATGGTGGCTCGGGGCGATACCGCCACCCTCAAGCAGAATTCGATTTCCGCCGTGGCCACCAATTTCGCCGGAATCGAGAGCGCGATCAAGGAGCACGAATCCGAACTAGCAGGCGCGCACGCAAACCCGCGGCCATCATTCCTGCTTAAGGCAGAAGGAACGGCGCCTCTGACGAAAGCGGAATTCCTGTGCGGAATTTTCGGAGCCAGCGGACAAACCACCAATAGCGCGGAGTTCGTAATCCCCAACCTCCCTCCGGGTACCTATGGCGTGGTCACCATGGACGTGCCTACGCAAAAGTCGGGCTACACGTTGGCATTGGTTTTGCAGCAGCAGGGAACGAACTGGAAGATCGGAGGCTTCTTTCTGCGTCCCACTCAGATTGCCGGGCACGACAGCAGCTGGTTCCTCGAGCACGCTCGCACCTTTAAGAGCAAAGGCCAGACCCACAATGCCTGGCTCTATTTCATCGAGGGACGGGAGTTGGCGATGCCTGTACCCTTCATGTACACCCAGCTCACGGATAAGCTTTACGAGGAGATTCAGTCCGTGAAGCCCGCGGATTTCCCGGTCGACGGAAAAACGGCGGATTTAGCCGCTGGCTCGAAGACCTACAGACTTACTACCGTATTCCCGCTCGCTGTCGGACAGGATCTGGATCTGGTCGTCAAGTACGCTACCGCGGACGTCTCCAACAGCGGGCAAACATTTCAAGACAACATGACGGTGATGAAGGCTCTGATCATGAAATTTCCCGAGTTGCGGGACGCCTTCGCCGGTGTCGTTGCCCGGGCCGTCGAACCTTCCGGGCGGGATTACGGGTCCTTGATGCCCATGAAGGACATCAAGTAGGTAAGTTCATGTCACCGCCGAGATTAAGTAAGCCGGCTGAGTCCCCCGGGATTCCGCGTCTGGTGCGCCCTTTGGTACCACGGGGCGGAGGCATCAAGCTCACCAACGACATGGGCCTGGAGTAAACTTGACCCGGGACAACGGTTCTGTTGCACTTACCAGTAGGCCATCTTTCCGCATCTTAGGAATCGACATGAAAAGCCTTGGCACCCATCTTTCGTATCTCGTTCTTCTGGCCGGCCTGCTGGCTGCAACTCCGGCCCGGGCGGTTAATCGCGAATTGGTCGAGCTGCAAACCCAAGTGCAACAAATGCAGGACCAGATGACGGCCATGAAGCAATCGCTCGACGAACGCATGGGCGTTTTGAAGAACCTCATGGACCAGAACACCGACAGTATCAATAAAGTGACTTCAGCCATCGGCAACATGCAGGCCACGCTGCAGAAACAGCAGAGCGATACGACCAACCACGTGGACCAACTATCGGGCCAGATGCAGGCGCTCAATGACAGCCTCGATGAGCTGAAGGCGCGGCTGGGCAAGGTCACCAAGACCCTCGAAGATCTCCAGGCAGCGCAGCAGAACATGGCGGCCCAGGCCACCCAGCAGGCACAGCAGCAACAGCAGCAGTTGAATGTTCCGCCGCCCGATGTGCTCTACAACAACGGCCTGCGCGATTACACCGGGGGCAACATGGATCTGGCGAAACAGGAATTCACCGACTACGTGAAGAACTATCCCAATACGGATCTGGCCGGCAATGCCTTCTTCTATCTTGCCGAACTGGACTACCGTGCCGGCAACTACCCGCAGGCGATCAAAGGATATGACCAGGTACTGCAGAGTTTCCCCGATGGTAACAAGGCTGCTTCCGCGGAACTGAAAAAGGGTTTCGCTCTGATCGAGTCCGGCCAGAAGGACGCCGGTATTTCCGCCTTGCGTCATGTGGTCCAGCGCTACCCGCGATCGAACGAAGCCTTACAGGCCAAGGACCGTCTGCGCAAGCTTGGGGTTGCGACTACCGCGAGCAGCCGCTAGCGAATAGCCTCACAAACCAGCAAGCACCGCTAGGGCCGGCCTGGGGAAGGTCGGGTTGCGGCTGCTCCAGATGTCCCTCTGAGTACGAGATCTTTACCCGACCCCGCGCCGAGAAAAGTGCGTCGCTCTCTCCACAGCACGGCTTCGCGGCGGCCAAAGGGACGAATCAAAATGTGGGGATTGGGTAAGCGCCGCCCTTCGCCCGCAAGTTTACCTGTCAGAGCAGAAGCACTCGCCAGAGCTATTCGAAAGCCTTGTGTCCATTGAATGGCCCACTGTCCCGCAGGATTGCTCCTGGCGTCTGTACGGGCATTCACAACTGAAATAATCGTGTTTCAGTTATTTGGGCAATAACTGAAATTACCTTTTCTCCACCGATGTCGTTCACGAAGCAAACTACGGCCGGCCCGGGGCACCATAGAGGGGTCACAGCGCAAATTCTTGCGGCGAGAGTACGGCCGGTCGCGGCTTTATAGAGGTTGTCCGGAAAAGAGCGATGGCTGTTATTCGGCGGATATAGACGGTATAAGACTCCGCTCGCGCGTCTCACAACTCTAAAAGATATACAGATCGCGCCGGGATCAGCTACGGACATTGGTGTATTGTCCCGACCCGCGCAGTCAGGCCAAGCTCTATATCAGATGCGATGGACCTCCAC
>JAFAWX010000319.1 GCA_019241535.1 Acidobacteriota bacterium | reverse complement strand
ACTCAGAGGAGCACAGGGCAGGCAAAGGGCAGAAGCAGTGAAGCTGGTGTCTCGCCACATCCCTTGCTCCTCCAAATACTTAGAGGCTTGAAAACCGTAACCCAGTTGGCTGCCAAACGTGTGCTGACGCTTTTTGGCGCTTGCATTTCGCGCTTTAAAGCCGAAGAAGCTGGGGCGCCCTGGGTGTCTGGATTATTTGCCTGATAAGATCCGGCGCGCCATTGTGGGATGGAAGTACCGCGGGAAAGTAAACTGATTGAGAAGCACATACTAGAGCAGCTCCCGACAGAACATTCTGAATCCGCGCCGTAAGAACTGCAGACTACGCGCGACGAACCCTCAAAGCGCGAACTGGGGTCACGGGCTCTAATCTAATCCCTCGAACATAGTCCTGCGGCTGCCACGAGGCCTAGGGGTTGCCATGCAGCACCCGCTCATGAGGGTCAGGCGTGGCCGCTCCGGCCAGCATTCGGCGCTGTGCTCGGCGAAAGAACACAAGCTGAATGAGAAACATTGCAACCAAGACGACGCCGAATGTGCACACGATGGTTGCGCCCGTAGGCAGGTCCAACAGTACCGAGAAATATACGCCCAGAGCCGAAACGAGAGTTCCCATTGTCCAGCCGATTGCCAGACGCCGCCCAATCTTATCGGCAAACAACATGGCACCGACCGAGGGTACGATCAGATAACAAAAAACCAGCAGCACACCGGCAATAGCGACCGACGAAGTCACGACAAAACCGAAGGAAGCATAAAAAAGGAAGTCCCAAAAGCGGATTCTCATGCCTCGAGCCTCGGCCTGTTCCGGGTCGGTTGAGATCAGGAGGAATCTGCGGCGAAAGATGTAATGAAAAAGCCCGATGACTCCATAAAGAATGGCGGTTTTAGCAACATCATGCCTGGACACCGCGAGAATGTTGCCCACCAGCATGTCTTTCAAGTGCTCAGTTTCGCCCGTAGCTTTGCTCATCGCCAGAATGGCGGCGGCCGACGCGACCGCGTAGGTAATACCAATGAAGGCCTCCTGAGGAATGTGGCCCCGGCGGGTACGCGCGAAGGCGAAGATCGCGGCACCCACGAAAGTGAACCCGAGACTGAGCCAATAAGCCCCCTGGCCGTGGGGATCCATAGCGAAGAGGATTGCGATGGTTGCGCCCAGGGCAGCAATTTGTGCAAGTGCCAGATCCACAAAGATTACGCCGCGTTCGACTACGTGAACGCCGAGGTAAGCGTGAATCCCGGTCAAAATAAGGCTCGCCACAAAGGGCCAGACCAGAAATTGCATGACCTCCATGTTGCTCCTTACCCCTACTGTATAGACTGAAACGCTCTTGTGATTAGGCTAATATCGTAGTCGAAGAGCTCGAAATAGGTTGTTACCTGCTTCTCGCCACCGACCGAGGGCAGATAGACCACCACCTTTGCCCCAGTCGCCGCGCCGATGCTGTTCGGGGTTTTCATATCAAAGTACGGTTCGACCAGCACCAGCTTGCAGTTTTCCCGCTTCATAAGGGCGATGAGTTCGATGGTATGACTGGGAGTCGGCGGAATCCCCGGCCGGGGCTCTACGTATCCGATTACGTCCATATGAAAGTGCTTCGCGAAATTCGGCATGGAATTGTGATAGGTAACGAGCTTTCGCCCCTGATAGGGCGCCATGGCGGCTTCCCACTTCTGCTCGGCTGCGGTTAGTCGCTTGTCAAAATCTTGCAAACGATCTTGAAAATAGGAACTGTCTGCGGGGTCGAGCTCGCCTAATTTCTCGGCAAAACCTCGAGCAAGGCGACGCCCGTTATCGGGATCAAGCCAGTAGTGCGGGTTTCCGAGCGGGTGCACGTCGCCCATCGCGCGAGTGACCACGCCCGTGGGGATTTCGAGAATCTCCGCAAATTGGGAGGCGTCGAGATAGCCCGGCGCGCCCACCTGGATACGTGGGTTTCCGCTCTGGGTGATAAGCGGCGGGAGCCATCCGATCTCAAGTTGCAGGCCGACCATGATCAACAGATCGGCCTGGCGCAATTTGAGCAGGAAACTCGGCTTAGGCTCAACGAAGTGCGGGTCCTGGTACCCTTTGGCCAGAGACTCCACGTTGATGCGTTGCCCCCCGACTTCTTGCGCAAGCGCAGCCATGTCCGTTGTCGCCGTGATCACATTAAGCTTCTTGGCGTGCAGGCAGGTTGCCAGGGAAAGGAATAAAGCGATTGCAATCGCCTGCAAAACAAGAGGGCTCAATAATTTCCTTAACATTCAGTTCTCCTAAAACGGATGTGCCCCGTGGGCGCCCAACGAAAAAATCAACTGCAGGAGCAATTCGTTACTGTCGCGGTTTTCCGCATAGTGGGTGAAACGATACTCCCCTCGAATCTGGCTGAACTCACTCGGCCAATACGTCAGCGTAGCCGCAGCTCCTTTATCTGTTAAATGGGCAAAGCGGCTGCGATCGGACCAGTCAAAGCGTGCGCCTGTAAACCACCGGCGCCCAAATTGATAATCGCCCGAGGTATAAAAACCAAAGGCGTGCTGCTCGTTGGGCAGTTGATGTCGCTGGCTCCAGATGAACTCCGTACGGCTGACAAAGGAATGGTAAATGGAGCGCCGCAGAGGCTTCCAGCGAACGGTGGCATCGATGCCGTACAACTGGGTGATGAAATCGCCGGCGATAGAGCTGGTGCCGTTGTTATGGCCGCGCGCATAGGAGAATCCCAGATCGAGATTGGTGGATTCGCTGACGTCTCGGTAGGCGCGCAGGTGCTCGACCGTGCTCAGGTCGCTGCGTTGCTGGTGCTGAAACACATTCCCGGAATCCCCCCGGAAAACCTGCCCGGTCGCGTCCAGGAAAATTCCTTTCGGCGCGGGCAGAATGCGTTCAAGAGAGAAGCCTGCATCGTCAATGCCGTCCTCACCACCAACCAGGTTGGTCGCGACCAGCGGACGATCCACCCAGGGGAGCACGTGATTGTGCATGACGTTGACCTTGCCGAATGCGGCCCGCATCTTCCCCGCTTTGGCCACAAAGCCCGCCGGCAACGCCGTGAATGTAATGTAGCCTTCTTCCAGGCCCACGCCCTCCTCGCCAAACGAGAAGAAGAAATCACCCCGCGCGTAAGGATCGATAATGGCTTGCATACCGATTTCTGACTCGTGCATCTCGAGCGACGGGAACGGAGTCAAGGTGGCCAGAGGCGGCACAGAATTCCCGCCTACAGTGCCGATGAAATCCCCGATCACGCTGACATCCGGATTCAGTGCCTTCGCGGCTGCCGATGCGCCGCCATAGACCGGCAACTGGCCTGTCGCAGGCGGATTAGTACCGACTTGCGCCACCCCGGGAGACGGCGGCGCGGGAACCGTAGCAGGTTGGGAAGGAACCTGCGCAGCTTCAGGCGGTGGGACGGGCTGCGTTTTGGGCGCAGCTTGCGCCGCGCTCTCTATGGTCCGAATTTTTCCTTCAAGCGCGATCACTCGGTCTTCCAAGTCACGAATCCTCTGTTCCATAGCCGCTGTGTTCTGCGTGCTGGCGTCGCCGACGTTAGTCTGTTGTCCCCATAACGGCATACCAAAGGCGCCAAACAGCGTCGCTCCACTAATGGCAATGATTGCAATGCCCTTCTTCATCTCTGCTCCTCCGGAAATTCTTTCAATCGCCGGACCTGGGCGCTCCTGGCCGATGCGCCTGATCCTGAGAAGATCGTAAGCGGCAATGTATTACCGAGCTTATCGTCCAAAGGCATACGAAAATGGTCCAGGCAGTGAAGAGGCGTTGCTGCCGCTTTGGCCTGCCGCAAAACACCACTTCTAGTTGGTCCGATTGCGTATGCTCGATGTGATGCTAATTTAATGTACGGAACCAAGCTTCCATGGTAAGAGGAACCCCAGACGGGACCGAGAAGAGTCCGTCTCGCTGCAAGTAGTTGAAAAGTAATGTCGGCCCTAGCAGACGGATTTGCAGCGGTGTCAGTTCAGTCCATCCACCACGTACAGATCTGAAAGCATTCGTCTATAACCGTAAACGTACGCTTTGCCATCAGGGGCGGGCAGGATGGGGCCGACGTACTCCACCCCCGCAGGGTCGGGCGGCATGAGCTGCTTCCACAGCGTTTTCTGTCCGTCAGCAATATTCACACGATATACCTTCGCCGGGAGATCGCTTGGCCGGTAAACATACAACCCCCTGGAATCTGGGGTCCAGCCGACCGGTACTTCTCCATAGCCGAGGCCTTTAATTGGAACCGGTTCGCCCATCGGGATCGGATAGAAGTATGCCCTGCCATCTGGGCCTACCGCAGCCACCCTTTGCCCTGACGGCGACAGCGAAAACGTGAGTACATCGACCCCTTCAGGAGTGATCGCCTGCTGATCTCCTCGGGCAAGATCTTGCACGTAAAGTCGAGGACCATGCCCTGCTTCGTTTCCGGACAATAGAAAACGCTTGCCATCAGGAAACCATGCTGCCCGAGCGGCATTGATCTGAGCGAGATTTCCGTGAGGAAGCACCTTGAACTCTCCCGCTTTGGTCGGGAGAAGAAACAGATCGGTCAGGGAATCTGGCCGGGTACAGAGCGCCCATTTTTCATCCGGGGATAACGCCATGGGCGAGCCCTCGCCGAGACGTACGGCTGGTGAGCCGTCGGTCTTTCTCAAGTAAACCGCGTAACTTGATCCTCCGGCCTCACCCTGCTCCACAAAGAGCAAGGCTTTACCATCTCCGGAGATGCCAACCGGGTATGACCAGTCAAGCCACGTAAAGTCTCTCTCCGAGGATTGACCGGGAGCCAGTACGGTCATGCCACGGCGCCAGTTGTCACGCGTGAGCAGCACCCGACCATCGCGCCAGGTATCCTGCAGGCCTAAGTCAGATGGAACGCGCGCTACCAACCTCTCACGGCCGGACAGATTTATCGCAAGCAGCACGCGATCCAATCCAACCTTCGTCGCGGTAAACCAGATTTCGTCTCCTTTCGGAGACCAGGCCAGCCCCATCGCACCTCCGGGCTGCTGTCTTGAGACCGTCCTCTCGTGCCCGCCAAGATCCACGACAGCAACTGCGCCGATGGTATCGCCTTGCAAGGGATGATCGATGAATGCAATCAAATCACCCCTCGGCGACATTCGCGGATTGCTGATCCAACCGCCGGTCTCATAAAGCACCTTTCCAATCGGGTATTCAAGACGATTGCGACCCGCCACCTCGCGGACTACGGCCAAGCTGGTGCCGTCATTTGACCAGTCCGCCCATTGCACATCTTCGAGAACCTCCCGTGGAGCCCCGCCCGCAAGCGGCACTCGCGCCAACGTCCCGGTGTGATACAGGGATTTAAGTTGGCGGCTGTCGAGCAATACTGCCATCTCGCCAGCCGGCGATACTGCCAGAATCTCTGCACCCGCGAGGCCGAGCGGCCTGGACTCCGGGCTTTCAGGGCGGGTGCTGAAGACCTCGACCGGACTTCCTTCCCATGCGGCACTGTAAATTACGGTTTGACCATCGGGGGCGAGCCTAGCCATACGAATAGTGCCACGGCGATAAGTCAACAGATGATAGACGGGCGGCGCAATCTTGCCGATTCGCTGCCCTATGAAGAAGGCACCGGTTGCCACAGTCAGGGCCAGCATTATTCCGACAATGGTCAGCCAGCGCCGGCCAATGCGATCAGAATCGCGAGCCACTGATCCACGTTCTGATGCTGCAACGGCACCTGCTGCGGTCGATTGGAAGTCACCGGTTGACGCTGCTTTGGCGCTGCCAGAATCGAGCGCGCGCTTCAAACGTTTCAGGTCATTGCGCACCTCGGCCGCTGTCTGATAGCGCATGTCGAGATCTTTCTCAAGCGCCTTGTCAATAATCTCTTCCAGCTTTGAAGGCAGCGCAGAGTTCAACTTGGAAACCGGAGCCGGGACCCGTTCCAGGATGGCGTGGAAGATTACTGCCGAAGTTGTGCCATCAAAGGCGCGGTGCCCGGTTGCCATCTCGTACAGCACGACGCCGAGAGAGAACACGTCGCTGCGCGCATCGAGTTCTTCGCCACGGGCTTGTTCGGGCGACATGTAGGCCACGGTGCCCACGGCAGATCCGGGGCTGGTCAACTGCTCTTCAACCGTGGCCG
>JAFAWX010000192.1 GCA_019241535.1 Acidobacteriota bacterium | reverse complement strand
TGTCGTACTCGCCCGTTGCCCCATGCACCGGCCCTGCCAAAGCGTCGCTCTGGATGTAATACGCGGCACCGGTGGTCGCGCTAATGTCGGATAGGTAAGTAGTTACGGAAACATTCGGGTAGGTTCTAGCCGCGAAAGCCGCGGTGGCTACAAGTGTTAATACGAAGCTGCGCAATTTCATGATCCTCTGTCTCCTATAATCCGTAACGCCAAGGGTCGGATAAGTTCATCTACGCGGTGCGCCTGCGGTCGTCCGCTGGTGGCGTTGATGTTCATTTGTGAGTGACAAGATTGGGTGAAACATTTCGCCGCAATGAGGGAAAGTGTCGAAGGCAGGAGGGCGAAGCAGAGGCTCGCAGGATCACAGTGGCAGGCCGCTCATTTGCGATCCACCCGAAAGGGGTATTCGGCAACCGTGATCGGAGCTCCAACCCGCCGGGTCCCGTACAGGGTCAAGATGTAATCGCCACGTTGAAGCAAGCTACTGGTTATGTCAACGGAGATGGTTTTAGTGCCGGCAGATGCTTCCGGCTTCAGGTTGCCTGCGCTCCAAATGCGTTTATTCTCAGGCGTTTCAAGGACAGCCTCATAATTCGAATAATCAGCTTCAAATCGGAGCTCCAGTCGAACCCAAGACGCCCCGGGAGGGATCAACAATGACGCTAGTCCTGACTCCTGGCCCCGAGCCACGCCCGGGGTAAGCACAAGGGCAATTGTTCCCCGGTCCGGCTGCGCCGGAACAGAGCCCTGCGCCTTGGGTGCCGGCAGGGAAGCCACCGACGCCGGCTGCCGCCCGGTTCTGTGTTCCAACCACCAGCCCGCGCTAATCAGCAGCAGAAAGGTGGCGGAAAGCACCGGAATCAAGAGAATTCGACGGCCGGTGACCAGCAGCCTCAATCGCGATTTCCACGTACCTACCGAACTCTCGAAGCGAGCGGCCGAAAGAAGAGAATCTTTCCGCACGTAGTCCCGGAGTGAGCGGACAAACTCCTGCCTTTCGACCTGTTCAGAAGACACCAGGAGCCGTTGTTCGAAGGCTCGCTTCTCCGGCGCGGACAGCTCCCCGCGCTCGTAGGCATCGCGCAAATCGTCCTCAACCGCAAGAAGTTCCTCAAAAAACGCACTGTCCGCCATGTACCGAGCCTCGAGCGCCGCCTCTTCTTCGGCGGATAGCTGACCAAGCAGGTATTCGATCATCCGTTTCTCCAGATCAGAATCCATCGCAGCCTGTGCTCTCTCGATTATGAGGTGAAAATACCGCGGGTTCGTTTCACTCCCGCAGAAAACGCTCCATACAATGTTCTACGCATATCTGTAGTCGCACGCGAATGCGATGGGCGCGAATGCGCAACGCATTCAGCGGAATTCCCAGGCGGACCGCTAATTCCCGACGCCTTTGAATCCGGGATCCTTTTTCTTCCCGGTAGTACTCCATGATTAAGCTGCAGTCTTCTGGCAGCAGCTCCCGCAGGCAGCGCTCGAGGCATTGCCGGCGAGATTCATCGGGTCGGGTTGCGGAGGCCTGTGCCGAGGGTTCGAGCACCGCCTGGCGTTTGCGGCTACGCAGACTCTCCAGAAATACGTTGCGTGCGATTCCCGCACAGTAGGCGGGAAGGTTGCCGATTTTCTCTCCGCGGCCAATATTTTTCGCTGTGCGATTGATAGCCTCATCAGCGAGGTCTTCCGCGAAAGTGCAGCCGCGCCATTCGAAAAATCTCATGAGCTTGCGACGCAGGGACTCGTATTTTATTCCGGCTTGCTCGCGGTCGTCGTCGAGTTGGGCCAACAGAAGATCAAATGCTTCCTGGGTCAGGTTCCATCTGTTTTTGGGAAACTGGGCAGACTCCACTGCTCACCGGCTCCTGAGAGGATGAAGAGGCAGCACTTAGCTGCCCAATGTAGCACAGGAAAGGATTGGACGGAATGTGCGGGCGGACTTACTTCCATTCTCCTTGGAGTTGAAATGCCGCCCAGTAATACGGGTCGCCCCGCCATCGCTCTTGATCCCGCATATAGAGCTGCGCTCTTCGTAATGCCGCAGCCGGACGGAGATTCTCCTTCAACATCGCTTGATAAAAGTGGGCCATGAACTCCGCAGTCGCCGCGTCATCGACGGCCCAGAGGCTCGCCATTATCCTTGTCGCACCCGCGTACATGAAACCGCGGGTCAGGCCTACAAGTCCTTCGCCCTTGATATCCCTGCCCAGAGCTGTCTGGCAGCCGCTCAAGACCACAAGATCGACGGGCAGATGAAGGTTGTAAATGTCCCAAAGACGCAGAAAACCATCCTCGGGCTTGCCGCGCGAATCGACGAGAGACAGCACGATGCCGGAAAGAGCCGGAGTACGGCTGTCGCTCATGGCGTGGGTTGCGAAATGGACGACGCGATATTGCGCCAGATCGGGACCGATAGCGGTGGCGCGGCTGGCCTGAAAGTCGACGGCCTCGAAGCTGTCTTCCGATTTCATCTGCCGAATGATCGTGTCCGCCTCACGCCGCGAAAACAGCAAGCGCGGTAGCCTCCAAGGCACTCCGCTCGCATCCACGTCCCCCCATGACCTTTGCACATCGCGAGGGAGCTGCCCATTGCCATGCGTCGCTGCACCCGCGAAGCGCACTTCAGATATTTGCGATCTAACGGAGATCCGCGCATCATGGCTGTCGAAGACAGGATCTGCTAGAACCGCGACCGCTTTGGACGGGCGCGCTCGTCCAGCCGCTTCCCGCCGCAGCATTGCCACGACCGAAGCCGAGGGCGCAATCACTACCTCGTTTTGGGTAACCAGCGGCTGGCTCTGTGGCGCGCTTGTCCTCTTGCCCGGCACTG
>JAFAWX010000383.1 GCA_019241535.1 Acidobacteriota bacterium | reverse complement strand
TACGTATTCAAGGTGGAACAGTGCCGGGAGGTTAAAATCAAACTGCACGGTCGAGAGCTGCCACGAACGCCCGATGACATCCACCAGCTTGATGTCGATCTTCGGCCCGTAAAATGCCGCCTCGCCGGGGATGGTGTGATAATCGATTCCCAGTCCCCGTAAGACCTTCTCGAGCGTCTCGGTCGCCAGCTTCCATTGGTCCTCGCTGCCTACGAAGTTCTTGCGATCCTCCGGGTTCCAAGTGGATAGGTCGGTCTGGAATCGCTCGAAACCAAAATCTTTCAATACATCGCGTGCGAACTCTACACAACCGGCGACCTCCTGCTCAATCTGCTCCGGGGTACAAAAGATGTGGGCGTCATCCTGGGTAAAGCCCCGCACCCGAAGAAGCCCGTGCATCACCCCTGAGCGCTCGTACCGATATACCGTGCCCAGCTCTCCCAAGCGCACCGGCAAATCGCGGTAGGACTTCAGTGAATCCTTGTAAATCAGGATGTGAAAGGGGCAGTTCATGGGCTTGATGCGATACTCAGCGTCATCCAGCTCCATTACGTCGAACATATTGGGGGCGTAGTATCCCTCGTGCCCCGAGGTCTGCCACAGCTGACGGCGAGCCACGTGGGGGGTATAGACCAGCGAGTACCCGCGTTTCAGGTACTGCTCTCGCATCCAGTCTTCCATCTCCTTGCGAACCATTCCGCCTTTCGGGTGCCAGAAAATCAGGCCGGGACCGGCCAGTTCCTGAATCGAGAAAAGATCGAGCTGCTTGCCCAGCACGCGATGATCGCGCTTCTTGGCCTCTTCGAGCTGGTGAAGGTGGCTTTCGAGCTCTTTCTTCGAGAAAAAGGCGGTACCGTAGATCCGCTGCAGCTGCGGATTCTTCTCGTCGCCCAGCCAATAGGCGCCGGCGATATTCAGCAGCTTGAAAGCCTTGATCCTGCCGGTCGAAGGAATATGCGGCCCGCGACAGAAGTCAAGGAATTTTCCGGTCTTATAGATCGATATTTTTTCGTCGGGCCGGGTAAGATGCTCGATGAAATGGCACTTCATGAAATCGCCTTCGCCTTTGAAGCGCTCCAGGCCTTCTTCGCGCGGTAAAAACTCGCGCGCATAAGGCAGGTTCTTATCGACCAGCTCCTGCATCTTGTCTTCGATCTTTTTCAAGTCCTCGGGGGTAAAAGGCGCGGGGCGGTAGAAATCGTAAAAAAATCCGCTGTCGGTGGCCGGGCCATGGCCGAGCTTGGTTTCGGGAAACAGCTCGAGCACGGCCGCGGCCAGCAAGTGGGCTGAGGAGTGGCGATACACGGCGAGTGCCTCAGGATCTTTTTCCGTGAGGATCCGCAAGTCGGTGTCTTTCTCTATAGGGCGGGTGAGGTCAATGAGGTCGCCGTCAGTCCTCGCAACCAGCGCCGCCTCTGCCAGCCGCGGGCTGATAGCTTTTGCAATATCAAGCGCAGTCGTGCCCTTCGGAACCTGCTTCTCGCTCCCGTCCGGGAGTTTCACATGAATGCTGTTATTCATTGAAGGAAATTTCAGTTTACGAAGGCTCAACGCAGGGGTCAAACACAGACGACGGTAATGAATAGCAGGGGCGAAAACCAGCCCACCTCGGGATCGAACAGTTGATAGAGCACAGAGCGACAAAACAAGGCAAATCGAACTAAGCTCCTGCAGATCCATCAGATTTCGTTCTTGCCCTGTCACTCGTAATCGGGATCCTGGATTTAGCCGAACACCCAGATATTTTGGAGGTTGCCAGTTACGCGAATGGGGTTCCGGTTGAATCGTTGCCGGCGCATCCGTCTTGTAAATGCCGGACGCTTGACCACCTTCCAGCCTTCCTTGTCCAACGAGAGACCTTCGTCTGCCAGGAGAAAAGCGCCTTTGGGGAATGCTTAAAGCCGACTGTCAGAAAACCCTACCTTTTTGTGGGACGGATGGTTGCTCTTCGGTGACTCGTATGCGGATCATCGCCTTTGGCTTTCTTGCCTTCGCCTTTCAAAATCCGTACGATGGCCATGATCGTGTTCCAGTTCCGCGTTGTGGCTCGCGCACCGAGCAGTTTGTCAACCTGGCCAAGATAGCGAATCGTTTGCATTTGGCGACGGTATTCTCCGAAGACGAATCGCTTTTTCGACGCAATAACTCGCACACACCACGGCCCGGTTGGTGGGAGTGTGCGTGGAAGGGAAGCCAGCCTCCGGCCGGCCTTTGATACGACGCTCACGAATCGAACAATGTCGTGGCGCGATGGAGTGGTCTCAAAGGGATGTTCCATCTCAAGGCGGATCAGATCGCGGGCCTCGCAGAGCACAACTTCCACTTCGAACGGCAGCTTACGGAGCAGGTCAGCCCGGAACTCTGCGCGAGATCCGGGTTTGCGAACGACAAACGTGCCGGCAGCCCCCACGTTCACGACATCATAGTCGCTCAATTGTTTTGCGAGGACACTCGGACGAAAGGTCCTGTGTCCGCCAACATTGATGCCTCGCAGAAAAACCACCAGAGCCATGGCGGGATTATAAAGAAACGAGCAGCTATGCCATTCGGCGCTTGAATCGACTCTACCCAAGTCGCTTTGTGTAGCCGAAAACTACTGGGCAATCGTCTGAGTCACACCTCTCGGAACTAGCGTGGATTTTTCTCCAGTAGTACCTTGCCCGGAGAAGAAAAGGTTTGCGCTTTAACGTCAAGATCATACGCCTCTCAATCACCCCGTTTCTATCAAACCGTCCTTGGTGATCAAGGCGAGAACGATCCAATCGTTCCCCGCGCGGAATCCGATCAGATTGTGAATGCAGTGCGCAAAAACGGCGTGCCAGTCTGGTATTTGGTCATGAGCGGCGAAGGGCATGGCATTTCGAGAGCCAGACGATGGCATGCCCCATGTGCACCGCGTGGCTTGATGGATGTCGCTCATCATCTCGCTCAGAACCCTGACTTCGCTGTGGTCGCGCTGCCGCAGATCTTCCGACTCTGCGCGCCCCCGCTCGCGAGCGGGGTGGGACAAGCTGCGCCTCCTTAAGGGCGGCAATAACACGTTCAAATAGGACCATTAGGCAGCGAAGACCAGAAGGTCGTCAGGGACTCAACCGTTTCCCGTTTTCACGCGCGATGCGAAGGGTACCTTGCATCATTTTTTACGCAGGCATCCCTGTTTCAGGAGCGTGGCCTAGATCCGCTCAGATCTATCTGGCACTATGGCCCTCAGTCTGCAAGGCCGGGGCCCGTTGGTACGCCAGCGTTGCCTGTGGCTTAAAGTCCTCGCCGCGTAGCACCACGTCAAGCTCGACTCAATAGGAACGCCCTGCTACTCGCGTCGGAGGAATAGGACGGCGATCCTCCGGATCAGTAAATTGCAGACTGCGCCGTGAGCATAAAAACCGCATCAGGTTTCAATGGCCACTTGTGCATCGGATTGTCCAGTCCGATTGAATGAACAGCGAAAGTTGGAGACCTC
>JAFAWX010000368.1 GCA_019241535.1 Acidobacteriota bacterium | reverse complement strand
GTCCAACGCCCCAAACCATCAATGCAGCCTGTGACCTGTCTACTCCGGAAGTTCCCTCCCGGAGCCTACCGCACGCCGAAGCTAGAGACATTCATCTCATCTCCTCTCGTTCTTAGAGAGCGTGGAAGTCTTCGCCCGGTAACACTCGAAACAACGACTCGGGCATCTTTTCTCGAGAGCAGCTGCGACATTGCTGCAACAAGAGATTACCACTTCGAAATGAATGAGCCCTAAACGCCTCAAATGGCTGGGGGCCGCGACCGCACTGCCACAATCCATGCAAGAAGCGGCAGCACACCTGAGCCAGACCAAGCAGAGATTCAACGGGGAGCGGCTGAGCGTGCGGCCGCTGCAGACAGGGGGACCGCAAAAGGCCAGCATTATTCTAGACGTCAAGCCCATTGCTGCAAGAGAGATTCGGCGCGGAATGCGGGCTTGAACGACGTCGACGCAGCGAAGGTCTCAGCGCGAATTGCTATTGGTGCGACTCCTGGGCGCTCTGCAGTTGACCGGCGATCTTGAGCTCTCGTTCGGCCGCTTCGTTGTTTCCCAAGTCACGGTAAGCCTGACCCATCAGATGGTGGGTGATGGCGTTGTTCGGGTCCATCGAGGCGGCACGCTGCAAGGCGCGCAGCGCAAGTTCGGGCTCACCTTTCCTTTCAAGAACTTTCCCCAACAGAACGTAAGGACCCGTGGAGGTGGGATCGAGCCAGATAGAACGCTGCAGCAGCCTCTCCGAGTCGTCGAACTTCTGGAGCCTCGAGTAGGCATCCGCCAACTTGTAATAAGTAGGCGCATGTGCGGGATTTATGGCAAGCTCCTGCTGGAAGTCGGTTATGGCCTCAGATACCTGGGATTTGAAAAGGTGGATTTCTCCGAGCAGAAAGTGCGCCAGCGGGAGTTTGCCATCGAGCGCAATTGCCTTCTCTGTGTACTCCAGAGCAACCGGCTCGAACTCCTGGCGAAATAGCATGCGGGCGGTGAGGAGATAGCTGCCTGCGGAATCCGGAGGCAGATCAAACATTTTGGCAAATGCCTGCGTAGCGTGAGGATAGTCCTTGATTTGAATGTAGCACTGGCCGAGGATGTAAGAGGCGTCCACGTTCGCCCGTGGATACCAGCCCTGAACTTTTTCAAGCCGGGGAATGGCCTGATCCGGCTTGCCGCTCAGATAATAGGACAACCCCAACAGCTGTGTAGCTTCACTGTCTTGAGGATCCTCTGCCAGCGCCTTTTGCAACGACTCGGCGGCATGCAGATAATCACCTTTCTTGTAATACGCCACTCCGAACTCATGGGCCAGTCCCTTCAGACTTGGTCGGGTCCCTGAAAGCCGCTGGAGTTCCCCGATCGCATCATCGTACTTGCCTTGCTGTAAAAGCTGGCGCACACGGGCGAATTCGGAACTATCGGGCTGGGCGGCTGCCCTGGTTGGGAACCCTTGCCCGCTATCCTGCGCCATGAGCGGCAGGAGCGAGCAAATCCCAAGGCAGAGCGCAATGACAGCAGATCTCATGCTCATAGCTTAGGAATCGGGGGCTGGACTGGTGTGCGCCGCCGGCTCAAAATTTTGCTTCCGCAACTCCAACGTACTTGTCCGCTCCGCCATAATAAAGGAGGTAACGCCCACCTTTCTTGACCAAGCCCTCGGCAAATACCACGTTAGGAACCTGGCCGACCTTCTCCCATTCCTCCTCGGGGGAAAAGACCGGGCCAGCACTACGCCACAAAAGCTTGCGCGGATCCTCGAGAGAGAACACGGCAATCGCGGTGCGATAGATCAACTTGTCATCCGCGCCGTTATAAATAAGGATGATCTCGTTCTCCGTCACAATCGGCGGCGGGCCGGGTTCAACCACCCGTGAATCAAAGCTCCGTGCGCGTTTGGGCAGCACCGGTTCGTCAGTCGCCTCTGTCCAGTGCAGGAGATCCGAAGAATACGCGAGCCCCGTCTGATCGGACTTGTCCCGGCTCGTCCCCAGAAAGTACATCCAATACTTACCGAGCACTTTTTGGGGAACGATAGCGCCCGACTTGGTCCAGCCGACATTCCAGTTGCCCTTGTAAGCCGGCAGGATCACGCCTTTGCGCTCCCAATGCACAAGATCTTTGGAGGTTGCCAGGCAAAGCTGGGCATCCCGCTTGTTGTAGCCGGTATAAGTCAGGTAATAGGTATCGTCGAACCTGACCACACGCGGATC
>JAFAWX010000296.1 GCA_019241535.1 Acidobacteriota bacterium | reverse complement strand
CATGAATCAGGTCGGAATGAATCTGCCGCAGGGTGACTAGCGGCCACGACGTTTTTCCCCACCGAGCGGCTAGATGCGCCGCCAAAGCCCGTCGGTTAGCTTCGACCGCAGCAGGTGAATCGCGGGAAGTAAATCCAAGATTGAGCGCACGGCCGCCGTACGGCTTCGAAGACCCGCCCGTGCGTGTCGTGAAACCGTGCACCAGCCAGGCGAGGCGGGCGAGAGAATCCGCCTGAATCAGCACAATCGCTGATTTTCTTCCCGTTCTTGAATGGTCGGCCACGACGTCATCTTAGCAACCGGATTTCTCCAGCGTCGTATAATCTGCCGTTCACCTCGAAAACGGAGACCCGCATGCATCCCCTGTTGCGATTAGCCTTGGCGGCCAGCCTTCTGGCGCCGCTCTCGTCCGGGCGAGCAGCCCAGAAGGCCGAGCAACCGCAGCCGGCCGAGAATCAGCCGTCGAAAAAGACCGCCTCCCAGGAGAAGAAACCCCAAGAAGCTCCGAGCCCTGCCGAGCCCGCGCCCGCGCACCCGGAAGCTAAGGCCGGCGAGGAGAAAAAAGAAGAGCACTACGACATGACTGAGGTTCCGCCCCTGGTAACGCACCACCAAATCACGGTCGAGGGAAAAACCCTGAAGTACACCGCCACTGTAGGACGCCTGCCGATCAAACGGGAGGACGGCAAGATAGAAGCCGAAATGTTTTTTGTTGCCTATACCCTCGATGGCCAAGAGGTCTCGCGCCGTCCGCTGACGTTCGCCTTCAACGGCGGCCCGGGATCGGCCTCGATCTGGCTACATATGGGAGCGCTAGGCCCGCGCCGCGTCGGCCTCACCGCCGAAGGCTTCCTTCCGCCTGCTCCCTACCATCTAGAAGACAATCCGAGCACGCTGCTCGATAGGAGCGATCTGGTCCTGGTTGATGCGATCGGAACCGGCTTCAGCCGAGCCGAGACGGCCGAGCTCGCGAAGAAATTCTGGGGAGTCAAGGGCGACATTGAGGCATTCAGCGAATTTATCCGCATGTACATCAGCCGCTACGAACGGTGGAGTTCGCCCCTATTTCTGCTGGGAGAGAGTTACGGCACGACCCGTTCGGCGGGAATCGCCGGCAAGCTTGCCGAGCAGGGCATCTACTTTAATGGAATCACGCTGCTTTCGATGGTGCTCAATTTTCAGACCCTCGCAGAAACCAAGACCAACGACGAACCCTATATCTTCCTTATTCCTAGCTTCACTATGATCGCCGCCTACCACCACAAGTTGGCGCCCGATCTTGAGCAGGATCTCGAGAAGGCGCGGCAAGCGGCCGAACAGTGGGCGGCCGGCGATTATGCTCGGGCGCTGGCCGACGGCGATCGCCTGTCTGCCGCAGACCGGCAGAAGACGATCGAACAGCTCGCGCGCTATACCGGGCTGACGAAGGATGTCATCGACCAGGCGGACCTGCGCATAGACGTCCGCAAATTCACTCATTACCTATTGATTGATCAGAAAGTGCGGGTGGGGCGCCTCGATGGCCGCTATACCGGACCCGATCCCGAGGGGCTCCTGGATACGCCCTTCTACGATCCAACTGAGGCCAACATCCTCGCCCCTTTTACAGCCGTATTCAGCAACTACGTGCGCACGGAACTGGGCTACAAAAGCGACATGCCCTACCCGGTGTTTGCGCGGGCTGGAGGGCTCGAGCGAGAGTGGGACTGGGGACCGGCCATAGAGGGCTTTCCGGATACGGCAAGCGCCCTCAGTCACGCAATGGTAAGAGATCCTTTTTTGAAAGTGCTGGTTATGGAAGGCTATTACGATCTCGCGACCCCATACTACGCCGCCAACTACACCATGGAACATTTGCACGTGCCAGCGAAATATCGGAGCCAAATTTCCTTTGCAACCTATGAAGCCGGGCATATGGTCTATTTGCCGCTGGCGGGCTTAAAGAAGATGAAAAGCGACGAAGCCGCCTTCATCGCGGCCGCAACCCGCGGTCAATAGGCTTGCTACTGTCGTACCCGTAGCCGCGCCGCTTCTGCTTGCGTCTTCCCCTTTAATACGGTACAAAACGGCCGAGTAGCCTTATGTTGCGTTGTCCTCCCTGCGTTCTCCTGCTGGCGCTCGTCACTCCCAGCTTTTCTCAAGTGCCCGCCCCGGTCGCGCCACCGAGCGCCCTGGCGGCCGACTACTCGCAGCAGTCCTACATCATTGAGAAGATGCGGACCTCCTATCGCTTTGAAAACGACGGAACAGGCCGTCGGGAAGTCTATGCGTTGATCAAGATCCAGAGCGAGGCGGGGGTCGAACAGTGGGGACAGCTCGTGATCGGATATAACTCCGCCAGCGAGCGACTGGAGATTCCTTTTGTACGGGTGAGGAAAGTGGATGGATCAACCGTCAGCGCGTCTGCGGATCGCATTCAGGATATGAGCATCCCACTGGAGAAAGAGGCTCCGGTTTACACCGATTTCCGCCAGAAGCACGTCACTGTCCCCGGACTGCGCCCGGGAGAAGAGCTCGAATACGATTGGGTTGCCGTCACCCACACCCCGCTCGCGCTCGGCCAGTTCTGGATGGAACACAACTTCCTCGCCAGCGGAACTGTCCTCGAGGAGCAGCTTGCGCTCGATATACCCAGGGGGCGGGCTATCAAGTTGAAGACCAGGCCCGGAAGTGAGCCGAAAATCAGCGAGGCAAACGAGCGCCGCATTTACACCTGGACCACCTCCCATGTCGACCTGGATGAGGAGGGAAAAAACAAACACAAGCACCCGAAGAGCGGCAAAGAACCAGAAGCTCCCGCGGTACAGATGACTACATTCGACAGCTGGGAACAGATGGGGCGCTGGTATGCCGCGCTTGAGCGCGACCGCCAGCAACCCACGCCTGAGATCCGCGCCCGGGCGGCGGCAGTCACCCGGGGCACATCCGGCGACCTCGACAAAATCCAGGCACTTTACGATTACGTAGCCACGGGATTTCGCTACATCAGCCTCTCTTTTGGCATTGGTCGATTCCAGCCGCATTCGGCTTCCGAGGTCCTCGCCAACGAGTACGGTGACTGCAAGGACAAGCATACTTTGCTAGCCGCTCTGCTCGAGGCTTCTGGTTATCACGCTTCGGCGGTTTTGATCAATTCCGCGCGCAAGCTTGATCCGGACGTGCCCTCGCCCTCGCAATTTGACCATGTGTTCACAATGGTTCCCCTAGGGAAAGAAGAAGTCTGGATGGATTCAACAACCGAGGTAGCCCCGTTCCGGCTGCTGACGTCCGTCCTGCGCAAGAAACAGGCGCTGGTTATACCCGAGGACGGGCCGCCCCACCTGGAGATGACTCCGGCCGATCCCCCCATGGTCAACCGGCAACTCTCCGAGATTGATGCCACGATCAACGAACTGGGGAAGCTCGATGCGCGTGTTCGCTACGAATTCCGCGGCGATACCGAGCTCTACATGCGTACCTTGTTCCGCCAGATTCCCCGCAATAAATGGACCGAGTTCCTCAAGGAGATGAACACGGTCAGTGGGCTTGCGGGCGAAGTCTCAGACATCATCACCTCCGAGCCCGCTTCGACGCACGAGTCCTTCAAACTCGAATATCGCATCGCGGTCGCCAACTTCCTCAACTGGTCGAAGAAAAAAGCCGACCTGCTGCTGCCTCTTTCTCAAATCAACATGAACGACCGCGACGATGATGACGACAGCGAGCCGGTCGAAATCGGCTCCCCGGTCAACTATGTTTACCGGCTGCGTCTGGAGTTTCCACCCAAGTATCGCGAGCGCGCTCCCCTGCCGTTCGCCATGAAGCGCGACTACGGCCGCTATGAAGCCCGCTACCAGGTGGAAGGAAATGTCTTTACCGCCGAGCGGACGCTCGAGACGACGATCCACGACCTTCCCGTGGCCCGCTCGAGCGACTACATTGCGTTCCGGCGCGCGGTGTTGGCCGATGCCGAACAGCATCTCTCGATCGACAGCAGCGCGGCCGCCGCACCCACTCTCTCGGATCTAAACGGAGACGAGCTGTACGACGCCGCCCGGGCAGCATTCGAGCGCGGCAACTACGAGACCTCGATCGAGTTGTTCAAGAGGGTGGTTTCAGCCGATCCCCGGCACAAGGCCGCCTGGACCGACCTCGGGCGTGCCTACATGCTGCTGCGCCAGACGGACAAGGCGGTGGAGGCCTTCGCCAAACAATGCGAACTCAATCCCTACGATGAATACGCCTTCAGCTCGCTTGGGTGGGCATACACCACGGAGCGAAAATACGACCAGGCGGCAGCTGCGTTTACCAAAGCAATTGAGATCAACCCTCTTAGCGAGTATGCTCATGCCGCGCTCGGCGGCATGTACCAGGAGTCCCATCAGTATCAGAAAGCCGTCCCCGAGCTCGAAAAAGCGGTTTCGCTCAAGCCCGACGATGCCGCTTTGCAGATCAGCCTGGGCGACGCTTACCTCAACCTCGGTCAGGACGAAAGGGCACTTGAATCCTTCGACCGCGCCACGGAAATTTCCGCCACCCCGGAAGTTTGGAACAATATCGCCTACCAGCTTTCGGTCAAACGTACGCATCTGGAGCGCGCACAACAGTACGCTGAATCGGCGGTGACGGCCGTAGCAAATGCCTTGCGGAACCTCTCGCTCGACCGCTTGTCGGATCGCGATCTGGCAATGATTTCCCAGCTCGACGCTAACTGGGACACGCTCGGCTGGGTCTACTTCGCGCGCGGCGACATTCAAAAGGCGCAGAAATACGTCAGCGCTGCCTGGGTGTTGGGCCAACACGGCGAAGTCGGCGACCACCTGGCCCAGATCTACGAAAAATTGGGCGATCGATCAGGAGCCATCCGCACCTACGCCATGTCACTTTCCGGCATTCGGCCGAGCAATGAAACCCGCAGCCGACTGGCCGCCCTGCTCGGCGGTGAAGCAACAATTTCGTCCGAGGTCGAGCACCAGCAGCCTTATCTTCAGGCGCTGCGCACGGTTAAGCTCGGCAAGATCGCGCCCCTTCGAGGGACAGCAGACTTTTTCGTCCTCATCATGCCCGGCGCAGGCGGTGCGAGAATTGAAGCCGCGAAATTTGTCGGTGGAGAAGAGAAACTCAAACCGCTCGCTGAAAATCTTCGCACCGCCCCGATCGATTTCCCCTTCCCCGACGATGTTCCCACCAAGATTTTGCGCCGCGGGGTACTCGCGTGTTCTGAAAACCGGGAATGTGACTTCGTCATGACCCTGCCCGAGGACGTGCATTCGGTCGACTAATCAGCGGGATTCTCCCTCGTAGCCCCCGGCTAGCTGCTCATATTGACGGGCGGCGCCGAGGACCTTTCCTTCTCCTCCCGGAGGTCCCACGATTTGCAGGCCGACGGGCAAGCCTTCCCGAGTCGTTCCGCAGGGAATTGAAATGGCCGGCAGGCCCCAAACGTTGACGGGGCGGGTGTTCCTCAGGAGAAACAGTTCTGCTGGTCGCAGACGGGCCAGGTCCTTGGTGAGGTCCGAAATCCGGATAGAGGGACGGGGAACGGTCGGCATGACCAGAATATCGATGTGCTCAAAGATATGCTCCGCTTTCCGGCGCTGCTCTTTTAAATCTTCGCGCGCTTTTCGGCGCTCGCCGGGGGTGATGTTTTCTCCCCCTTGAATACGGGCGAGGGTTTCCGGATGGTAGAGTTCGGGCGAACGTCGGATATTTTCCCGATGCCAGTCGTAGGCTTCGGCAGCCTGCAAGGCGCGATCGGTCGACACCGGCAAAGTGATCTCGCAAACTCTGCTGGCGCTCCTGAAGAGCTCGCGCAACGCCGCTTCTGCTTTGGCCTCGACCTCCTCATCGAGGTCCTCAAAGAAGTAGTCCCGGGGAACTCCGATTGCCCAATCCTTTCTCTCTCGGCATGAGTCGTCGCGGTATTTCCCCGAAGCTTGAGCCAGCGCGTCGAGCAGGATGGCGGCATCCTCTGCGGTGCGTGTGATCACGCCGGCGTGGTCAAGGGACGGGGATAGGGGAATGATGCCGCGCATGCTGAGCAGCCCATAGCCCGGTTTCAGACCCACTACTCCGCAGAGCGCCGCCGGCTCGCGAACCGAGCCGGCCGTGTCGGTGCCAATCGCGCCATAACCCATTCCGGACGCGACCGCCGCCGCCGATCCACCCGAGGAGCCGCCGGCGATGTACTCGGTGTTTGCGGGATTGCGCACCGGCCCAAAGTGGCTGATCAGAGAGCTGGCACCGTAAGCAAACTCGTGCAGGTTCTGCTTGCCGATGATTACCGCCCCGGCGGCTTTCAGCAATTTCACCAACTCGGCATCATCGTCCGGGACCCGATCGGCAAACAAGGCGCTTGCCGCCGTCGTGCGAACGCCTGCCGTGTCGATCAGATCCTTTAAGCCGATGGGAATACCGTGCAGAGGACCGCGCCAACGCCCGGCCTGAATTTCCGTTTCCGCGTGCTTTGCTTGCTCGAGTGCCGCCTCCACGGTAACAGTGATGAAGGCGTTCAGCACGGGATTTTGCCGATCGATCGTGTGGAGACATTCCTCGAGCACCTCCCGCGGCGAGAGCTTGCGTGCGCGGATCAGATCAGCGGCCTCGCGTATGGTCCGCAGCCCCATTTCCGCCATCTTAATCCCGGTTCGCGCATCCAGGTTGGCAGATGCCTATAATCGGGATGTTCGGAGGCTTTCTAATGGCACAAATGACGACGACTCCGGTCGGCACCCGCGGCTTCTATTTGGCGGGCAAGTGGATGGAGGAAGGAATCCCGGTCGAGATCCGCGCGCCTTACGACGGCCATCCTCTGGCAGTGGTCTTTCAGGGTACGCGACAGCACGCCGAGAAGGCGGTTGAAGCTGCCGTGGGGGCCTTCGGCAGCACCCGCAGGCTCCCCGCCTTTGAACGGCAACGCGTTCTGCGCTCGATCGCGCAGCATATTTCCTCGCGCAAAGAGGAGTTCTCGCGCACCATCGCGCAGGAGGCCGGTAAGCCCATCAAAGCGGCGCGCACCGAGGTCGAGCGTGCGGTTTTTACCTTCAGCGTGGCGGCCGAGGAGACCACCCGCATACCGGGAGAGTACCTGTCGCTTGATTGGCAGCAGTTTACCGCCGGGCGCTGGGCCATCGTGAAGCGCTTTCCCGTGGGTCCGGTTGTCGGGATCACGCCTTTCAATTTTCCCCTCAACCTGGTCGCCCATAAAGTCGCGCCCGCGATCGCCAGCGGCTGCCCCATCATCGTCAAACCCGCGCCGCAGACTCCGCTCAGCTCTCTTCTCCTGGCCGAAGCAGTCGAGCAGGCAGGGCTGCCCGATGGGGCCTTTAACGTGCTGCCGCTTTCAAACGATGATGCCGGCCTCCTAGTCAGCGACGAACGCATCAAGCTTCTCAGCTTTACCGGCAGCGCCCGCGTGGGATGGGACCTCAAGCGTCACGCCGGCAAAAAAAAGGTGGCGCTTGAACTGGGCGGCAATGCCGGGGTCATTGTCCACGGCGATGCTGACCTCGGTTGGGCGGCCGAACGTTGCGTGACCGGCGGCTTCAGCTATGCCGGGCAGACCTGCATCTCCGTCCAGCGCATTCTCGTCGAACGGCCAGCCTTCACCCGCTTTCGCGATCTCCTGCTCGAAGGCATTCGCAAGCTGCAGGTTGGCGATCCCATGGACGATTCGACCGACCTCGGCCCCTTGATCCGGGAAAGCGATGCCGTCCGCGCTACGGAATGGGTTCGCGATGCGATCGAGGATGGCGCGACCCTGCTCTCTGGAGGCAAGCGCCACGGCCCGATCCTCGAGCCTACGGTGCTGACGGGCACCCGCCCGGACATGAAGGTGAACCGGGAAGAAATCTTCGCACCCGTGGTCACGCTCGAGCCTTACGAAGACTTCTCGCAGGCCCTGCGCTGGATCAATGAGTCGGCTTACGGTTTGCAGACCGGCGTCTTCACCCGCGACGCCGGTCGTATTTTCCAGGCCTTCGAAGAGCTGGAGGTGGGCGGCGTTATAGCTGGAGACGTGCCCACGTTCCGCATCGATCACATGCCCTACGGTGGCGTGAAAGACTCAGGTCTCGGACGCGAGGGCCTGCGCTATGCCATCGAGGAGATGACCGAGCCTCGGCTGTTGGTCATGAACCTGCGCTGATTCTGGATTCCGCACACGACACTTTCAGTCCGAAATTGGGGCGTCCGGGAAAGACCATTTTCGGCATCTCCTGAACTGTGTATAATTCCCAGTTTCGAAAAGCCAGCTGCAAATCTTTCGTGGAATCGCCTAGGGCAGCAAGCGACCCGGGCGTTAGAGAAAGTTCTGATCCATGCAGATTTTCCATCGCAGCGCCAATGTGGTTTCCCGGCTCTCGATTTACACGGGAATTTTCACGCTTGCCTTTGTGCTTTGGGCGTGTATTCAGTTTCAGCGCTCGCCCTACGTGACCTATGCCGGAGTGGTACGTCCCCAACCTGCACCCTTCAGCCATCAGCACCATGTGGCTGCGCTCGGCATTGATTGCCGTTACTGTCATACCTCGGTTGAAACCTCGAGCTTCGCCGGTATTCCACCCACCCAGACCTGCATGAACTGCCACTCCCAGATCTGGACTTCGGCTCCGCTGCTTGAGCCGGTGCGCGAAAGCTTCCGCAGCGGCAAGTCACTGGTGTGGAACCGGGTGAATGATCTCCCGGACTTTGTGTATTTCGACCACAGTATTCATATCAACAAAGGGGTAGGCTGCAATAGCTGTCATGGACCGGTAGATCGCATGCCCCTCATGTTCAACTACGCTTCCCTGCAGATGGAGTGGTGCATCGAGTGCCATCGCGCGCCGGAAAAGAACCTGCGCCCGCGCGAGCAGGTCTTCAATATGCGTTACCAGCAGCCGACAAGGGATTTACCCGTGGTGGTCGATGGAAAGAGCTTTACGGACCAGCTCAGCTTGGGTAAGTACCTGGTTCAGAGCTACCACGTGCGAACGGTGATGGATATTACGAGTTGCTCGACTTGCCACCGCTAGGGCATGCAGGCGGTCTGCGGTTGCAAGTCCCGGCCGGCGGAGTTTTGGAACTGAGCCGATGAACAGAGAAGAGCAAGAACGCAATCCGAATGGTGAGAAAGTTTGTCCGGGCAAGAAGGGCAAGCTGGATCTGGTCCAGCTGCGCGCCGACGTCGAAACCAACAACGGTCCAGAGTTTTGGCGCAGCCTTGAAGAACTTGCCGGCAGCGCGGAATTTCGCGAGGCAATGCATCGCGAGTTCCCGAAGGCAGCTTCCGAGTGGCTGGACTCGATTTCGCGCCGCGGCTTCTTCCGCCTGATGGGCTCCTCGCTGGCTCTGGCCGGCATGAGTGCCTGCACCAAGCAGCCGTTCGAGCCGATCGTGCCCTATGTTCATCAGCCGGAAGATCTGGTTCCCGGCCGACCTATGTTCTACTCGAGCGCTTTCACCCTGAGCGGATATGCCACGCCGGTGCTGGTCACGAGCCGCGAATTTCGCCCGATTAAGATCGAAGGCAACGATCTCCATGCCGCAAGCCAGGGAGGAACCGATGTGTATGCCCAGGCTTCGATTCTTGATCTCTACGATCCCGACCGCTCGCAGAATGTGCTTTACCTCGGAGACATCAGCGATTGGGGAGCGCTGCTGGCTGCGCTTCAGGGTCCATTGAATTCTCAAAAGGCGGTGAAGGGCGCAGGAATCCGCATTCTTTCGCAGCCCTTCTCCTCTCCCACCCTGGCCGATCAGATGCAGCGGCTGCTGGCGCTTTTTCCCCAAGCCCGGTGGCACTTCTACGAGCCCGTCAATCGCGACAATGTTTATGCCGGCGCTGAGATGGCCTTCGGGCAAGCGGTTGAAACCGTGTACCGGTTTGATGCCGCCGATGTGATTCTCTCGCTCGATGCCGACTTTCTTTCCGCCGGCTTTCCCGGCATGACCCGCTACGCCAGGGACTTTGCTAAGCGCCGTGATCCCGACGCAGAGAAGATGACGAGGCTCTATGTGGTCGAGAGCACGCCGAGCGCAACCGGGGTAAAGGCCGACCACCGTCTGCCGCTGCGGGCTGCGGACATCCCCGGCTGGGCGCGCGCGCTGGTTGCGCCCGAAGGGCTCGGTTCGGACGCGAGCTGGCCCGATGGCGCCAAGAAGTTCTTCGATGCGGTGCTCAAGGATCTGAAGAGCCACCGCGGGACCAGCCTTGTTCTGGCCGGCGACCAGCAGCCTCCGGAAGTACATGCGCTCGCCCACCTCCTCAACCATTCCCTTGGGAATGATGGCAAAACCCTCATCCATACCGATCCGGTACTCGCGAGCACGCACAACCAGACCTCCTCGCTCAAAGATCTGGTTGATGATATGCACGCCGGCCGCGTGGACCTTCTCGTGATCCTGGGCGGAAATCCCGCATACGATGCCCCCGCCGACTTCGGCTTCGCCGATGCCCTCAAGAACAGCAAGGTCCCGATGCGCATCCACCTCGGGCTTCACAACGATGAAACCGCCGAGCTCTGTCACTGGCACGTCAACGAAGCCCATTACCTCGAGGCCTGGGGTGACACGCGCGCCTATGACGGAACCGTCTCGATCGTCCAGCCGCTGATTGCTCCACTTTATGGAGGTAAGAGCGCGCACGAGGTGATCGCCTTGTTTTCCGGAGAGGGCGAGGCCACCGGGCACGAACTCGTCGCAGGTTACTGGCGGTCAAAACATAGCGGTGACGATTTCG
>JAFAWX010000132.1 GCA_019241535.1 Acidobacteriota bacterium | reverse complement strand
GCTAGAGCTGAATGGATATCGGATGCATTACGAGGTCTTTGGTGACCCTGCCGGGGAGCCGTTGTTATGGCTGAGTGGCTGGAGTGGGACAGGCAAAGATTGGAGTTATATTTTCAAAGATATCCCCTCTGGATTCCGCTTGGTTGGACCGGACTTACGCGGCAATGGCGCATCTACGGGCTTCAAAGGTACCCACACATTTCGCGAATCGGCCCGCGATATGTTCGTTCTGCTCGATCACCTCGGAATCGATCGCCTGAAAGCCATTGGTCTAAGCGGCGGCGGTGTAACGTTGTTACATATGGCCACCCAGCAGCCGAACAGGATAGAGGCGATGATCGTGATCAGTGCGCCGCCATATTTTCCTCCTGAAGTGCGAGCCCTTCAACTGCAGTACTCGTTTGAGTCAATGGACGAGGGGGAAAAGAAAAGCCTGCGCGCGCGCTGCAAAGGTGGCCAAGCCCAGATCGAGTGGCTGGTTCAGCAGACGCACGTGATGGCAGAGACCTATGATGATGTGAATTTCACTCCGCCGCTGCTTGGAACCATTACCGCACGAACCCTGATTGTTTTCGGCGACCGAGACCCCCTCTATCCAGTGCGGCTTGCACTGGAACTCCGGGAAGCAATTCCGCGTTCGGCGCTGTCGGTTGTAGCGAATGCGGGACACGCCCCGGTCTTTGGCGCGTATGCTGCTGGTTTTGTTGAGACCGCGAATGCATTCCTTCGCGGCGACTGGCCGAGAGCCTAGCACTAACAGCTTTGCCGACGCCTGTCGCCCTGAATTTCGCCACCTCTGTTCGTTCGAGGAGAGCGCCGCCCCAAGACCTGCCGGAACTGTTCCGTAAACGAGGGGAAAGACAAGGAGCAAGACAGCCATGAGGCTCTCTCGACGCAATTTCCTGAAAGCAGCCGGTCTACTCGCGGGAACTCCGGTTAATCCGCTTACCGCCCGTGCGTACGGTGAGATTGCTGCCAACCCCACCGCTAATCCCCAGAACGAAGCTGCCGCCGACTACACCTTAAGAATTGCCGCTAGTCCCATCGAGATCGCACCGAACAAAATCCTCTCCACAACGACGTATAACGGCCAATTTCCTGGACCGCTGCTTCGTTTCAAGGAAGGGCGGCGGGTTACCGTCGACATCTACAACGACACCGATTCGCCCGAGCAATTGCACTGGCACGGGCAGATGGTCCCGGCCGATATCGACGGAGCCGCCGAAGAGGGGACGCCCTTTGTGCCTGCACAGGGGCAGCGGCGAATCTCGTTTGTGCCGCAACCTTCGGGTTACCGCTTCTACCATACACACAATCGCGCCGGTGCTGATCTTGCTGCCGGCCAGTACGGTGGCCAGGTGGGACACGTTTATATCGAACCCAGGCGCGAGGCAGGCAACTACGACCGTGAGGTGTTCCTGGTACTGAAGGAATTTGAGCCGACATTCAGCCACGGCGGAGACATGCCGCAGGACATCCTCGCTCGGGCGACGAAGGTAAAGGCTTTGGAAGCGAAGGGCGAGTCGGCCATGAAAGTATCACTGGCCCGCGGGGAACCGAAGGGCTACGAAGTGGGTTATCAATTGTTCACAATTAATGGGCGCATGTTGGGACACGGCGATCCGGTTCGTGTAAGACAGGGTGAACGGGTTCTGTTCCACGTTCTTAACGGCAGCGCTACCGAAACGCGAAGTGTGGCTTTGCCCGGCCATTTCTTCCGGGTAGTCGCGCCCGACGGGAATCCGGTTCCGAACCCTGCCATTGTCCCATTCCTTTGGATCGGCACCGGCGAGCGCGTCTCGGCCCTGGTCAAAATGGATCGTCCGGGGCGCTGGATAATGGGGGATACGGACGATGACGACCGGCGCCGCGGGATGGGAATCGTCCTGGAATACGCGGGTCGCACCGGCAAAGCACAGTGGATGGGGCCTCCAAAATTTCGCTGGGACTACGCGCGCTTTGCGAAAACTGGCGCAGGAGTTACAGCTCCGGATGAGACCTTCGAGCTGACATTTGCTAAAGACAACGCCGCAATCGAGGGGTTCAATCGCTGGACAATCAATGGGGTTGCCTATTCGAGCTCGAACTCCCCTGAATCTGCTTCCTTTCACTTGAAGGAGGGTCGCCATTACCGCATCCACATGCGAAATGAAAGTGACGATCTGCATCCGATTCACCTGCACCGCCACAGTTTCGAGCTGACAAATCTGTCCGGTATGCCAACATCGGGTGTCACAAAGGATGTGGTAATGCTGGGGGGATATCAGGAAATTGCCGTGGATTTTGTCGCCAATAATCCCGGCCTTACTCTGTTCCACTGCCATCAGCAATTGCACATGGATTTCGGATTCATGACGCTGTTCAACTACGTATAGCTTGGATCACCATACCGGTCGAGCAATCCTGTGCCTATGGCTTCAACAAAATCGCGATACCTTGCCGGTTTTTCCCGGAATACGGTTCTTCTGGCGTTGGCCAGCTTTTTTTCCGATGTCTCCTCGGAGATGCTCTATCCGATCCTTCCAATTTTTCTCACCCAAACGCTTCATGCTGGCGGCAGTATTGTCGGCCTGGTAGAAGGCATTGCCCAGGCAACGCAGAATATCGTGCAGGGCCTTTCGGGTTGGCTCTCAGATAGGCTTCAGAAAAGAAAATCTCTGGCACTGATCGGATACTTTGTATCGGCTCTGGGCAAGCCTGTCATGGGCCTTGCCACGGGTTGGCAAGGGGTCTTAGGGGGGCGCTTTCTGGACCGGCTCGGCGCTGGCTTCCGTTCCGCCCCACGCGATGCACTCATCGCCGCTTCAGTTTCCGATGAAAACAGAGGTCGTGCCTTTGGCCTCGAAGGCATCGGGGATAATTTGGGCGCCTTCCTGGGGCCATTGCTGGCCGTTCTGCTTCTTACCTCATTCCATTTCAATATTAGGTGGATGTTCTATGTTGCGGTCGTTCCCGGGCTGCTCGCCTTTTGCATGATCCTGTTGGTCCAGGAGAAGCCACTTCGCGAGGGCGCAAAATCGAAGATCGACGTCAGCCTCGGACAGTTTCCGAAAGATTATTGGAAATATTTGCTCGTGATCGCATTGTTTGGGCTCGGCAACTCAAGCAATTCATTCTTAATCCTTCAGACCAGAAGCATAGGAGCTTCCTTCGAAGCGACTATCCTTATTTATGCCGGCTTCAATCTGGTGGCGGCGTTGATCTCTTATCCCGCGGGCTCTTTTTCCGACCGGTGGGGCAGAAGAAATATCCTTCTGTTCGCATTCGCGATCTTCTTTATCGCCTATTTCGGTTTCGCGCGTACCACCAACGTAGCCGCTATAGCCTTCCTCTTTATATGTTACGGGCTGTTCCAGGGGATATTCCGCTCGGTCGGCAAGGCGTTCGCGTCCGATTTTGTGCCCCAGCACCTGCGGGCGAGCGGCGTCGGCTGGTACAGCACAACCGTGGGCTTGTTGGAACTGGTAGCCAGCGTTGTTGCCGGTCTCCTTTGGGACCGGGTCAGTCATGCAGCCGTTTTCTATTACGGTGCCATCTTCGCGGTTGTGGGCAGCATCGCATTGATGGGACTTGTTCCGGGAAAGCGCAACGCATCCACCGCTTAGCTTTACCACGATTCGTGCCGGCCGGCGTGTGCCGGGCGGCCCGCCTACGTTTGGACGACAAGCACACGCATATGTCGCTTTTTGCGTTACTGCTCGCCGCCTTCAGGGCCATAAAAGAAAACCCAGGCGGCGAAATCGTCCGTAAAATCTATGAACTTGTGCGGCATGCGGGCAGGCGCGAACAATACATCGCCCACCGCAAAGGATTCCGAGGTCCCATTCAATTCAAACGTGCCCGTACCTCTGGCGACGACATAAATCTCATCGCGGGTGTGCGGCATTTGGGTGTCGGTTCCGCGAGGGGCGTAAATCTCAACTATCAGTGTGCCGTGTTCGAATAAGGCGATCGAGCGCTCTCCGCCCGCTCGTTCTAAGCGGTCGAGGGCTTCGGCGACGGCGGTATGCCCGGCTAGTCTCATGGGATGATCGCTCCCGAGTGTTAACAACGCGCCATCATTGACTCCCGCGCACGATTACGTCAAGTCACGAAACCGGATCTCCTCAAGCTGGGTACTCAGACTATTCGGCACCAATGGTGGAACACGAGACCTCTTCGCGTTCGGGGAGCTCCTCAGAAGTAAAGTGAGTTGATGACCTTCGAGTTCACCTTTTGCGTAGCCACCGCACCCATGCCCGATATACGGATGCTAGCGACAATCATGTCGGGTGGCTGCAATGTGAAAAAATGAACGTTATGCAAGACCGGGCAACTAACCCGGAGTCATTTGCCTGGATGAGACCAAGAGGAAACCACGATGCACTACCTACTTTTCTATGAAGTCGGCGAAGATTACGTTTCCCGACGCCAGCAGTTCCGGCAGGCACACCTCGAAAAAGCGTGGAACGCAAGCGCGCGGGGCGAGCTGGTGCTGGGGGGTGCGCTGGCCGATCCTGTCGATGGCGCAGTGTTGTTATTCCAGGGGGACTCGCCCGAGGTAGCGGAGAAGTTCGCCAGAAGTGATCCCTATGTGACGAGCGGC
Organism: Acidobacteriota bacterium; assembly: GCA_019241535.1. Lineage (GTDB taxonomy): Bacteria > Acidobacteriota > Terriglobia > Terriglobales > Acidobacteriaceae > Gp1-AA145. Next base: position 18,547 of record JAFAWX010000132.1, on the reverse strand, counting down.
GCTGTGAAACGCTGGCACGTTCGAGAGTGGACGACGGTCGTAGGGCTGGAAGCGACAAACCCGGTCCATGCAATTGGGCAAAGCGAAGATCCGCCGGACACGCCGCAAGCTCAGGACAGGATTTTGCGCATGTGGAAAGCACGTTCGAGCGCGGAGATGGCGGGAGAATATGTACAGTACGCAACCAGGAAAGTCTTCCCGGTGCTCCGCGCAATCCAGGGATTTCGCGGATCGTATCTCCTGCGTCGCGCCGTCGATGGGGCAATGGAGTTGATGGTACTGACGCTTTGGGATTCTATGGCGGCCGTCCGGAGGTTTGCTGGCGCACGTCCCGAGAACGCTGTTGTAGAGCCCGAGGCGAAAGCAATGCTGACGAGCTTTGATGAGCACGTTACCCATTTTGAGGTCATCGAGGGACAGGACGGTTGACGATGGGCTGTGAAGATTGTTGGTAGTTTGATCTTGCTGCTACCGTCCTCCTTATGGGTTCGATGATCTTAAGGCTGGCATCGCCGCTGAGAGATCCGCGATCAGATCATCCGTGCTCTCCAGCCCAATGCTGAGTCTGAGGAGCCGATCCCCGTATGCGGCCGCGTTGGGAGCCTCTGCTAGGTCGGGCAGCGCCACCAGGCTGGTCACTCCGCCCCAGCTGTATCCGATGCGGAATAACTTCAGACCATTCACGAATCTCTCTATGCCCGACCGATTAATTGGTTCTCGAAATACAATTGAGAAGACACCCGAGGATCCGGTAAAATCGCGCGCCCAAATCTCATGTCCTGGACAGGAAGCAAGTGCTGGATGCAATGCGATTGCGACCTCTTCCCGCGCTGCGAGCCATTGCGCAATCCGCAGCGTCGAGTTCTGGATAGCTGGCAGCCGTACGCCGAGGGTCTGTAGTCCCCTCAAGGCGAGGCTGCAGTCGTCCGGCGATGCCGCCATACCTAGGTGCTTTAAGGTGGCCCCGACGCGCTGATATGACGTTTCATCTCGTACACTGACCGAGCCGAGCAGCAAATCGCTGTGGCCTCCAACGTACTTGGTAAGGGCCTGGACGGAAATGTCCACGCCGTGACCAAACGCATCGAAGAAGAGACCCGCCGCCCAGGTATTGTCAAGCGCAACCGTGACTCCATGGCGATGTGCGACGCGCACAATTGCCGGAACATCCTGTATGTCGAACGTAAGCGAGCCCGGGCTTTCGCACCAGATCAGACGGGTATTTGGTTGGATAAGCTCCTCGATTCCTTCTCCCAGCAAAGGTTTGTAATACTCCACGTCGACGCCATAGCGGCTGAGCAGGCGGTCAGCGAACGCGCGACTTGGACCGTAGATAGTCTCGGACACTAATACGTGGTCCCCGGACGCGGTGAAGGAAAAGTACACGAGCCCGATAGCCGATAGTCCACCGGGAGTGATAAAGCAGCGGTAGGCGCCATCCATTGCCGCCAGCCGCGCAGCCAAGGTAAGCGTCGTCGGGGTGCCGTAGGTGCCATACGTATACGGCACCTCATCATGGTTCCAGGTATCGATCATGTCGGCGGCCCGACTGAACAAAGTCGTTGATCCGCGATGGATCGGTGTGGCTAGGGAACGAAAGCCTTGGGGAGCATTAACATCAGGATGGATCAGCCGTGTTTTCCAGTCTCGTCGCATAGCAGGACCCTCGGACCTTTCTAGCATGAATTGAGCGCCGGCTCACATTGATGCGGAGCGACGGAACGTGGCTCTTGTCAAGCAGCTTTGTAACTTATTCGTTTCAGGTGGTCGGATTCAGGTCTGCCACTTCGTTGCCGAGCGTTGCTACGCCTAGGCATGACGCGAATTAGCTGAGAAACCAGCCGTCCCCAATGTTGAAAGCATATCGGCTTTTATACGAGATTAGTTGGACGGACCTTTTTCATGCCGATCGATGTTCGCCGTTCTTATTATTAAAGTCCTGCTCCCGTCCAATCGCTACCTGTTTGCTTTTATGACCGCAAAGATTTCGGCGTGCTGAAAAGCCCAGATCCGCCAATCGTAACCGGCAATCCCCTCGAGCGTATAATCGCTGGCACCCAAGTAAGCTGTCCTAACTTGCAATCGGTCTCGATCACGCATCAAGTCGAGGAGGTCATTATGTGCGGCATTGTCGCAATGTTCTCACGCAGTAGTCCGGTTTCACCGGTGTTGCTTGAGAACGCTACTCGTCGGCTGTATCACCGCGGTCCTGACGGACAACGACGATGGATTTCGCCCGACGGGCGAGTAGCTCTGGGGCACGCACGACTCAGCATCATCGACCTTACGACGGGAGACCAGCCTATTTCCAGTGAGGACGGGCGCAAGCACATTATTGTCAACGGTGAGTTCTACGATTACGAAGCAATTCAACGCAACCTCGAGGGCTCAGGCCATTATCTGCGCACGCGGTCCGATAGCGAGATTGCATTGCATCTCTACGAAGACCTCGGCATTCAGTGTTTGCACCGATTGCGCGGCGAGTTTGCATTGGTCTTGTGGGATGAGAACCACCGTTCACTGTTCGCAGCCCGCGACCGCTTCGGCATCAAACCGCTGTTCTACGCGATGCACGGGGAGACGCTTTACCTCGCATCGGAGGTAAAGGCTCTCTTTGCGGCAGGAGTGCCGGCACGTTGGGATGCGGAAGCAGTCGCGCAAGCGACAGAATTCGGCAGCCATCAGGTGCGGACGCTTTTCGATGGAATTTTCCAGGTTCCCCCGGGACATTACCTAATTGCCACAGACCGGCATGTCGAACTCAACCAATATTGGGATTTCAATTATCCGCGGAAAGACAGTGCTAGCTTGTATCGTTCCGACAAAGAATATACAGCGGAATTCCGCCACGTCCTAGAAGACGCGGTTCGCCTTCGCTTGCGTGCAGATGTTCCAGTCGGTTGTTACCTTAGCGGTGGCCTGGACTCCTGCTCGGTGCTGGGCCTGGCGGCAAGGCACCGATCAGATCCGATTCGAGCGTTCACCCTGACCTTCGACCGTGCAGACTACGACGAAGAAAAAGAAGCAAAAGAGATGGCCGCGAAAGTTCACGCAGAGTTTTTTCCTATTCCCATACGCCAAGATGACCTGGCCGATAACTTTGCTGACGCCATACACCAGTCTGAGACGTTCTGCTTCAATGCCCACGGTGTTGCGAAATATCTTTTGAGCCGAGCTGTGAGAGATGCCGGTTACAAGGTCGTGATCACCGGCGAAGGCTCAGACGAGATCCTCGGCGGTTATGCGCACTTCCGTCGCGATATGGTGCTTTACAACCGTGATGGCCAGGATTCGCGCGAATCCGTGGCACTTCTGGAGGAGCTCGAAAGGCTGAATCCCGTCTCTCGAGGGTTGTTGCTGCCTCACGGGACGGCCAAACCACTGGAGAATGTGAAGAGGATCCTTGGCTTTGTTCCGTCATGGATCGAAACCTTCTCCGCCCGTGCAGCGAAGATGCAGCCGTTGTGGCATGCGGATTTCCTTGCAACCTACGGCTCTCGGGAAAGCTACCATTCTCTGCTCAGCGGGATTGATGTCCGCGGACGGCTCAGCGGGCGCGATGCCGTACATCAGTCGCTTTATCTTTGGTCAAAGACTCTGCTGCCCGGCTACATCCTTAATATGTTGGGCGACCGCATGGAAATGGCGCACTCGGTGGAAGGTCGCGTGCCTTTTCTCGATCATGAAGTAGTCGAGGTCCTTTGTTCGCAGCCCGTGCACCAAAAAATCCACGGCATGACCGAGAAGTACGTGCTGCGCGAAGCCGTTCGCGACGTGATCACTGAAACGGTGTACAAGCGGCAGAAACATCCGTTTCTAAGCCCACCTGCGACTTTGAACCCAAAGGGAAAATTGAGTGCCTTGGTCAATGACACGCTTCGAGGCCCTGTCCTCGGATCGATTCCGTTTTTCGATCAGAAGAAAGTCGTTGCTCTTCTGGACAGCCTGCACACTATGGACGAAGGCGCGCAGGTGGCCAACGATCAGGTTTTGATGATTCTGGTAAGCGCGTGTGTTCTGCAAGAACGCTTTGGACTGGACTCGGGAGCGCACCCGGAATGTCGGTCGGCTGCGCTCGCCAGTTGATCCAATTCGTGCAAATCATTGCTAAGCCTCGAATTGGGACCCCTGTCCAACGGGCAGTGTAACGCAGCCGGGCTCGGCTTTTCCTAATAGATGGGTCAAATTTGGAGTCTTGAGTCGAGCAGGAGTCTCAGAGTGGAGTCGAGAATCGATTCTCGGATGCGAAGTGCGACATAGGGAAATGCTTGGATTCGCATGCATGCCAGGCCCGAATCGCCTCTGTTTTCGGACCGGTGCCGCGCGTCATCGCCGTATAAGCAAGAGCGGCTGGGAAGAACGGCATGCCGCATGTTCATTAATTTAGCCTCCAAGCTGCGATGGCCTCCTGTAGCGCAAGACATATGGCGGCACCTCGGGCGCCGCGGCCAATCGTAAATCGGGAACTGGTGCCTTTTGTTCCAGTCCCAGCGGGAGAATCCCAGCCCAGACCGGAAGGGAATAATCCTCTTCATCATCCAAGGGCGGCCCGCGGCGGATCTTGGCGGAGGCTTCTTCGACAGCAAATTCGAGCACTGTAGTCGCTTTTAATTCTTTCTCTGACGGACTGCGGACATCTTGCCATCGTCCGGCAATGACGTGTTCCGAGATAACCCGCAGTGCATGTGTCTTCTGGGACGGTTCAAGCAGCTTTCGCGCCGTTCCAAAGGCCACAACCGATCGATAATTCATTGAATGATGAAAGGCAGATCTCGCCAGTACCAAACCATCCACGATCGTCACGTTTACGCAGGCTGGCACACCGGTGTCGAGGTGCCGCAGCATTCTGCTCGCAGACGAGCCATGCAGGTACAGCTTGTCTTCCTCGCGGCCAAAAAGCGTCGGAATTACAAACGGTTGTCCGTCCACGGTAAATCCGACATGGGCGAGAAATGCATCGTCTAGGATCGAGTGGATTACGTCCGGATCGCTTGATCCGCGATTCGGCAATCGTCGAAGCTCAGTGCGGGATGTAGATTTCATGGCTCTGTCTCGTCATTCTGATGGCGGGCAAGCCGCCAGAAGTATTTTCCCTCAAGCGCGCTATCAACAAAAGAGCCACTTCGTACGGGGCTGGTGGATCCAATTCAGAGCGCGCGTGAACGCTGGAGGATGGAAATTTCTAAGGGGCCAGAAACATCGGCACCGTTCACATTGTCATCCCTATTAAACGGGTGCTTAGAGAATGTGGAATTTATACGATCAGCTCATTGCCACCGTCCCCGTGGATATCGAGGTTAAGGATTGTCTGGCGGGACTGCACTGGTTCCTGGTGAGATCCCTGGGCGTAGGTGTAGCAATGCGCCCGCTCGAAGGAGCAGGCGACCTGCACAACGCGGGCCGTCTGAGGAGCATGAAATTACGCGATCTTGCAGCCGGGGTGAAGTCCTGGAATGCATACGAAGCGGCCATGGGACTTGCGGCGATCAATTCGGCCATAAATGCCCCCGAAATGATGCGAAGGAACTGGGGGTCGCGCTTAAACGAATCTTGCGATGAAGACGTTTTCACGTCCCTGCGCGAACAGATGCGGGGCAAAAGAGTCGCGGTTATCGGGCATTTTCAGGGTCTGGAACGTCTGGCTGACCTCTGCCGGCTTTCAATCCTGGAGCGCAGGCCACAGGCCGGGGACCTTCCGGACTGGGCGAGCGAATACATCCTCAACGACCAAGATATCGTCATCATGACTGCCAGTGCCCTGATCAACAAGACCATGCCCAGGCTCCTCGCGCTGAGCCAGGGCGCTCAGATTGTGGTCGCCGGCCCAAGCACGCCGATGCATCCCCTGCTGTTTGACCACGGCATCCACGTACTCGGCGGCTTGCTGGTGGAAGATGATAGTAACGTCTGGCATACCGTAGCCGAGGGCGGCCAAAAGGAACTTTTTTCAGCCGGAACCCGCTTAGTTTCCCTTGAGCGTGCGTAGCTTCCGCTCAGGAATTCCTGGCCCCGGGGCGTGAACATATGAAATGGCTTCACTCGGCGAGCGCCTCTCCCTCAGGGGACTTGGGGCAACGTGTGGTTGCCGAATGTTTGTTAGCTATGCTCCGTGCTCTGGGCGTGTTATTGACAAGAGGGTCGCTACACGATATGTTCCTGCCCCGGAGGCACTTCACCGATGAAACTAAAGGTACTGGCAGTGGCTTTGACCGTCTCTCTGGTGATGCTGGGCTTATCCCTCTATGCTCAGGTCACGCGCCCTTTCCATTCCGGAAGCGTATGGGCAATCCAGTTCATTCGGGTTAAGCCCGGCATGGATAATGCCTACAAGGAGTGGCTGGCGACCGACTGGAAGAAAGAGCAGGAAGCATTTAAGTCCCAAGGGCTCATCTTAGGCTACAAGGTTCTTGAGACCGAATCGCATAGCCCGAACGACTTCGATCTGATGCTCATGACCGAGGTCAAGGATTTGGCTACACTTGAATCCAATGAACAAAAGGCAGATACGCTCGCACAACAAGTCATGGGTTCCGACGAACAACAAAGGCAGGGTTACAAGAATCGCGAGGCAATGCGCGAGCCACTAGCCACACGCATCGCGCGCGAGATTGTCCTTACCTCACGCTAACTGCTTCGGCTGATTGCACCCATCGAACTCGATTGGGATTTCTGCCCGCATCTGTGTCGCATTCTCAGGATGCGGGCATCTTTTTTCCGCTGCCTTGATACGTGCCCGGCAACCGAACATCCGATTTACAGGAAATACTCAAAATCCGACTCGACCTTCATTCGGCGATGGATTTTTAGAATGTGTCCGGAGAGCGCGGTTGGATTTAGCTCTACGTAATTACGCGATCCGTGCCACAAGTAGCGCGCGCCGGTCAAAAGATCTTCTGCTTCATAGGCGCGATCCGGCGGAATTTCCAGGATGTCGAGCGGCAGAGTCAGGTACCCGGACTGAGTATGATGGGGATCAAGATTGACGACCATCACCATAAGGTTGGAATGGTCGTCGGATTCCTTGCTGTAGCCGATAATCTGATCGTTGTCGACAAGATGAAATTTTAGCGACCAGTCGTTTTGCAGCGCTTCGTTTTCATTGCGAACCGTGTTGACGCGCGCGATCAGGTGGCGAAGGCTGGTCGGCTGTTCGATATCCCAGCCGCGAATCTCGTATTTTTCTGAATCCAGATATTCCTCACTCCCCTGACGCAGGGCGCGATGCTCGAGTAATTCGAAGGCGGGGCCATAGATGCCGTAATTGGCTCCCAGGGTAGCGGCCAGCAAGAGGCGGATGGAAAAAACCGCTCGCCCCCCAATCTGCAGAAATTCCGTAAGAATGTCCGGCGTATTGGGCCAGTGATTAGGGCGGAAAAAATCGCGGATTGGCGGCTGCGTCAACTCCGTGAGATAGGACGTGATCTCGGATTTCGCGTTGCGCCAAGGAAAGTACGTGTACGATTGGCTGAAGCCCAACTTTGCCAATCGGTACATGACTTTGGGACGCGTGAAAGCCTCGGCCAAAAACAGCACCTCCGGATGGTCGCGCCTGATCTCAGCAATGACCCACTCCCAAAAGGGAAAGGCTTTGGTATGCGGGTTGTCGACGCGGAAAATGGTAACCCCCTGATCGATCCAGTACAGGAAAACACTCTTCAGCTCTTCCCACATTGCCGCCCAGTCCTGGCTTTCAAATTCGAATGGATAAATGTCTTGATATTTCTTCGGCGGGTTCTCAGCATATTGAATGCTGCCATCGGGGCGCTTGCGGAACCAGGATTCATGCTTACGGACGTAGGGATGGTCAGGCGACGCCTGAAATGCGATGTCCAGCGCCACGGATAAATTGAGATCCTTCGCTTCCTTGACAAAACGCCTGAAGTCGTCGATCGTGCCGAGCTGCGGATGCACCCCTTTGTGGCCCCCTTCTTCCGAGCCGATGGCCCATGGGCTGCCGGGATCTCCCGCTTCGGCACTCGGTGAGTTGTTGCGCCCTTTGCGAAAAGTCTGCCCGATAGGATGAACTGGAGGCAGATAGACGACGTTAAATCCCATTTCTGCTATATAAGGCAGGCGGGCTATGGAATCAGTAAAGGTGCCGTGCCGACCGGCTTCGGGCGATGTGGAACGGGGGAAAAACTCATACCAGCTGCTGAATCGGGCGCGCAATGGATCCACCATGACAATGATTTCCCGGTCCGAGAAGGTAGCGAAACGTTTGTCGGGATAGCGGCGCACCAGTTCCTGCAGGGTTGGGTCGGTTGCGTGGGTTCGCAGCTCACGCGGTTGCTGCTTCGAACGCAGGACCGTTGCACGATGGCGCAGCCAGTCGGCATCGGCGCCGGTTGCGCGCTCCGCCGCCTGGGCGATAAGGTCGGCGCCCATCAGGTAGTCGATCGCGGTATCGGCTTCGGCCTTGATACGCTTCAGCAGATCGCGCCGCCAGGTTTCGAAGTGGTCGATCCAACCCTGGACTTTGAATCCGTAGCGGCCCAGCTCAGCCACGCGGAATGTGCCTGTCCAGCGGTCGTTGACCAAAGGCCGCATGGGGATTTCCGTCCACTGATCGGAACCTTCGCGGTGAGCGAGGAGGGAAGCCGAGATCGCATCGTGGCCATCGGCGAAGATATCGGCTTCTACGGAAACCTGGTCGCCCACGGTGCGTTTAGTCGGGAACCGCCCGCCATCGATTTCCGGACTGACGGCTTCGACGATGACACGCTTGCGCCCCTCTGAGTCCTTTGCTTTCGCTTTCATCTCATCTCCCCGCGGTGGTTAAGAACCTGCTGCGCCGGCGGCACGAACGAACAGTTCACAATGGCTTAGCAGGTCGACGCCAGCCCCGCACAATGAGCGAGCACGATTGCTGCTTCCGCCGTTAGCTATGGGCTGACTTCTGTGCCCGACAGCGTTGAATCATCCAGCAACGCCAATGCTGCTGGTCAATCTGCACTGAGGGCTCCGGCATGCGTTCGCTGCCGGATCAACTGCTCATATAAGCGAATGGTTTGCCGGGCAATGGCCGTCCAGCTGAAGGTTTGTTCAACGCGCCGCCGTCCCGCATCTCCGAATCGCCGGCATTTCTCCGGATTATCCATGAGATGATTGACAGCAGCTGCCAGGTCACGGGCGAATTTCTCCGGATTGGTGGGGAAACTTGTGACCGGGTCTTGATCAAATGGCACCAGAGAACCGGTCTCGCCGTCCACCACCACTTCCTTGATCCCCCCGGTTGCGCTGGCAACTACGGGAGCACGGCATGCCATCGCCTCGAGATTAATGATACCGAAAGGCTCGTATACCGAAGGGCAACAGAAGACACGTGCATGGCTGTATAGCTGAATCGTTTCCAGTTTGGTGACCATTTTCTCGATCCAAACAATGCGCGGATGCTCCCGACGAGCTTCGTCCACCTTTTTCCGTAACTCAGCGGCAATTTCCGGTGTATCCGGAGCTCCGGCGCAGAGCACCACCTGGGTCTGGGCGGGCATATAGCGAATCGCATCCACCAGATGGCTGACCCCTTTCTGCCGCGTGATGCGGCCGACAAACAACAGGTACGGAACTGCCGGGTCGACGCCGTAATCTCTAAGTGCCTTCGTCTCGGAAGTCTTCTGGTATTCGGCTAAATCAATGCCGTTATAGATAACGTGAATGCGCTCGGAATCTACATCCGGGTAGGCACGGAGAATGTCTGCCTTGGTGCCTCTGGAGACCGCGATGACGGCGTCCGCAGCGAGAATGGCCGTACGTTCCATCCAGGAACTCAGGGCGTAGCCCGTACCGAGCTGCTCCGCCTTCCACGCGCGCAGCGGTTCGAGCGAGTGAGTGGTGAGAACGAAGGGAACCTGGTAGAGCTTCTTGGCAAGGAAACCAGCCATGCAAACATACCAGGTATGGGTGTGGACGACGTCAATCCCGGTCAGGGCCTTTACCTGAGTGAGATTTAGGCTGAAAGCTTCGAGCGGGCCTTTAAATTTTTCTTTAGTGCCCCTCGTGATTTCCTCCCAAGGTTCGGCGCCCCGAACATGCAGATTCCCCTGATCACAATACTGAGAGCCCCAGCAGTGCACTTCCACCTCGATGTCTTTGGCCATTTCGCGGCTCAGGTAATCGACATGGACCCCGGCACCTCCGTAAACCTGAGGAGGATATTCTCGCGTGAATAATCCGACACGCACGGGTTTACCTTTGTTTCGTGAGTAGCAGCTTTGTGTTGCGCGCGGGCACTCGCACCCATGGTGTTCCCACGCTCATGGCAAGCGTCCGGTTGCCGCTCCGGAATTGTATTGTTTGGAGGGGGACGGTGCAAGCTACTAAGTACTTGTCGGTCAGCAACATAAATATCCAAACGCCAACGCCCGGCGCGTTTCTCTAATGCTCTTTTGTGCCCGACTAGCGCGCTCAGATCAGTGCTCGTGCACAGTTGGAGGGGCCGCTTAATAGCTAATGTGCCTAAACCACCTCTTGCCGGAGCTCGCTTGAGCCGCGCTCTTTGAGCCCAATCGGCCGACAGACCGCTTTAGTCCACAGTGTAGAATCTTAAACTGTGGTCCTGCGCACGCTACCTGGCGAATACTCCGAGCCATGAAAATGCGAATTTCTCGGGTGTGCCGCTTGGCAGGTTTCTTTCTTTTACCTCTGCTGTTTTCCACTCCATGGAAGTTCGTCGCGCAGGCACAGACAGCCGCCGGTTCGCTTAGGGGTGAGGTGCAGGACATCGATGGGCGGCGCATTGCCGCTGCGCTGATCACGGTCGAGGCGCCCGCATCTTCACTAAAGAAGCAGGTGCGAAGCGACGAGCGTGGCGAGTTCCGCCTGGATGACCTGTTCCCCGGAGCATATCAGGTAATAGTAAGCGCCCAGGGGTTCGCCGATACCCGCGCCGACGTGAACGTGGTTGTGAGTTTAGTGCGGGACCTGTCGGTAACGTTGAAGCCGGCGTCTGTACCGCAGACGGTGAACGTAACCGGCATGTCATCCTCAATTACAACTGAGCCGATCGACACCGCCAGCGCCGTGCACCAGGGTGCGGTTTCCTATCGCGACCTGACGATGGTGCCGCTCGCCCACCGCAGCTTCGCCAATATCGCCTACCTGGTGCCTGGTACCGAGCCGGTCGAGCCTTCCGACCCGAGTAAGGCCAGAATCACAGCCATATCGACCGGCGGCAGTTCCGGGCTCAACAACGTGCTCTCGGTCGACGGCATAGATGACAGCGACGATTACATCGGCGGGTTCCTGCAAAACTTCTCTCCCGATGCGATAGAGGAATTCGCGTTTCGAACCGCACAGGAAGATGCGGACACGGGGCGCACTACGGCTGGTTCGGTTGTAATTACCACACGTCATGGAAGCAACGACTGGCACGGGGGAGCTGCATTTTACGATCGTGCGGCTCGATTGACCGGCAGGTATCCGATCGAGAATCCCTCACCCGACCCCAAGCAGCCGTTTTCGCGCCAGAACTACGTGGGAGCGCTCGGCGGACCTCTCGAGAAAAACAAGCTGTGGGCTTTCGCATCACTCGAGTACGTGCACGAGGATGCAAGCATAGCCTACAGTCCCAACAGCCGGTCCGAGTTCGCCTCCTTGGCATCACTCGCTGCTCTTGGCCTGATCCCGGGCGTTACGTCCATTTCCGTCCCCAGTTCCACCCCCATCCCGTTTCGCGATGTCCTAGGTTCGTTACGGTTCGACTGGGCGCAAAGCGCGAACTCGCGGTGGTTCCTGCGCGCTTCGATAGATAACTACACGACAGACAACAACTATGTTCAGCAGGGTAGCCTGCCTTCGACTGGTACTATCTCCGGCTCCAAGTATGCGAATCTGGTAATCAACAATACCTACGCGTTCGGTCCGAATTGGCTGAGTAGTATGACGCTCGGCGCGAGTACTCTGCACCACACGGAAGCGCGCAACCAATATTTCGGATTCGCGCTGGCGTTCCCATTCAGTTCGACTGCCCAGACCATCTCCGGCTTTGAAACCTTCGGCGACAATCAGTTCCTTACGCCCATTACGGCCTTTCCCGTCTTGCGCAACCAGCAGAAGTACCAGCTGCGCTACGACCTGAGCCGTTCCCTAGGCAAGCACGCCTCGAAATTTGGTGTTGACCTCATCCATGAGCCCGTGCTCAGCGGAGCCTTGTCAGGCACAGCCGAGACTCTGCTCCAGTATGCGAAGGATCCCAGCTTCTATGCAGCCAATCCCGCACAGTTTTACTTCGATCCGACATGCCTTAATCCTCCTGCCGACGTGACCTGCACCCAAACTTCCGCAGGCAATGGTAGTTTCAACCAAAGCGTTAGGCGATTGGGGCTCTACGCGCAAGATTCCTGGCGCATTTCCCCGAATCTCACACTGAACTACGGCCTGCGCTGGGACACGACCTTTGGTCTGCTCATGGGTTCTGGCCGGGATCAGTCCCTGAATCCCGCGTATCTGACGCTGAAAACGCTGCAGATACCACTGGTCAGCAAAGCACCCGAAGACTATCGCAAAGCGTTTGCTCCACGAATCGGAATCATTTATGCGCCGGGAAAGAGGGAGAGCACCGTCATCCGCGCCGGAGCGGGCCTGTTTTACAGTGACCTGGCACAGAACGGGTGGGTGGCCGCCCTGCAGGCGGTCGACTCGCCTCCAGCTCCTTGCTTCAATCCCCGAGACCAGGGATGTATTCCAGGAGCAAGCCTCGGAGGCGCAGGAGCCGAGATTGCCTCCGACTACCGCACACCTTATGCCCTTCATGCCACCGCCGGAGTTCAGCACGCTTTCAACGATCACTGGACCTTAAGCGCCGACTACACCCGCGAGACCGGTATGCATGGCTACCGCGCCTACTCCTATGCTGGGGGCACGAACTTGTTCACGCCGCTGCTTCCGGAGAGCGACCCGGCGCAGGCGGACTTGGTGCCCAACATAAATCTATACAAGTCGGACAATCGCAGCGCTTATGACGCACTCATGGTCCGGTTGCAGGGAACAGCCGGGCACTTCAATCTGATAGCCCATTACACACTCTCCCGGGCCAAAACCTGGGGCTGCGTCCTTGGCGAGTTGTGGGACTATGTGAACCGCGTCTGCGATCCATTGGAGCCGTTTGCACCCGGCGATTACGGGCCGTCCGGAGAAGACGTCAGGAACCGTATGGTGGTGTCGGGAATCTTTCATACCGCGGGCGGCTTTGAGGTGAGCACAATGCTGCAGGCGGAGAGCCCGCGTCCCTTCGTGATCACCACGGCCGACGGCACCAGGCGCATTTCCGTCAATGGAGTTCCCACCAGCCTTGATGAGTTTCGCGGAACACCTTACCTACAGGTGGACATGCGGGTGGTACGGCCGATCACATTCGGTGACCGCTGGACTCTTCTCCCCTTTGTCGAATTCTTTAACCTTCTGAATCGCAATAATCCGGGAGCCAACTTCGTAACTAACGTGGCAGCCCTTCCCGTTCCCGCCAGCGACATTGCGTCGGGAAACGTAACCAGCCTGTGCCTGGACCAGGCGTGCACTATCACCTCTCCAGTCACCTCTCTTCAACAGCTTGCCCATCCAGCCGGAGCGCTGGGCGACTTCTTCGGTCCGGGAACGACCGTGGGCATTCCGTTTGCGGCGCAGGTCGGCCTTCGCATGAATTTCTAGATTGCATCATCTGTGGTCTTGCTCTTTCATCTTGCCTTACCGTGTAAATGAAACGACAGGATCTTACGCGCAACAAAAGCGAACCGGGTCAGACACTCGAGCGACGGCGTGTCGCAGGCTTCTTGCCATACAATTATGTGAACAGACGCCGTGGAGGACAAGATATGAAACGAGTGCTTTTTGTCGCTGTGTTCGTGGCTGGGTCTGGGCTATTGTCATGGGCGGTTGATGCCGCAAAAGAGCTGGACGCCGCCGCGCAGGTAGTCCAGCAGATGAGTTCATCCAACCAGATTCCCGCTGCTCTGCTTCATCAGGCGCAGTGCGTGGCGGTCATTCCGAAATTGACTAAAGGCGGATTTATTGTGGGTGGCGAGCATGGAAACGGCGTCGTCAGTTGCCGGACTAGTTCGGGCTGGAGCGCGCCTGCTTTTATCACCCTGACAGGTGGAAGCATCGGTTTACAGGCAGGGGCAGAGCACCAGGACATCGTGCTGCTGATGAATACACAGGGAGAGGAAGAACTTAGGCACGGTCATTGGGATCTTGGCGCGGAAGCGGTCGCCGCCGGCCCGACCGGAGCAAGCGCAGGCAAGGGCCAGAGCACGGGCTGGAAAGCGCCGGTTCTGTCGTACGCGCGCTCCAGCGGAGCTTATGCCGGGGCTAATCTTCAGGGCTCGAAGATAAGCACGGACCAGGATATGAACCATAACATTTACGGGGAAAACACCTCCTTTCAAAGCATCCTCGACGGTCAAGCGCAGGCGCCTGGATCGGCACAGCAATTCCTGGCCGCTCTGTCAAAAGTACAAGGATAGGAAGAGCGGCTCAGCGGAACACCGCAGAGTGTGTCGGGCGTGGGACTCGGCCGCCGCAGTCGCACCTGAGGTCCTGGAGGTCAGTTCCTGGCCGCATTGGGCTGGGTGTTGGTGCGAATGTCGAAATCGATTTTCAGCTCATCCTTGACCTTGACCGTCCCTCCGGCAATCCTGATCGGGGTGATGCCAAAGTCTTGCTGCTTAATCGAGCAGGTGCCCTGGTAGCGTCCATTGTCGTTGTGGACCTTGATCGAAATCGGCCGCACGGCACCATGCAAGGAGAGCTTGCCGCTGACCAGCATGGAAGCCGGCCCGGCCTGCTCGACCTTGGTGGACTGAAACTCGATCCGGGGAAAGCGCTCCGAATCGAGCACCTCCGGTCCCAGCATGCGTTCCTGAACCTGCCTTCGTCTGTCGGGGCTTAATTGCGGATCGAGCACCTTCAGTCCACGGGAATCAATCACAAACTTAACCTGTAACCCGCTCTCGTCGATCGTTCCCTCGGCAACAGGAGCCTCAATTTCGTGATTATCGGCGAATCCGGAGAATAGCCCTGCCTTGAAAGCGTGGACGACTAGCTTGGAGTTCGAGGTGTCAATCGCATGCACCTGGCCGTAAGCGCCTGGGGCTAGGGCCGCCAGGGCGAAGGCGATTATGGATCGAGGCATGATGCGGCTGCGCTTATACATGAATCATTCCTAAATCTGAGCTCATTCGGATGCTATCGACCAGTTAAGCAAACGCGAGCGATTACGACGCAGCGAAAGCGTCGATTAAGATAACCGATGACACGTCGTATTTATTCCTTACCGGATAATTGAAAAGGAAGGGTTCAGTCTTTTTCTTCATACTGATCCGTTTCTCTCGGAAAACTCACCGTCCAGATATTCTTTTCCGGTTCCATACAGGCCGCCCCAAGATGTTTCTCGGGAGAGTTCTCCAGTGCGCGAACCCAGGCGACCTTGAATTTCGCTCGAGCGGTCCGATAATGAATGTCGATCACGTCTCCCACCTTCAACTCACCGCGGAAACCGCCCAGCTTCACACCGGTTTCGTTTGCGTCCAGTGTGTGCAGCACGTGGCTTTCCTGAGTACCGTCACCTTTCATAATGCCGACGCGCACCGGTAGAACCATCTTGGTTCGCTTGTTCCTGCGTTTGCCTGCACGAAGTCTGGCCATCTCAGCTCCCAAATAATGTTGTCGCACTCGCCGCGCCGGTTGTCATCAGCCTCGTCATGAGGCTCCGATCAGTACGCCGGCCGCGCACACCAGCGCACCACCGAGCGCGACCTGGAGCGCGGCTGAAACTGCCGGAGTTTCCATGTAGCGGTGGCGCACCCATGATATTGCCGCTAGCTCCGCAATCACTACCGTAAGGGCGGCCGTTAAAGCCACGTGAAAGGCGGGGATTAAAAAGGGCAGCGTATGCCCGAGCCCGCCCAGGGCCGTCATCAACCCGCAGACCAGGCCGCGAAGTAGCGGGTGTCCTCGGCCCGTGAGCGTGCCGTCGTCAGATAAGGCTTCGGCAAATCCCATGCTGATTCCGGCGCCAAGAGATGCCGCAAGCCCGACGGCAAACGCGTCATGGGTATTTCTGGTGGCGAATGCCGCCGCGAACACTGGCGCCAGGGTCGAAACTGAGCCATCCATCAGCCCCGCCAGCCCGGGCTGCACGATCTGCAGCAGGAACAAACGGCGACGGGCCTCGTCTTCTTTGTCTCTGGTCTCCCGTGTAAGCTTGGCGCGTTCGAGTTCTTCGGCGCGGTGCTCGTGGGTGAGTTCCTCCTCGGCCAAATCGTCCAGCAACTGGCGAATACCGGCATCGCGTGCTCTCGCCGCGGCCCTAAGGTAGAACTGTCTGGTTTCAGCCTCCATTGATTCCGCCTGGCTGCGCACCGCTTCCAGCCCAAGCGGCCGCACCAGCCACACCGGCCGCCGTTTTACAAAGCCATTGACATCCTGGCGGCGGATTAATGGAATGTGCTCGCCGAATTTCTCCCGGTAAAGCTCGAGCAGGCGCCGGCGGTGCCCGGCTTCTTCCTGCCGCATGCCGTCAAAAACCTCCGCCGAGGCAGGGAAGGTATGCCGTAATCCTTCGGCAAAGTCGGCATATATGCGTTCGTCTTCTTCTTCCAGGGATACTGCCAGGGCGAGGATCTCCTGCTCGTCGAGGCTCTCGAAACTTCGCATGCGTTGCTCCGCTTAACAGAACTGTAACGCGACGCCCGGCTGCAGGGAAAACCTTTGTTGCTCAGGCAGGCAAAATTGTTGTTCACCGACAGGAAAAAGGAAGCCCATTCGGCCCGAGCCTCATCTTATAAGCAAGGTGTCCGACGTTCCCGCCGGTCATTCCATGCGACGCCTCGTCGGTTTTGTGCCATTCGCAATTTGACGGCTCTCGCCAGGGCAATTAGAATTATATTTGACTAATTTGGTCAAGATTACGCTTTGACCCAGGGCGATGTTAAGGCTCAACAAGCTTACCGACTATGGGATCGTGCTGCTAACTTACATGGCCGGTCCCCCCGAGACGTCGATGCACTCTGCGCGAGAGTTAGCCGCGGGTACCGGTCTGCCGCTGGCGACAGTGGGCAAGATCCTCAGGGAATTGCTGGACCACAACTTGGTGGTTTCGCGGCGCGGGACTAAGGGCGGGTATACTCTGGCGCGCCCTGCCGGCAACATCTCGGTTGCGGAAATCATTGCTGCCATGGAGGGTCCGATCGGATTTACCGAATGCTATACCGCGCCCGGCTGCTGCGATCTGGAGCCCTCCTGCACGGTGCGTTACAACTCGGGCGTGATCGGGCGAGCTTTGCATCGTGCGCTAGAAAATATCCGGCTGTCGGACCTGACCAGGCCGTTGCACCTGGCTCATATGGCCAGCGGCAGAAATGTTGTCTCGATCACCTTGGGCCCAGGGAGAACCCAATGACTTCAATCGACACCATCCAGGACCTTACAAACCGGGAGTACAAGTGGGGCTTCGTCACTGCCGTCGAGGAGGACAGGCTGCCAAAGGGGCTCAACGAAGATATCGTGCGTCTACTTTCGGAGAAAAAGGGCGAGCCGGATTTCATGCTGGAATGGCGGCTGAAGGCGTATCGCCACTGGGCTTCGCTCGAGCGGTCCGAGGCGGAGCCGAAGTGGGCGAACGTCAGGTACGGCCCGATCGACTACCAGGGCATTACCTATTACTCGGCGCCAAAAAAGAAGCCGGCGCTGAAAAACCTGGACGAAGTCGATCCCGAGATCCTCGACACCTACAGGAAGCTGGGAATTCCCCTGGCCGAGCAGCAGCGGCTGGCCGGCGTAGCCGTGGATGCGGTCTTTGACAGTGTCTCTGTGGCCACGACTTTTAAGGAGAAACTCGCCGAGCGCGGGGTCATCTTCTGTTCCTTTACCGAGGCGGTGCAGAACCACCCCGAGCTGGTAAAGAAGTATTTGGGTTCGGTCGTGCCCTCGACCGACAATTTTTTCGCGGCCCTGAATTCAGCCGTGTTCAGCGACGGCTCGTTCGTGTACGTACCTAAAGGGGTGCGCTGCCCGATGGAGCTTTCCACCTACTTTCGCATAAACGCCGCAGAAACAGGGCAATTCGAGAGGACGTTGATCATTGCCGATGAAGGTGCCTACGTAAGCTACCTCGAAGGCTGTACGGCCCCGATTCGGGACGAAAACCAGCTTCATGCTGCGGTCGTCGAGCTCGTGGCCCTGGACAACGCGACGGTAAAGTATTCCACGGTTCAGAACTGGTATCCGGGAGACAAGGAAGGCCGCGGCGGGATCTACAACTTCGTAACCAAGCGCGGCAAGTGCCTCGGGCGAAATTCGAAGATCTCGTGGACGCAGGTTGAGACCGGTTCGGCAATTACCTGGAAATATCCGAGCTGCATATTAATGGGCGATAACTCAGTGGGCGAGTTCTACTCCGTGGCTTTGACAAATAATTACCAGCAGGCGGATACCGGGACGAAGATGATCCACATCGGTAAGAACACCAGCAGCACGATTGTATCGAAAGGCATTTCCGCCGGACACGGGCAGAACACCTATCGCGGTCTGGTCAAGATACAAAAGGGAGCTA
>JAFAWX010000081.1 GCA_019241535.1 Acidobacteriota bacterium | reverse complement strand
GGGAGTAGCCAAGCATGAGAGAAAAGACGGAAGCAAATGCCGTCCACATCACCAGCACGGTGGCGACACTCGCCGCCCAACCGCCATAGATGCGCTGCATGAAGATGGAGACCACGTACAGCTTATTGCCGCTCTCGGGCATGCGCAGCATCTCATGCCAGTCCACCACCGCCAGTATGCTGACGTTCATCAGTAGGTATAGACATGCTACGAGCAGAATGGATAGCAGCAGCGCGCGGGGGATGTTTTTGCCCGGGTCTTTGATCTCGTCGCCAAGAAAGCAGACGTTGTAATAGCCCCAATAATCGTAGGTAGAGACCAGCATCGCCGAGCCCAGGCCCAGGAAAAAGTTGTGCGACAGGACAAAGGCGCCTCGAGGAAAACTGAAGGCTCGTGCGCTATTGAAGTGGGTCAGCCCGGCAACGATGATCCAGCCTATGGTGGCAACCACGCCGACCCACAGTAGCCGGGAGATCCAGCCTACCTGGGTAATTCGCCGGTAGAGAAGCAGCACGGCGACGAGAATGACGGCGATCGCGACCAGAGTCGTGCCCGCGGCGCTCCAGCGGATCTCAAAGGCTCCCAGCCGGGGCAGAGCAAGAGTCCAGCTGCGCATCGAGTATTGTCGGTTCAGAGCAGGAACAAGATAGGAGGCATAACCAGCAAATCCGATTGCGCCCGATGCCACCGAAAGCGGCGCGCTGAACGACAGCTGCCAGATGAAAAGAAAGGCTACGAGCTTTCCCAGCCGCCGGCGCCCGTAGATCTCGCTCAGATACCGATATGACCCTCCCGAGCCGGGCATCGCCGCGCCCAATTCGGCCCATACCAAGCCGTCGCAAATGGCAACCACAGCGCCCAGTAGCCAGCCTAGCATCGCCTGGGGACCGCCCATGGCGCTGACGACAAGCGGAATGGTGATGAACGGACCCACCCCGATCATATCGATCATGTTCAGAGTGGTAGCACTCGCGAGACCGACTCCGCGAATCAGCCGGGGCGGCTGAGTGCCGGATTCAGGGCTGGCAGACATGGTTCAGGTCTTAACACCACGGCACTAACTTTTCCCGGCACTTATCAGGTTTACGAACAGGCGAATCGCTCCCGGCACTCCCGCCGGAAACTGCCGGAAAAACGAATAGCCGGTGTAAATGTATGTCCCTTTCCCGTACTTTGTCACCAGCAAGCCGCCCTTTTGCTCCGGCTCGTTGGGATCATGGCAGGCCAGCAGAGGCTTGAAATGCTCATCCCATTTGTCCATGAAGTATAAGCCGCGCTCCTGCACCCATCCGTCAAAATCCTTCTGCGAAATCTCGTTCGGGTGATGAAACACGGGATCATCCGGCGCGAGTATCGCAACCGGCGCCTCTTCGACGGAAACCCGCGCGCGGCTCAACTCCGCCGGGTACGGAGTCAAATGCTCAGAATTAAAATCGCCGACGCTGTTGTTGTTCTGTACGATCAGGGTCCCCCCACTCGAGACGAAATCGAGCAGTTTCTGATTATTCGCGACCACATCCTTCTGCGTGTCATAGGCCCGCACGCCTAGCACGATGGTGGCGTACGGGGACAAATTCTCGCTCGCAATCTTCTCCGCCGGGAGCAGCGTGACATTCATCCGGATCTGCTCGAGGGTGGTCGGGATATCGTCTCCCGCTCCCATGATGTAGGCGACCTTCAGGTCGGCCGGAATCTTCACATCGATGACGCTGACCCGCTGCAGTGCAGGCTGGTAATCGTAGAACGATCCGAGGTCGGCGCGCGTGACCACCGTATAAGCTTCTTTATACGTCCTGTCCCCCGCCTCGAGCACCGCACGTATTTCTTTTTTGCCCTCACTCAGCTGTCCAGGAAAGACTTTAAACGAGAAATCCCGCGCATCACCCCGTTGTGCCAGGCTCACGGCAAAACTTTCCGGCTCCGCGCGCCAGCCGGAGGGAAGCTCGAGCCGCAGCTTCCCACCGGGAGCCGAGTTCAGGTTTGAGGTAACCCTGACGGTCGGGCTGATCGCGGCGCCATCGGTCAGCGGAAGCACCTGCTCGCCAGGCTCCAACGCCACGGAAAATGCCGGCGTAATCGCCAACTCCTGCCGGCGGGCATTACCGTGCTCGTCGCGAAACGGCACCTCGACCTCGGCCGTGATTGCTCCCGGTTCTGGCCTGGCGGCATGTTTTCGTAGAATGTCCGGCGCGGGCGAGTGCAGCCCTTTGTGGCCCGCGATCTCGTACTGAATGCTGACGCGTAGCGCCGCCGGCGGCAGAGCGAGCGTCTGATATCGTTCATCCACTTTGTACAACGAATCGGTTTGCGGGTCATCGCGATTCCAATAAGGACGGGTCAGAGGCGCATCCTGCGGCACGCCTATAAGAAAGTTGGCGAAATAGTCTTCCCCGGGCGCAATGGTGACTTGATCGGCGTGCCGCCGCTTTATCCATTCGGGAGGATCGACCGCTACCGCGGAAATCGTGAGCCAGTTTTTACTGGATCCGTTGTGTAGCTTGGCCACGGCTTCAAACCTCTGCCCGGGAGAAACAGAGGTAAGGGCATCCTTCTCTCCCGGCAGAGGAGCCTGGGGGCCCGCGCGCGGGACGACGTCAGCGTCGAGAGTCACGTTCAGCGCCAGGTTCAGCGCGGCCGCAGCTTGCTCGCTCTTCTCGGTAAGAGCCTCCGTCAGTCGACGCTTAATCCCGGGCGCAAGACCGGACTGTTCCATGAGTTCGGCGGTGTCTTCGAGTTCCCCATGCACTTTCGCCAGAGCGTCCGCGGAATCGCCAAATTGGGCAGCGATCTTTTGCAATCGCTCGCGCAGTCCAGGAATCTCGCTGTGAAGACCGAGCTTCGCCGGCAGTCCCGGTAGCGTAGTGTCGATGCCATCAAACAAATCTTTCTCGTGGCCCGTCGCCTCGCTCGATTTCGGCAGCGTCGAATCGGCCAGCTTGTAGAAGGCGTAACGCGGCCCGGGAGGAATGCGCAAATCGGCCAGGCCCTGTGACTGCTGATGTCTCAGGCCTTCAATGGCAAACTGAACGAAAGACATTCCTAGCTCGCGGTCGTCTTCAGCCGTGTTCAGCTTGACCGTCCAGTTTTCGTCCGGACAGGTGCTCGATCCGAAGCCACAGACGTTGCCGATGTACAGCTTTTTCGCCTGCCACGGCTCGAGGCCTTCGCGGATTTGCTCGGGGAAACGATGGGGGTCGGCGGCGGCGCGAAATGCCTCTTGGGTAAGAATGCTTGATGCCTGGTGATGTCCGTGGCCGTCGCGATCGGTGCCGGAGAAGCGTGCGATTAAAACGTCGGGACGAAATTGCCGGACGACGCGCACGATATCGGAGAGCGGCAGGTCGTGCCCGCCCCATTTTTGAAAAGTCTCTTCCGGAGTCTTGGAGTAACCAAAATCGGCGACGCGACTGAATCGCTGCTCGACCCCGTAGTAGCGATCGGAGGCGAGTAGTTCGAGAGTTCGTAAAAGCCCCAGTTCGTCGGAAAATGTGCCTCCGGTTTTGTTCTGTCCGCCTTCACCACGGGTAAGTGTCATGAGCAGGGTGCGCACGCCCCTTCCGCGCGACTCAAGCGTCAGTAAAGAGCCGTCCTCATCATCCGGGTGGGCAACGACCATCATCAGGCGTCCGGTGTTCTCGAGACGCCGGAGTTCCTGCTTCAGCCCCCGAGTGCCCGTATCTTCGGGCAAGGGGCCTGGATCTGGGGCAGTTGCTCGGTCGGCCAGGGCCAGAGGGAGCGCGAGAACCAGGAGAAGTATGCATCCCGTGCGCCGCTTTCCTGTGCACGAGTTATGAATAAGGGGAGCCACTACTGGGGATGGTGAGCAATTTGTTTGCACGAGCACAGGTGCGGGCGTCCTGGACGCCAGAAAATCGATCACTCTATGGACGAACCGGCTGCCCACTCAGATAGCCATTCCGAACCGCGCCAATACTGACCTCCACCCAGCGGTTCGCTTCCTGCCGGCCCTCAAGCCGGACCTTAAGATAATTGTCGCTCAGGGCCTCGGTCCAGTTACCGCCTGACTGCTCCGCTCGGGCAGCGAGGGTGATGGCTTGGAGTTGACGGCCGATGAAGCTGCGCATGAAGACCAGTTTCTTCCTGGTCCCAAGATCGCGCAGAATGCGACTTCGCTCCCCGGCCACCTCGGCGGGGAGCGGATTGCCGAGCGTCGCCGCCGCCGTTCCGGGCCGGGCCGAAAACGTGAAAACATGCAGATAGGTCAGCGGCAGTTCCTCGATCATGGCGCGGGTTTCGTCAAAATCGGCTTCGCTCTCTCCGGGGAACCCGACCATGACATCCGCACCAATTGCGGCCGTAGGCATGGCCGCGCGGATATTAAGAATTTTTTCGCGGTAGTGCCAGGGCCGGTACCTCCGTCGCATCGCGCGCAGGATCGAATCGCTCGCCGACTGCAGGGGGACATGGACGTGCTTCGCGATACGCGGGGATTCTGCCATGAGTCGGACTAGCGCATCGGTCCAGTCCATGGGCTCGACCGAAGAGACGCGCAACTTCTCAAGCGAAGTGTGCTCGAGAATGGCGCGAATCAATTTTGCTAGGTCAGTTGCCGCGGGCTGGTCCTTGCGGGTGGATCCGCTTTCCTGCCGGCCCGGAGCGAGATCGCGTCCCCAGCGGCCCAGATTGATACCCGAGATGACGACTTCGCGGTACCCCGCGCCTACGAGCTGATTGATCTCGCGCAGCACGTCGGGGTAAGCAAGCGAGCGGCTGCGCCCTCGGACCGAGGGAATTATGCAGAACGAACAACGGTTGCTGCATCCGTCCTGAATCTTCAAGTTCGGACGGGTGCGTGCGCCGCCGGAATCGAACACCGGAGCTGCCAAAAGCCGAGTGTGGGCGAAGATGTCGGAGACGAAGATTTCAACTGCTTCGCTGCTCGGCTCCGCTGCGCGGCCTGTCTGTAAGCTTGCCAAGGGAAAGAATGAACCGGACAGGGAACTGTTGTCCTGGCACTTACGCCCCAGAACGAGCTCGGCGAGAGCATGCTTTTCTGAGTTACCTACGATATGGGAGACCCCGCGAAGGGCTGCAACTTCGGCGGGTGCGCGCTGGGCGTAACAGCCGGTAATAACGATTTTGCAACTTTCGTTGCCGCGCCGGACGCGGCGAATGGCGGCTCGCGCATCCTGTTCCGCCTGAGCGGTTACCGCGCAAGTGTTTAGAATGACCCAGTGGGCCGCCGCCGCGTCCGGCGCCCGCTGCAGGCCTAAATCCAGAAACTGCTGCTCGATGGCGGCGCCGTCCGCCTGGGTGGCGCGGCAGCCGAAATTTTGTACGTAAAACGTGGACACGGAACTATACTAGCGTATATACATTTCGGAGGTGGAATGCCCCCGTGGCACGTCGGAGTCCACCTCGCTTGCGGCTTGAGGGAACCATGAAACGCAGGATCCTGCTGGTCGATGACGATGTCACCGTACTGCTGACGCTCAAGGCAGTGCTGGAACTGAACCACTTCGAGGTGCAAACCGCGGGTTCAGCGTCGGAGGCGGTCGAGAAGCTGGGGTCGGGGGTCTACGACATGGTTATTACCGATTCCCGCATGGAGACCGACGATGCCGGATTTCACGTAATTCGCGCCGCCCGCCAGCAGTCCTACCAGCCGGCTACCGCGCTCCTGACCGCTTATCCGCCCCGCAATTTGGATTGGAAGCACAACGGGGCGCAGTCGCTCCTGGTCAAGCCCATAGGCACACAGGACCTCCTGCGGCAAATCGAGGCATTGCTGGTTCAGCAGCAGGACGAAAAGCAATCACACGAGCGCGCCCAAGCCGGTTCGGAAACCGCCCCGGCGGGGAAAGAACAAAAGGCCGGCTAGTCAGCCGTTTCAAGTCTCGCCCCGTCACTGGCCGGAGCACTACGCGCTCGCCGCATGGCGCTTATCACGGAAACAATCGCGACAGAAGACCGGACGCCCCTGTGTCGGCCGGAACGGCACAGTCGTTTCTTTGCCGCACTGGGAACAGACCGCGTGGGTCTCGATTCGTGTGTGGCCCGAACGTGCGAATGTGGCTCCCGGGACCGAAACCCGTTTTGCTTTGCAATTCTTGCAGCGCTTTGGTTCGTTGCGGAACTGCTTGTCGTGAAAGAACAGCTGTTCACCCGCGGTAAAGACAAAGTCCGTTCCGCAGTCAATACACTTCAATATCCTGTCCCGGAATTCCATTGCGAGCTCCTTTAACCAGCACGTCGCGGTGGGAGCGTGATCTCCACCGCCCGATTTTTCTTTTGTGCTTCTACCCTGGGGTCGGCCGTCCGCACCGGAAATGTGCCGGGTGCTGCTTAGAAGACTGCGAAAGCTCGTCGGAATGAATGCGGACTAGCGCTTTGTCAATTGAACGCGGGAGCCACGATTCGCCGCCGTGGCCGCCGGGACCTTTACTCCTGTTCTTTGCGTGCTTTCTTGCGGCTCCGCTTGCGCGCCAGTGCTTCCTTGACGCGCCGTTTCTCGCCGGGTTTCAGGTAAAAGGAGTGACGCTTGACTTCCTTAACGATGTCTTGCTGCTGTACCTTTCTTTTGAAGCGACGCAGGGCGTTTTCGAGAGACTCGCCTTCCTGCAATCTGACTTCTGCCACTAAAACTAACACCCCCAAACGGTCCAGTTTGGACCCGTCAGTTATTGCAAGACACATCATCAAAGTCAAGCATTAATATGGAAATATCGGCAGCGCACGCCGTGTCGGGCGGACCGTCGCAGCCTGGAATGAGCCCTGTTTTCCCCGCTGATGATCCTGCCTGCATGGCTAGAGGGGAGTGTCGGGATCAAAGAGGTATAAGTAACTGAATAATAAGTATTTACCACCCGCGCCCCTGCCGGCGTAAGTTCCCGCTTCGCCTTTTTCCCTGTGTGAAATGTGTTAGCTTTCAGCAGGAGAATTAAGACTCGAGGATGATCCGCGCATACAAAGGAGTCTCGCCCGCCATTGCGTCATCATGCTACGTGGATGAATCCGCCCAAATCATCGGGGACGTCGTGCTCGGCGAACGAGCGAGCGTGTGGATGAACGCCGTTCTTCGCGGTGATGTGCATTCAATCCGCATCGGCAGCTGTTCCAATATTCAAGATTGCAGCGTGCTGCACGGAATGAAAGCGCAGTACGGAGTTGCGGTTGGAGAGTATGTAACTGTAGGCCATTCGGTGACCCTTCACGGCTGCACCATCGAAGACCATTGTCTTATCGGAATGGGAGCGATCGTATTGAACGGTGCGCGCATCGGGGCAGGCTCGATCATCGCAGCGGGCACGCTGATACCCGAAAAGACTACCGTCGAGCCGGGATCACTGTGGATGGGATCGCCGGGAACGTTTCGCCGCAGGCTGGAAGCTAGGGATCGGGAGACTATTCTTCGGTACGCCAATAATTACCTGGGATATGCGGCCTCGTACTTGGCCGAGCGCAATCGTTAGCGCTGAGCCGACAGCGGTCGGCAGAGCCTTGAGCTCATCCCGTACACTGTTACTACAACCAACTGTTTTCCCCGGTATCAGAAGCTTAGGGACGGTTCGCGAGAGGAAGCCTGTCGATTCATGGCCGAAATAACCAAAGCCGTCCGGGGAACGCGTGACCTTCTTCCGCCGGAGACGGCGCTATGGAACCACGTGGACCGCGTAGTGCGAGAGATATTCCGCACCTACAATTTCCAGGAAATTCGCACGCCCATTTTTGAAGAGACAGAGCTTTTCGCCCGCAGCGTCGGTGAAGAGACCGACATCGTGTCAAAGGAGATGTACACGTTTGACGACGGCGTACCCGCCGAGACCCTTATTCGTGACGTTTGGCTCAGCTGTCACGCTCCCGAAATCGCCGGCCGTCTCAGATTTAACGAACGTCTGATCAATGAGCCGTATCGGCAAGGACCGCATGAGATCGGTTTCAACGCCTTCTGGAACGGGCGTTGGACGGTTGTAAGGCCGCGATATCCGGTAACCTCGGTGGACATTCGCCAGATAGAGCTCTACGCGAACGAGTGGCGCAAGGAGCGGCAGGAGGAACTTTCGGAGCTCGGACCGATTGCGCCCAGGCTCCTGGTGGTCACGGCCCAGAACGGGCTGACCCCGGAGATTGCGGAGCTCGCCAAGAGCAGGGCAATTGAAATCGAGTCGCTTTCGATAGCTGATTTTGAACCCCCGCAGTCTTTGACCCTGCGCCCCGAGAACACGGCCGGAGTTGTTCGTGCCTACATCGAGCATAATCTGTGGCAGCGCGGGCTGAACAAGCTGTACTACATCGGGCCGCAGTTCCGTAGGGAGCGGCCGCAGAAGGGGCGGTACCGGCAGTTTTACCAAATCGGCGCGGAAGTGATCGGCCCGGCAACCGCCGGGAGCGAGTCACCGGCGCGCGATGCCGAAATTCTCGAGCTCCTCGCCGCGCTGCTCGACAAGCTGGGAATCAAAGACTGGCAGCTTCAGCTCAACTCGATCGGCTGCGCCGATGACCGGGCAAGATACAACGAAGCGCTGGGCATTGCGCTGCAGCCGGTCAAAGGCCAGATGTGTTCCGATTGCCAGCGCCGAGCTGCCGTCAACCCCTTACGCATCTTTGACTGCAAAGTTCCCGCAGATCAGCCGATCATCGAGCAGCTGCCGCGCATCACCCAGTTCCTCGACGAGCCTTGCCGCCGGCATTTCGACGAGGTGCAGAAAATTCTGCAGGCGCTCGGGGTGCGCTTTGAATTGAACGAGCGCTTGGTTCGAGGCCTGGATTATTACACGCGCACGGCTTTCGAATTTACTCACGGAGCACTAGGCGCCCAGAATGCCATTCTGGGCGGCGGCCGCTATGACGGGCTTTCCCAGGCGCTGGGCGGCCCGCCCGCTCCGGGCATTGGTTTCGCCATCGGCGAAGATCGGCTGGTAATGGCGCTCGGCAAGTCGGCGGAGGAAGTATTAGAGCGACCCGAGGTTTACATTGCGCCGCTCGGTCCGGGCATGAACAAAGAATGCGCTCGTCTCGCGCGGGAGCTGCGCGGGCACGATATTGTGGTCGAGCTAGGGGATGAATCGTTCCGGCTCAAGAAGTCGCTTGAGACCGCCAGCAAGCTGGGAGCGAAATATGTCTTGATCGCAGGGGAAAACGAACTCAGCACCGGAGTCTTTGGTCTCAAGAATCTTTCAACTGGTAAGCAACAGGCGGTGCCTCGCGACCATTTGCTGCATACGATCCGCGGCCAAAACGGATTGTAAAATTCCCCAGGGCTGCCCCGGGGAGGCCTTCACCTTCCGACCAAGGGGTTTGTCTGTTGAACTTTACCCCGGCGCAGCACTGTCGAAGATGTTGATTATTCGTTTTGGTCATCAAATAGGGGCAAGTTCTCTGTGAGCAATTCCTCGAGAAACTTCTCCCGATCATTCACAAACTGCCGCACAATCTGTAAAGAGGTTGTCTCCTGGTAGTGGATCTCGTGGATACTCTCGTCATCAAAGGAAAAAAGCTGCGCCTGCGGATAGCCCAGGATGATCGGGGAATGCGTGGAGATGATAAATTGCGCATTCCTATATTTCTGTAAAACATCATGGATGAGTACCAGGAGACTCAGCTGGCGCTGAGGAGAAAGTGCCGCCTCGGGTTCATCGAGCAGGAATAGTCCGTTCCGCCGGAATTTCAGGTCGAGCAGCGTCAAGAATGTTTCCCCATGAGACCGGGTATGCAGGCTGCGGCCGCCATAGAAAGCGCTTATCGGCGGTGCAAACGCGGGTTCTTCATCGAGACTGTCCATGTAAGAAACCGTGTTAAAAAGACTTTCTGCCCTCAGGAAGTACCCGGCTCCGGTGCGCATGTCGAAAGACAATCGCAGCGCGCGAACCAGTGCATCGATTGAGTGATTACTGCGCGTGCAATCGTTGCGGAAATTCCGGTTTCCCCCCTCTCGCCCAAAACCATAATGCGCGCCAATAGCCTCAAGCAGGGTGGATTTGCCCGTGCCATTTTCGCCGGCAAAGAGGCAGACCCTTGAACACAGGTTAAGCTCATCGAGTGATTGGATGGCAGGGACTGAAAATGGATAGGCGTTCCAGTCCTCCACCCGCTCTCGCAGAATCTTAATGGTCTTCAGCACAGGTCTATTTCAGCAACTCATGAATCAATACCGTTCCCCAAACCGGCCGTGAGAGCAAGAGCGCCTGGCGTCAGTTCTCTCCGGGAAGGACGACATCATTGTACTTAGAGGTTACGACATGTTGCATTGGGATCAATGCGGCCAGAGTCTCGCGAACAGCCGCCGAGCGCGTGCCACGGCTGGAAAACCGAACGACTATTTTGAACTCATTGACGGACCCTGAGTTCCTGACCTACCATTTGCCAGCCTGAAAAGATCGCTAGGGGGAGTAATGATGCGAATTTCATTTACGTTGTTTTTTACATTGTTGACATTGTTTGCCGCAACCGTGCTCGACGCGCAAACGGCGCCGGCGCCAGCACCGGAGCTGAAGAAACTGGATTTCTTGGTGGGAGACTGGACTGCGACCGGCACCGCCAACCCCGGTCCGGGTATGCCTGGAGGCAAGTTCAGCTCCAGCTCTCACTTCGAGTGGATGGAGGGCAACTATTTCCTTGTGTCCCACGGCGATTTCGATCTGCCGGGCATGGGAAGGGGGAAGGAGATCGCCGTATTCGGCTATGATCCGGATCGCAAGGCCTACACCTATAACGCATTCAACAGCATGGGCCAAGCCGAAAGCGCAACCGGCAAAATTGATGGAGACACCTGGACCTGGCTCAGCGAGGAGCATTTCGGCGGGATGTCGATGAAGGGCCGCTTCACCATGAAGGTACTCTCGCCGACTTCGTACACGATGAAGTTCGAACTCTCGCCGGATGGCACCAGCTGGAACCCGGGTATGGAAGGCAAGGCCACGAAGAAGTGACCGCCTGCGCCTTTCCTTTGCGGAACTTTCAGCGCCGCCATGCCGTATGCAGGGGGAGAGGCTCTATGCGCGTTTTCTGGATGACTTTGCTGGTCTCAATTGTCGCATCCATCACGTTATGGAACCTTGGCCTGGCTCACAAGATCTGGCCAACCCACCCGTTTCTCGCAACCGTGATTGTCGCAGCGATCATCGGCATTGCCGTTCAGCTTACCTGGGACCGCGACAAAGCAACGCTGGGCAAATGACCCGAGAGGGCGATTGAGATGCGCCCGTTTATAATCTGAGGATCCCCTCACCGAAAGGCGAAGCTTGCTTGACTTTTTAGGCGATCTCAAACGCACCCACATGTGCGGCGCTCTTCGTGCGTCGGACTCGGGTCGAAGAGCTGTGCTTATGGGTTGGGTCAATCGCCGCCGCGACCTGGGCAGCATCATCTTTATTGATCTTCGCGACCGCACCGGGGTTACCCAGATCGTGTTCAGCCGCGACATGAACCCGCGAGGCCATGAGAAAGCTGAACAACTGCGCAACGAATACGTGATCGCGGTGACTGGAACCGTGAAGCAGCGCGATCCCGAAACCATTAACAAAAACATTCCGACCGGCGAGGTAGAGCTAATCGTCGACGAATTGCGCATTTTAAACGAATCGAAACAGCCGC
Organism: Acidobacteriota bacterium; assembly: GCA_019241535.1. GTDB lineage: Bacteria > Acidobacteriota > Terriglobia > Terriglobales > Acidobacteriaceae > Gp1-AA145. The sequence continues at coordinate 854 of JAFAWX010000081.1, read as the reverse complement.
CGTTTCTGCCGAGCGAAGCGGTTCTGCCGAATGAAGAGATGCGCTTGAAGTACCGCTATATCGATCTGCGCCGCGACAGCATGCAGTTCAACATCGAAATGCGACACAAGGTCACGAAAGCCATTCGGGACTATCTTTCCGGGCACGGCTTCTTCGAGATCGAAACGCCCTTCATGACCCGCTCCACGCCTGAAGGCGCGCGCGATTATCTGGTTCCCAGCCGCATACAGCCGGGCTGTTTCTACGCGTTGCCGCAGTCACCGCAGATGTTCAAGCAGATTCTAATGATTTCCGGATTCGAAAAGTACTTCCAGATCGTGCGCTGCTTCCGCGACGAAGACTTCCGTGCCGACCGGCAGGCGGAATTTACCCAGATTGACCTCGAAATGTCCTATCCCCAGACGGACAGCGTCTGGGAGGTGGTAGAGGGGTTTCTAACCGCCGCCTTCAGAGCAGCTGGCCACGAGATCAAAACACCGTTTCCGCGGATGAGTTACGACCAGGCCATTCGATCCTACGGCAACGACAAACCCGATCTGCGCCTGCCGGCTATGATCGATGTCCGCGAAGCGCTCACTCCAGAGGAGCTGAATGAGCTGGCGGGAAAGTTCAAAATGCGCAAAGACTTCCCCCTGCAACTCATCCGCATCCCGAAAGCGGGAGACATTTCCGGCACCGAACGCCGTACCATCGGCACGTACGGCGCTTTTCAGCATGTGCAGGGTCCGTTGTTCGTGCAGCTGATAACCGATCCCAAACGCCTCGCCAAAGACTACCCGGCGTTTGCGGCAAAGATTCTTGCCTTTGCCAATGTCGAGCCCGATGATCTGTGGCTGATCGCCGGGGGCGCCGAC
>JAFAWX010000219.1 GCA_019241535.1 Acidobacteriota bacterium | reverse complement strand
TCCGGCCACGAAAACTGCAAAGTCAAGGCGTATACAGAAAATCCCGCACGGAATCTGTTTCATCGAACGTAATGCTCAGTCCGCCAGTTCCGTCGGATATTGCCGGTTCGTTTCCTCTCAACGCTTCGCAAACGTTCAGGACCTGGCCAGCCACATGCGGTATAGCCATACGTCAGCGATGCCTCCGCCTTAATGATTCCCAGCTTCCGTCGGCTACCCAGCCACCGTCCACGGTCAGTGCATGCCCGTTGATGAAGCCGCTCTGCTTATCATCCGCCAAAAATGCAATCGCAGATGCGATATCGTCCTTGGTCGCAAAGCGTGCCATCGGTATACGTCCGGTAATGTCCGCATCCGTGTAGGTGGCACTTGCCTGGTCAGCAACATCCATTTCGGTTTTGACCCAACCCGGACAAACCGCGTTTACCCGCACTCCGCGCCCGCCCCATTCTGCCGCCAGCGTTCGCGTCAGACCAACCAGACCGTGCTTCGAGGCGTTGTAAGCTGCTCTATCCGCGATACCTACAAGTCCAGCCACGGAAGCTACATTGACAATCGAGCCGTGCCCGGCAGCAAGCATTCTTTTTCCAAACGCTTTTGCCAGGAGAAACGGAGCAACGAGGTTTACGTCGAGCACCCGGCGGTAATCCCCTCTCGAAGTGTTCTCCGCAGCGGCAATGAAACTGATGCCTGCATTATTGACCAGCACGTCGGCTCGCCCCCAGGAATCGTACACACCGCGAACCCAACCTTCGACAACCGACTCATCGGTGATGTCTCCGGCGTAGCCGATGACCTCACCCCCGCGTGAGCGGATACGTTCAATGGGGGCATCGGGCATGCGCAGATCGTTCACGGCCAGTCGGTAGCCCCGCTCGGCCAATAATTCAGCTACTCGGCAACCAATACCCTGTGCTGCCCCAGTTACCACCGCCACGCGCTTGTCCTTATTTTTCTTCAATGCGCCCTCCGGCAAATCGAGCTTTTCACCATACGAAAGGCACGAGCCGGTATCTCGTGCGCACCATGTATTCGCTGTACCCGGTTAATTCCTCATGCAATGCCCGCTCTTCCAGTACAGCCCTGCGGCCGATGAGGACGATAAGCAGCACTGTTCCCAGCAGCCCATACCAGGAACCGAGTAAAAAAGGAGTGCCGATGGCGAAGAGAACGAATCCCGTGTACATCGGATGACGTACATAACGATATGGGCCGCTGCTTATCACACTGTGAGCCCTTTCTTTCTGGATGCGAACTGCCGGGGATAAATAAGGATTGGCGCGGAATGTAACATAAAAGAGGTAAAAGGAGCACAAGAGGAGTAATGCTCCCAGTTCCTGAACCCACCATGGGACCCGTGACCAGCGGAACCGGACCGTGTCAACTGGGATGAAAGCAAGCCAAGCGAAAAATATCGCGGCGGTCACGGCAAGCAGCACCTTATCCCACGACTTGTGATCCGGCTTTCCAATACCAGTCAACCTCTCGACAAGAAGATGGGGATTAAAACGAAGCAGCCAGATGGTGAGGCCAAACGTGAATCCAAAAAATAGCAGTAAAAACATCCAGCCTGCCGGCCACATAAGAGTGCCGGCTGGCAGGAAGAGTGCGAGCATAAATACGAGCACCGTGAGGGCAAGCCTACTCGCAAGCTGTCCAGCACCCACTCCCGTTTTCCCAAAACGGTCCTGCTCGGACACGACTGAACTCCTAGAGAGACCAAGTTCAATGTATTCTCATGCAACTCCGGTACGGCGATGGTGAGACGGTTGACTGAGGCGGGCACCAGCAGGCCAAAGATGATGCCATGTTTGCCATGCCCAGCATGGGAATGAATACAGCACGGGTCCAGTTACAAGTCGAGCACGGCTGATGCTCCGGTTTGGCGCACGCTCGGCAGCGACCACTACCTGGACATCGCTACTAAGCGCGCTCACGCAATCGTCTCTTCGTCAGCCGACGGCCCGTAGATCGCCGGAACAGGCTGGTTCCTGAGCCGCAGGTAGACGGTCAACTGGCCGCGGTGATGTGCCCAGTGCATAAATGTGTCGCGCACGACAATATAGCGCGGTTGCTCGCTTACGACCCGCCCGGAGACGAGCAGCCGCCATGGCTTCAATAAGTGCTCCTCGCTCGTACCGGCAAGCGCCTTGCGTGCTGCAGCAACTCCTTCCTCCAGGGCTTTCACCAGCTCGGCGGGCGTGCGCAGCGGTGTCTGGCGGACGTTCGAGCCGCCGGACGGGCTAAGATCCAGTTTGTCCCGGTTAATAACGAGGTCCAGCCAGGACGGCATAGTCGCAACCAACATTGCCAGCCGTCCCAGAGTCATCGACTTATCGTGGGGTTTCCAGTCATCCTGTCCTTCGGGCGTACGTTCCAGCGCGCGGCGTGTGCGCCCGGCTTCATCTTCCAGTTGCGCTTGGAACATTTCAATCATCTTCATAGGTTTGCTCGGTTCGAACTGCATTTGAAAGCGTTTCGACCAGTATCGCAAAATTTGGCATGCCAGCGGCTACCGACGCAGCGCGAAGCAAACTGCCATTTATAATGGCCGGCGCGGATGCCTCTTACCACTGGCACAAAACTTGGATCCTATGAAATCCAATCTTCGCTTTCGCCTCAAGAGGACCGGGTCGCGCTGCAGATTGACAACGCCCAGGCAGATATATGGGTGCTCGATCTTGCACGCGGGGTACGCACCCGGCTTACCGTCGGACCGGTCGCCGTCTGGTCCCCCAACGGGAAGTGGATTGCCTATGTCTCGGGGCGCAACGGGCATTCCAATATCTATCGCAAGCCATCGGACGGAGGCGGCACAGAGGAACTTCTTCTTACGGGTGAACCCCAGCAGTTTGTGAGGAATGACTGGTCGCGCGACGGGAAGTACCTCATCTATTCGCGCGGCACTCCCGGGGCCACCTGGGAAATCTGGGCTTTGCCAATGGATGGAGAGCGCAAAGCATTTGTTCTCGTACCCCGCTCCACCTACGGACTGGGATCGGGCTGCAGCCTTTCCCCGGATCAACGTTGGATCGCTGAGCGCTACTTTATTGACCCGGCATTCAGCATTTTCACCATACCAGTTGGGCAGGTCGGCGGAGCATTGCAATTCGGCATCGCCCAGA
>JAFAWX010000024.1 GCA_019241535.1 Acidobacteriota bacterium | reverse complement strand
GCCACCTCACGAATGGTTACATTCATGATGGTTTCCGGATTCAGAGTCGCCTCAGAGAAACACGATGCGAGGCAAATCGAAAAAAATCCGTTTCAAGTGCGGGAGTGTAGCACAATTTCCAGAAAATGCTTGACAATGCGCCCAAGGGCATGATATCTCAGCTCTCTAGTTAAACGGTTAACAACCGCGGGTTGAACTCTGGATCAAGAAAACAAAAGAATCAAGGGTATCTTTCTAGGCTCGGTCGCTTAAATAGAATGGCGGCGGGTGGAGAGGTCAGCCAGTCGCCGAAGTATGTGTCTCACGTCACCGACGCGAAGGGCGCGGTGTATTTCTGTTTGTCGAGCGCAGTCGTTACCACGTTCGTTCGGGCAGGCGGTAAGCGCAGCATGTGAGGAGAATAATCATGAGCCGAAGGCGCACATCTACCCTGACTACTATTCTGGTCGCAGGCGTCCTGGTTCTGGGCGTCCTACCGCTTTGCGCACAGGTTGACACCGGCTCGATTACAGGGACCGTTACCGACGCCTCGGGAGCGGTTGTGAGCGGTGCGAGGATTACGCTTACGAACGAGGGTACGGGGTCTGCGCTGACCACCACCAGCGGAACGGATGGCGGTTACAAGTTTTCTCCCGTGCGGATCGGAAGTTACAAAATCGACGCCGAGTCCCAGGGCTTTAAAACCGTAAGTCAGACCGCTGTCAAGGTCGATGTCGGCACCAACGTGGTGGTGAACTTCACCTTAAATCCGGGAAGCACCTCGGAGACGGTGGAGGTAACCGCGGCGCCGCCGGTGTTGCAAACCCAGGATGCTTCGGTTGGTCAGATTGTCGATCAGCGCGATGTAAACAACCTGCCCCTGAATGGGCGCAATTTTACTTTTCTCGCCCAGCTCGCCCAGGGGGTGAACTCGCCCCAGCCCGATACCCGCGGCAATGCCTCTACGGGCGCGTTTTCGGCTAATGGTTTTCGCCCTGCGCAGAATAATTACATGCTCGATGGCATCGATAACAACTCCGATACCGTCGACTTTCTGAACGGTACCAATTACGTTGTCCTTCCCCCGATCGATGCGGTTCAGGAATTCAAGGTTCAGACCACGGATTTCAGCGCCGAGTACGGGCGCTCCGGTGCGGCAGTTTTGAATGCCACCATTAAGTCGGGTACGAACCAGTTTCACGGCGACGTTTGGGAGTTTTTCCGCAATGACAAGCTCGATGCTGCCGACTTCTTTGAACGCAATCTTCTGTCTAATGGCAGGACCCAGACAGTGAAGGGAGCACTGCGCTGGAACCAGTTTGGCGGGACTCTGGGAGGCCCGGTTTGGCGAAACAAGATCTTCTTCTTCGGCGACTATGAGGGCTTCAGAAGGCGGCAGGGAACGGTGCAAACCGCCTCGGTTCCGACCGCCGCCGAGCGGGCCAGCGGTTACACGAATCTTCAGGACCTTATCACCCTGCAGTCTGGAACTACCACGGACGCGCTCGGCAGGACCATGCCGCTAGGAACGGTTTTTGATCCCGCCACTACCCGCCCGGTGGGGAGCGCTTTCGTCCGCGATCCTTTCAGCACTATATGCGCCAACGAACCGGCCGGCTTTAACTATACCCTCGCTGCCTGTCCGGACTTGAACATTCTGCCGGCCAACAGGTTAGACCCGAATGCGATCGCGCTATTGAACCTTTACCCGGCGCCGACCAACGGGAACCTGGTTTCAAACTTCACTGCCTCGCCGATCCTAAGAGAAAACCGCAACGCCTTTGATAGCCGTTTGGATCTCGACTTTACCCAACGCGATCAGCTGTTTTTCAGGTTCAGCTACGTCGATGACCCGCAGCTGATTCCGAGCGTCTTCGGAGGAGTAGCGGATGGAGGTGGATTCTTCCAGGGCAATCAAACCGCGCTGGCGCAGCAGAGCGCACTGGTGTGGACACACACATTCTCACCCACAACGATAAACGTTGCCCGAGCCGGCCTGAACTATCTGCACACCACGCGTAACATTCCAGAGGCTAACAATCTGACCAATCTTCCCGGCAAGTTCGGTATCCAGGGCATCCCGCAGTCGCACGAGAACGGTGGGTTGCCGGCTTTCTCAATCGGGGGCCTGCAGACTCTGGGCGGTAACGCCTTCCTTCCTTCCGATGAGGTCACGTCCACGATTCAAGTTACCGACGATTTCACGAAGATTTACGGCAAGCACACCTTCAAGATGGGCTTTGAGCAGCAGCACGTGAAGTTTTCGACTCTCCAGCCACCCTGGTCCCGCGGTCAGTTCGATTTCAACGGCGCCTATACCGATGTTCCCCAGGTACGTAGCGGCAATACCGGGCGGGCGCAATTCCTGCTTACCCCGATTGCCGCAACTGTGCCCGGTGGCGTCAATTATGTGGGCGGGCCAAACGAGGTCTTTGCCTCGAACATCTCCCTCAGTGACAACGGCAAGAATTACTGGGGCACCTACATCCAGGATGACTGGAAGGCGTCGACCAAGCTGACCCTCAACCTGGGTCTACGGTGGGATTTCTTCGGCTTGGTCTATGACCACTACGGCAAGCAGGCCAATTTCGTGCCCTTTGGCCCCCCGACGGGAGCTCCCATGTATCTCATCCCGGTCTCGAGGAATGCGTTTACCTTCAATTCCGGGTGCCCAACATGCTTTACCGACCTGTTGGCGAAAGACGGCATCGCTTTAGCCGTTACCAACAAATACGGCAAAGGCCTGGGAAACTCTCAATATCACAATTTCGCTCCGAGATTCGGCTTTGCTTATCAGGTAACGCCTAAACTTGTGGCGCGAGGAGGATTTGGAATTTTCTATAATGGGTTCGAGAACCGAGGGTATTCTCCCAATCTGGGAGAGAATTACCCGTTCCAGTTCTCTTTCGACTTCAATCACGCTAATGACAGCACGCCGGTGACCTACACGTCGTGTCCCGCCGGTGTCGCGACCCCTATCAACAGCCCCACCATTGCGACCGGCTTCTCATGTATCCCCTTGAGTCCACTCGCGGTGAACGCCACGAACCTGCAACTGCGCGGAATTCAGTTTGATTATCAAACCCCGTATTCAATGGGCGGCAACTTCACCCTGCAATATCAGCTCACTCCGACGCTGGCCTTTCAGGCTGCATACGTTACCACCCTGGCCCGCCACCTCGAGGTCTTCCCGGGTTCGAACCAGGTGACCCAGATCTTGCCGGCAAACGCGAATGCCGACCAATTTAAACCTTTCCCGGATTTCGCCCGTGGCGCAAGCTATGCCACCACTCAGGGCAGCAGCTACTACCACGGCCTGCAGACGAAACTGGAAAAACAGTTTACCAGCGGCCTAAGCTTCTTATTGGCCTATACCTATTCGAAAGTGCGCTCGGATGCACTCGACTTGCTGAACGGGTTTCCTGGTGCCGGATATCGCGCGCCGTATGTGCCCGGCTTTGGTATCCATGCGGATTATGGCCTTGCCAACTACGACATTCGCAATGTTGTGCACTTCAGCGGGGGTTACGAGTTGCCGATCGGCAAAGGCAAACGCTTCCTGGGCGATGCCAGCGGCGTAACCAACGGCCTCGTCGGCGGCTGGAGCCTTCAGTGGATCACTACCCTGCAGGGCGGCCAACCATTCAAGATCGACTGCCCCTCCGCTACCGCTGCGGGAACTAGCTGTTATGCGTTTGTCCTCCCCGGCCACGACCCGAGGACGTCCATTCACATCAACCCCGATGGCAATCCAGCCATGCTGAACGCCTCGGCGTTTGCCCAGCCTTGCGAAGTGGGCGCGCCAGGAACCCCCGCCGGTTGCATACCGCTTGGTGGTACCGGTGTGCTGGGCGGCCCGCAGCCGTCGCAGATCGCAGGACCTGGCTTCCACCGGCTCGATTTATCGCTTTTCAAGAACTTCCCCATCACGGAACGGACCCGGCTGGAGTTTCGCTCGGAGTTCTTCAACATCCTGAACCATCCCAACTTCAATTACCCCGGATTCGGCGGGAATGGTGTCGTAGCGGTTTCCGGCTCAACCAACTTCACCAACAAGAACTTTGGGGAAATCGGAGCCACTCGCGACGCTCCTTTCGATTCGCGAGAGATTCAGTTCGCTTTGAAGCTGTACTTCTGACGGTTGACCCACGCCGGCTGCGCGCCGGTTTCTTCGCACCGCCCATTGCCGCCGGCGGTGGTAAGATACGCTTGCTGTGACCCCCAGATTCCGGCTGTTCGGGCTTTTGTCTATAGCCTGCTTGACTTATCTACCATCTCAAGGCGCCGACCAGGGCCACGAACGCCTCGACAGCGAGTTCCAGGCCGCGCTGGCCGAGTACAACTCCGGCCATTTCGGGGAAGCATCCGGGCAGCTGGAAAAGCTAGTCCGCCGGCTCCCGGAAAGCTTCGAAGTGCACGAATTGCTGGGCATGGTCTATTCGGCCGAATCCGAGGACGTAAAAGCCGGTGAACACCTGGAGAAGGCAGTGCGGCTGAATCCCACCTCGGCTGCTGCCCACGCGAATCTGGCAACGAATCTGGTTCGCCTGAAGAAATTCGCGCCGGCGGAGGTGGAGTTTAAAAAAGCGGTCGAGCTCGAGCCCCAAAGCTACGATGCCGTCCACAATCTCGGCGAGTTCTACATAGCAAGCGGAAAGCTGCCCCAGGCTCTGCCCTATCTTGAAAAAGCGCAGCGGATTCGCCCCGCAGCCTACGATAACGGTTACGACCTGTCGCTCGCCTATGTTGAAAGCGCACGATACGACCAGGCCAGGCAATCCATTGAATCCCTTCTCGGGAAGAAAGACACGGCAGAGCTGCACAATTTGCTCGCCGAGGTGGATGAAAAAGACGGGAAATTCGTGGATGCAGAAAACCAGTATGAAATCGCAGCCCACATGGATCCAAGTGAGGGCAATCTGTTCGACTGGGGCAGCGAACTTCTGCTCCACCGTACTCTCGATCCCTCAATCGAGGTCTTCCGGCGTGCCGTCGAGCGCTATCCAAGTTCTCCCCGACTGGCGATCGGGCTAGGCATGGCTCTTTACTCTCGCGGCAACTACGATGAGGCAGTCAAAGCGCTGCTTAAGGCGACGGAGTTAAGCCCGTCCGATCCGCGCTGCTACTATTTTCTATCCAAGGCCTATAACAGCTCGCCCAGCCAGGCGAAAGAGGTGATTCAGAGCTTTCACCGTTTTCGCGAGCTCAAGCCCCAGGACGCGCGCGCCGCTTATTACTACGCTTTGAGCTTGTGGAAAGGGGGTAGGACCCAGGATGCCGGGGTCGATATCGGGCAGATCGAGTCCTTGCTCAAGGATTCGATTCAGCATGACGCGAACTTCGCCGATGCATACCTGCAGCTAGGCAATCTTTATTCCGAGCAGAATAAGTACGCAGACGCCATTCCCGAGTACGAGCGGGCGCTTGAACTTAATCCCGAGCTTGCCGACGGGCACTACCGTTTGGGCCAGGCTTATGTTCACAGCGGGCAAAAGCAGCTGGCCCAACAGCAGTTGGCGATATATCAGCGGCTTCGAGCCGCGCATCTGGCGGATCTCGAGAGGCAGCGCGCGGAGATTCAGCAATTTGTTTACTCCGAGAAAGAGGGGCCGAATTCGAAACCATGACCTTGTCGAGCGATCGCGAGCTTAGCTGCCGGCTGGCCACAAGTCGCCGCGAGTTCCTGCGCGAAGCTGCAGGCGTGGCGCTGGGCAGCGCTCTGATGCGCTCGCGTCTTGCCCATGCAGCCGGCAATAAAAGGAAAAATAAGGTGATCGTGGTCACCTTCGGTGGGGGCGCGCGCGATCAGGAAACTTTTGCCCCCGAGGGCCAAGAAAACGTTCCCAATATGATGCGGGAGCTTATTCCCCGGGCCACTTTCTTCACTCAGGTAGTGAACCACGGCATTCTCGGTCACTACGTCGCGACCGCGAGTCTGGCCACGGGCGTCTATGAAACCATTAACAACTTTGCCTCGCTGCCGCCTGAAAACCCGACCGCTTTTGAGTACTACCGCAAGGATCTGCGCCGTCCGTCTTCCGATGCCTGGGTAGTAGCCCCGAGCAATGGATTTAATCGCATCGGGGAGAGCAACAACCGATCTTACGGCCCGGGCCTCGGCGCACGGGTTATTCTCCCCAAATATTTACTCCGAGCCGCGATGTCGGCCGGCAGCACCGATTACGAGCATCTGCTGCGAGATAATTACGAGACCCCGTACTATACGCCCGAGCTTGCGGGCGGCGAATTTGAACTCGAGCAGCTGGAAACTATTCTCAAGCTTTCAGTCGAGGATTTCCGGGCGCATGCCCGCACCCTCTCGAGCCCCGACGAGCTGTCGCTTTACATCGTGCGCCAGTTGATGGCGCAGATGGCTCCCAGCCTGCTGTGGATCACGATGCATGACATTGATGTTGCGCACGCCGGTGCCTTCTCCCTGTATATCGAGGGCATTCGCCGCACCGACCGGCTGTGCGCGGAGCTTTGGAAGTGCATTGAGAGTTACCCTGAATACAAGGGCAAGACTACCCTCCTGGTGTTGCCCGATTTCGGCCGCGATGCCGACGGCGATTCCGGCGGCAACGGGTTTCAGCACCATCGAACGGGCGATACGCTTTCGCGTACCACGTGGCTGATGGCGATCGGTCCGGGAATACGGGAGGGGGTGGTGTACGACACCGCCGTGGATTCGATCGATCTGGTGCCCACCTTGGGGGCAATGCTCGGTTTCTCGCCCTCTCTGGCGCGAGGGAAACCGATTGCTGAGATTCTTTAATGGGTCCACGCGATCTCAAAATCGAACAGTTCCGCAGCTACCCGCCGCTGGCGAGGAAAGTGGCGGAGCAGAACCTGGACGCGCTGCGGGGGCTGCCGTTGAGCTTTCTGCCCAGTCTTCTGCGGGAGCTGATCGAGTACGATTTCAAGTTTCCGGCGGAACGGAAGGCGCTCGATGACGAGCTGCGAAATCTGAGCACTCTTTCCCGGGAACAATCCCGCGAGTGGCTGGAGGGATTTTCCGCCATCACGCTTTCCCCGCGGCTCGAACAGTTCGACTGGATCAATTCTCCCGCCCAGTTTGTCGAGCAGCTTTCCGCGCATCTTTGGACCACTCACCAACTTGATGCCTTTCGCATGGCGGCGAATTCCTATGCCGACCGCCTGCGTGCCGCTCTTCCTCCCGCTGCGCCTCCAGTCCCAAGACTAGGGATCAGCATCGTAGGTCAGGGAGTGACTTCCTATGAGGGGCCTCTGTTTCGCAAGCTGCGCCCACACGGAGCATACTTCAGGCGCATCAGCCCGGAGAACGGGCTTCGGTTCCTGCTTGATGCAGTCTCTGCCCGCTCAAAAGCCCATCCGGTTCCCTACGCTCACTGGTACATCGATGGGGGAGAGGCCGCCGAGCACAATCCTGAACTAACCTCGATCTCCTACGCCGCTCTCGAACCGGTGCGAGGCGCCCTGCTGCGCAGGATGCGGGCCGAAATCGCGCGTCCCGGGATGGGGCCGGAAATGCTGCGTACTCTCATGGCGCAATTGCACCCGGCCGATTTGGGCATAGCCCGATCGCTCGACCCTTTGCTTGACCGTTTCCAGATCAAGTTGCTGACCGAAGGGTCGGGCACGCAGATTTTTAGCACCAGCTTCGCGCAGTGGGCAGCCCGTGAAGCGCTGCGCCGTGCCCAGCCCCTGACGCTCATGGTGCGTTTCGCCGCGCGCCAGAGGCAGAAGCCCATGAACGAGCTGCTGGCCGAAGGGCGCGAGATAACGGAACCCGACTATACGGGATCGCTCGTCGATGCCGACATGGGAGCCTATTACAACTGGCTGAACCAGCAGCGTCTGCCCGGGGCCGAGAAGTCTTTGTTTGTTGCATGGTTTGAGGGCCACAATGCGGCCCTGGCAATTGGTCCAGCCATGCCGCGCGGTACCGAGTCCGACACTCCGACCGACCTGAGACAGCTGCTCAGTTGGATGGCCTGAAGATTTTCAGTAAAAGATTCAAAGCAACAGCACACGCCGCGAGCGGGGGTCTGCGAAAGGACACAAAACCACGATGACCATGGATATCGATCGACGCAATTTCATCAGAACCACGGGCGCTCTTGTGGCTGGCGCAGGTCTCGCGAGCCGTGCCTTAGCGCTGTCAGCAGCGGGCTCGGGGGGGGCCGGGCGGCTCGTACTGCCCATGAACCGGAACTGGCGCTACAGCCCGAAGTTTACCGAACAGGCCCACGCCAGGGACTTTGATGACTCCGACTTCGAATCAATCGTGATTCCCCACACCAATGTTCGGCTCCCCTGGCATGGGTTTGACGACAAAGCCTACGAGATCATTTCCATGTACCGTCGCCGCTTCAAACTGCCTCGGGAAGCGCGTGGGCAACACGTTTTCGTCGATTTCGAAGGAGCGATGACGGCTTCCACGGTATGGCTGAACGGAACCCGCCTCGGCGAATATAAGGGAGGTTACACGCCTTTCTCCTTCGAACTTACGCCGCACCTGGATTTTGAAGGCGAGAATGTGCTGGTCATCGATCTCGACTCTAGCGAGCGTGCCGACATTCCGCCTTTCGGCTACGAAATCGACTATCTCACCTTCGGCGGCATTTACCGGGAGGTCGCCTTACGCATTGTGCCCGCGAATTTCATTGAGAACATCTCCACCCGGGCGAAAGATGTCCTCAGCGGAAAACCATCGCTCGAACTGGACTGCTTCCTTGAGCATCTAGAAGCTTCGTCCCAGGGGCTTACCCTCGAACTCGAGCTGTTTGACGCCGGTCGCTCGATCGCCCGCACATCGACGCGGGTTCGAGACTCGCAGCGGTCCGCAGAGCCGGTTGCCGAGCGACTGCATCTTGAGGGGCTCACGGGCATCAGGCTGTGGGATCTCGAACACCGAAATCTTTATGAGCTTCGCCTCCGCCTACTGCACGAAGGAAAGCTCATCGATGAAGATCATCGCCGCTTCGGGTTCCGCGAAGCGCAGTTCACTGATCACGGATTCGAGCTGAATGGCAAGGTCATAAAGTTGCGCGGCCTTGATCGCCATCAAACCTTCCCGTTTGTCGGTCAGGCGATGCCCGCGCGCGTTCAGAGGCGTGATGCTCAAATCCTTCGCCAAGAACTCAAGTGCAACATCGTGCGCACCTCGCATTATCCTCAGTCGCGGCACTTTCTTGATGCCTGTGATGAGCTGGGTCTCCTGGTTCTCGAAGAAATTCCCGGATGGCAGCATATCGGCGATGAAGCCTGGAAGCTCGTGGCTATCGACAACGTCCGCCGCATGATCCGCCGCGACTGGAACCACCCCTCAATTATTCTCTGGGGAGTACGCATTAATGAATCGAAGGATGATCACGATTTTTATACCCGCACCAACGCGGTCGCACACCAGTTGGATCCCACACGCCAGACGGGCGGCATTCGCTACTTTCAGGAATCGGAGTTTCTCGAAGACGTGTTCACCATGAATGATTTCGGATTCCCCCTCAAGCCGCCCAATCACCCGCGTTACCTGAATACGGAGTTTGTGGGACATACCTATCCGACCAAGACCATTGATAACGTAGAGCGGCTGACCGAACACACTCTCCGTCATGCGCGCATTCACGACCAACTGGCGTCAAACCCGCAGTATGCGGGCGGCATCGGGTGGTGTGCATTCGACTACAACACCCACGGAGATTTCGGCTCGGGCGACCGCATCTGCTATCACGGGGTGACGGACATTTTTCGCGAGCCGAAACCGGCGGCGGGCTTTTACCGGTCACAATGTGATCCGCAGGAAGAGGTCGTGCTCGAGCCCGCATTCCATTGGGCCCGCGGCGATGAGTCGGTCGGCTTCTCCAGGGCCGTGGTCTCGTCAAATTGCGATCACTTGAAGTTGTATATTGCCGGCGAACTGATCGCCGAAGCCGATCCCGACCGCCATCAGTTTCCCAACCTGCGCTATGCGCCATTCATCATCGAACTCCAGGAACTGTTTCATCGTTGGGGAGACCTGCGCCTGGAGGGCTACATCCAGGGCAAGCAGGTCATCACTAGGAATTACTCAGGCCGAGGTGTCGACCAAAAATTCATGCTGCTTGCCGACGACACCGCCCTGGTCGCCGACGGGGCGGACGCTACTCGCGTTGTCATGCGTGTCACCGACGAGTTCGGAGCCATCCGGCCATTTGCCAACGATGCTATTAAGCTGCAACTTGAAGGCCCAGGAGAAATTGTTGGCGACAACCCCTTCTCCCTGATTGGCGGCACCGGTGCCATCTGGATTCGGGCAAAACAACAGGCGGGAACTCTGCGCCTTACGGCTGTTCATCCCCGCTTAGGGCCGCAGAGTGTGGAATTCGTAGTTGGCGCTGCGCCGGCAGAAGCCGTATAAGGCGCGGCCCGGTCTGTTGTCGCGCGGGCCGCGCGGGCCGGAAAAATGAAAGAGAAAACAAACGGCGCTCGGCGCCGTTTTGACCACTTGCATGGCTAGCGTATAGAAACAGGCATCAGTCTCTGACCCCGTCGAGAAAAGCTCTCAGCTTGCGGGAACGGGATGGATGACGCAGCTTACGTAAGGCTTTCGCCTCAATTTGACGGATACGCTCGCGGGTGACAGCGAAAGACTGGCCGACCTCCTCAAGCGTATGCTCACTGCCGTCCTCGAGACCGAAACGCATTTTAATAACTTTCTCTTCCCGCGGCGTCAGTGTACGCAGCACGTGCGAGGTCTGATCTTTGAGATTGACGTTGATCACCGCTTCGGCGGGCGAGACCACCGCCCGGTCTTCGATGAAGTCGCCAAGATGCGAATCTTCCTCTTCACCGATCGGGGTCTCGAGTGAAATCGGTTCCTGCGCGATCTTCAAGACTTTCCGCACCTTGGCCACTGGAATATCCATGCGCTTGGCGATCTCTTCCGAGGTCGGTTCCCGCCCCAGTTCCTGCACCAGCTGGCGCGAGGTGCGAATCAGCTTGTTGATGGTTTCAATCATGTGCACCGGAATGCGGATGGTACGCGCCTGATCGGCAATGGCACGAGTGATCGCCTGCCGGATCCACCAGGTTGCATAAGTTGAAAACTTGTAGCCGCGACGGTATTCGAACTTGTCGACCGCCTTCATCAAGCCAATGTTGCCCTCCTGAATGAGATCGAGAAACTGCAGGCCGCGATTGGTGTACTTTTTGGCGATGGATACCACCAGTCGCAGGTTGGCTTCGATCAGTTCGCGTTTCGCCTGCTCGGCATCCATGTCGCCCTGGATGATCTCGCGCTGGGTACGCTTGAGCTCGGGGAAGGAGACACCGGCTTCCTGTTCAAGTTTCTCAAGCTCGCCATGGATCACCCGGGCCTGACGCTTATATTCTTTGCGCTGCTCCTCCGAGCGCGTGCTATCGGCCTTCTTCTCGAGACTCTGGATCTGACGATCCAGCGAGCGCATGCTGTCGACGGTTTTATTAAGCCGATCGATCAGGCGCTTGCGCTCGATGTTGGTGAATCCAAGAAGGCGCACGGCCGCCGAGACGTTGACCACCGCTCTAGCAAGCTGATTGCGCAGGCGCCGGTAGGTTTTGGGGTTTTTCTTTTGCGAGACATCGGCGAACTTCTCCTGCACCTGCATGGCTTTCTTATAAGCCTTCGCCAGCTCGTCTATCTTCCCCGTGAATTCGTTAAGGCGGTTCTGCAGGATCTCGTCGGTGATCTCTTCCTCATCGAAGGTGACCACCTCCTTAATCGAACGCACCCCCTTTTTGAGGTCCTCGCCCATGGCGAGCAACTCGCGGATTACAATGGGTGAGCGGGACAGGGCCTTAAGGACGCGGTTCTGGCCGCGCTCAATGCGCTTGGCGATTTCAACTTCGCCCTCGCGGGTAAGCAGCGGTACGGTTCCCATCTCTCGCAAATACATGCGGACGGGATCATTGGTTTTTTCCAAGGCCCCGGGAGTCAGGTCGAGTTCGACATCTTCCCCGAGCTCTTCATCTTCACGGTCAAGAGCCGTAGAAGGCAGTTTGGGGCCCTCTAGTACGTCAATGCCTTGCGTACCGATCGTGGTCAGCAGATCGTCCAGGTCTTCGGGAGAGTGCACATCGTGCGGGATGAGGTCATTGACCTGATCGTAAGTAAGGTATCCCTTCTCTTTCCCGGTATCGATCAGCTTCTTAATGTCGTCGTACTTGTCGTCTAGAGCCAAGACGGGTTGTCCTCTTTGTCGTCCGATGGGCGGACGAAGATCACATTTTTATAACGGTGGGAACGTCGAGTGGCGAGCTGGGCGCCGACGCAAACCATCAGATTCTAACATAGATGGCCTGTAAACAGGTCAGGGGGCGGACCACCAGCCTGCCGCGTCAAATTTTATTTGGCCCCGGCGGGGGAGCCCCACACTTTGCCCTGCGTTCCTCCCGCTACTTGTATTTGATGGCACAAACGTGGGTTTAGTTTCAGGCACTTGGCGCAAAATCGCCTTTTCCCGCAAGCCGTTACGGAACTTTCCCCTGAGAAGGTGGTCTCGAGCGTTCGATCGGCCAAGCCAACGAGGGAGTTCCGCGTCAGGCGGATCTCCTTGAGAAAGGCCAAGCGTCTGGGAGGCGAATGCTGCTGGTGCACCTTGGACTGAGACGGACAAGTTTGAAATAATCGCGGCAGGAGGACGGAAATGGCGGCAAAGATCAAGAAATCTGCGGCCGAGTGGCAATCCCAGCTCTCTCCTGAGCAGTTTCAAGTGGCACGAAACGGGGGAACTGAGCCTGCTTTTACCGGTAAGTACTGGAAGACCAAGGATCCGGGGGTCTACAGGTGCGTATGTTGCGGTCAGCCGCTCTTCAGTTCAGCGACGAAGTTCGATTCAGGAACGGGCTGGCCAAGCTTCTACAAACCTCTTGACCAGAGTGCGCTCGAGGAGCATAGCGACGCCTCGCACGGTATGGAGCGCACCGAAGTACGCTGTTCCCACTGCGATGCTCATCTCGGCCACGTCTTTCCCGATGGTCCCCGCCCCACAGGCCTGCGATATTGCATGAATTCGGCGGCTTTGGATCTGCAGCCGGACCGGGAGCAATCGCTTGAGAAGGAGCCCCGGTAACCGGCTAAGGTACTGCGCGCTCGAACCAGTCAACAAGTGGTGGGTTAGCTCTTGCTTCCCGCACCGGCCGCCGCTGCTTTGGGCGTTTCCTGGCTGGAATTCTTTTCCTGCTTCTTATCTGAAGGGGTTAACTGCACGCTGCCACGGAGCATGGCGCCGTCCTCGACACTGATTCGCTGGCTGACGACGTCCCCGGTGAGCGAGCCTTCACTGCGGATATCAACCCGATCGCTGCATTCGACATTACCCGCCACCTTGCCCATGATTACCACCTCGCGGGCCGAGATATTGGCAGCGACGACACCGTTACGGCCCACAGTCACGCGGTGGTCTTTGAACGTGATCGTGCCCTCCACCCGCCCATCAATGTAAAGGGACTCATTGCCGCTAAGTTCGCCCTTGATCATGAGCGTGCGGCCAATGGTAGCCTGCTCGATGGGCGACGCAACGCCCTTCATCGGCGCAGCGGAATTCAAGGTTGATGGTGGTGCGTACTGTGGCTTGCCGTCGTTGTCGGTTGAATGCAGCATCGAAACCCTTCCTTTTTGATTTTCTCCCGCATTCCTGCCGGGAAGCTTGCTGAAGTAAAAGTCACTATGGCACGACATTACCCATGGACGTGAATTACCGAAGGAGTGGTACGGCTGGACGACCGTGCCGCGCCAATTCTGATATGGGCCCCGAAGGCAGCCGGTTTACTCTGCTTTGAGATCCGGGGGGCAATGCCTGGCAATCATCGTGCCCGCCTGACAAGTGAAGCGAACTTCGAAAACCCGGACGTTACGGGCAATCTGCCTGACGGCTCCGGGGTTTCCCCCTCCGGGAACTAGGGCCGCTTTGGCTGGATTGGCGACCGGGCAGCGATGCTATTCTCGTCTATACAAGGGATGGCTGAGCGCAATTATTGTGGCTGCATCGCAGCCCGCGAGGCGCCAATCGGCCGTACCGATGGGATAAACAACGAACATAAGCCCGCTCGCGCATAATGTTCTTGCCGGAAAATTCCAATTCAGGGGATGCGTTCAGGGAAGCGGCCATGACAGACATGCAGGCACGGCTGCTAAGCACCTATGATTACCGTCTGGTTGTGCTTTCGGTTCTGATCGCCATCTGTGCAGCCTACAGCGCCCTAGATCTCGGTGCACGCACTACCGCTGCTCGAGGGCGGGCCCGCCTGGCCTGGCTGGTGGGAGGAGCTACGGCCATGGGAACGGGAATATGGTCGATGCACTACATCGGCATGCTGGCCTTCAGCCTGCCGGTTGCTGTCCGTTATCACTGGCCAACGGTTCTGCTCTCGCTGCTCGCTGCTGTCTTTGCCTCCGCGGTTGCTCTGTTCGTGGTAAGCCGTAAGAACATGGGCTGGAGGCACACACT
>JAFAWX010000168.1 GCA_019241535.1 Acidobacteriota bacterium | reverse complement strand
TGAGTCTCGCTCTTTGGAGGTTTGCAGGCGACAAAGAATGTCCGCGTAAGCAACGCGGCAAGAGGCAAGGATACACCTCATCCTTGCCTCCAACTCCACTGCGCGAGGAGCCCCATTTGCGGCAAAATCAGACGTTTATGCCACTTTTCGCAAGTTGCTCCGGCCCTGAGCTTCTTCGCCTGGCAAGCCAGCTCCTCTGCTCGTGCCTCGCGGCCCGATGATCAACCGGTAAAGCCAGGTAAGGAGGACGGCGCCGCCAATCGCGACCAGGACCGTGTAGAGCGTGCCGCCCTGGCCCCGAAAACCAATAGCGCGCATGATCCAGCCGCCCACGATGCCGCCGGCGATACCGACGATGATATCCACCAGCGCTCCATATCCGGAGCCACGCATGATCTTACCCGTAGCCCACCCTGCGATTAACCCAACGATGATCCACCACAGTAAATGCATATGATCTCCAATGTTTGCTCCAGACCTTGGTTATGCAGTCCGTCGCGTTTTTTCTGGCACTTTGTCCATGCTTTCCTTATCGTCCAGGTTTTCCTTTTTCACATTCCCTTCAGTTTCGGTTCGCAGCTCCTCATGCCGCACCTGGTCGCTGACCCGCTTGGTCTCTTGCACTTGCCGCTTCCCGACTTGAACCTCTTCCTTTATCACTGGCTTCTTCTCGACCCGGACGCGTTCTTCACTGAGTGGAACTCGAATTTCCTTTTCGCCTGCTCCTAGTTGGCTGCCAGAAGCTTCTCGATCGTGACCAGGAATCCGTTCCACCACGAGTTCCTCGCGGGTTGTTGGCACCTCGATGTTTTGGTGCTCGGTAACGACTTCTTTTCTCAGCCGTACCGTACCGGTCGAAACGCGCTCTTTGTGGACGCGCAGAATCTCGCCGAGCAACTGGATGCGCTCGCTTGTCGGCTGCTGACGGCTGGTTCCCGCGCCCTGCCACTCCGCCGATGTAGCGCCCACGTCTGCGCCATTTCTCTGCAAAACCGAAAGTGCTTGTGTTGCACGCTCCGGACCGGCATGAACCGTGACGAGGACTCCGCCGCTTCCCAGCAGCGAATTGAAATAACTGGCCTGCTGCTCCGGAACTCCGGATTCGCGAAGCGAGTCTTGAAACTCACTAGCCTCTTCCGTGTGCTCGTGCTTACCAAAACGATTCGTCAACTTATCCCAAAAGTTACCGACCGTCCCTTCCTCGTGGGGCGTTGCAACGCCGATCTCCCTGTCTGAAAAGCCTGTCGCTCTGAGCTCGTCAATAGCACGCTCAGCTTTGCTTTCATCTCTGAAGAAGCCGGCAATCGTAGCACTAGTAGTGCGCGATACGTTGGTTGTTGTATTCGCCATGATCAATGCTCCAATCTTTAGTTTTTGCTGGTTCAGTTTTGCTGGTTTGCTTTATAGAATTGTCAGAAGGTTAATTGTTCAGCCCAGGTATTTAGCTCTGTTCAAGAGCGCGAGTAAGCGAGGTGCTGTGGACATCTGTATGCACGAACATTACAAGTGGTCCACCTTAGCTCGGGATACCCTTTAGAGATGCTAAAGATCTTCAATCTGATCAATCAGCTTTAGAAAGCGTAGCGAAAACCAAAATTGCACGCGATCCGGGTGACCCTGTAGGGAATATTCATTCCGGCTGTAGGGGTGGGTCGGGCAACTCGCGAGTAGTTGCGGGATGTTGCTTTGCTCGGGAGCTGGGCCTGGCAGGCGTAAGCACGCCGAGCGATTTACTGAACCGGAGACCCTGCAGCATCGATAATCGAGTCGACCTCGGCGGACGCGGCCGGACAGCTAAGGAGAGGAGCTCAGAACTTTACCAGAACTGCGAACCGTGCGCTCGGTTCATCTTTGCGCAGGTCGGGACAGAAACCTGCGCTTCCTGCCACACAGGTGAACCCAGGCGTCGGCGACAGCACCGGGCCGGGCACGAATGTGGTGTTACCCACGACGGAGGCGGCCGCGGGATTGGGAATCGTTCCTGTAGACATATTATCGCCTGGTGTTATGCCCCCACGACCGGACCAATACGGCACATTCGCATGGCGGTACCCGTACTCTGTACGGAAAGTAATGTACTCCTTAGGCATCCAATCGAAGGTGAGTGAGCCATCCCAAGCTTTGAACGGATCCCCCGGGTTCTCCGTAAAATAGGGTGAACCGGTGATCGCGTCGGCTCCGTTCACAGGCGGCAGCAGTGTTAGGTAACGGCCGGGGTTGTCCATTGCGCCGCCCCCGAGCGTTATGGCATAAACGTCCTTCTTGAACCACCACCGGTTATAGAGCATCCAGCCGGCAAAGGTCTGTTTACTACTGGTCGCGGTGTTATGGTGGCAATTCACGTTGTTATAGATTGTGCGACCCTGTGCACTCACGAACGTTCCACTGCCTCCATATTCGCACCCGAGGTCACCGGTTAGAGAAAAGGCCATCTTGTCAAGTGTCCTTTCCGGATGATCGTAGTACTTGACCTCTATGCTGTCATCGGTGTGTATGCGTGTGCGGCCGAATTGGCCGTTGCCATTGCCGAGCGTATCTTCCCCCATGCCGTAGTTGTTAAACACCAGAGAAAGCCAGGGCTTTGGACGATATAGGATTTGACCGCCTAGACCGGGCTTACTGCCGAATCTGCCGTAGGATTGCCATCCGTTAATAATCCACGGCTCGATTTTCAGCTTGTTGGTGGGGAACCACTGAATACGAACTCCATTGAAGAACCACGGGGTATTGGACGAAACGTAGGAGGGCTGATAAGCCCAATTGTCAAAGTTGTAATAGCTGAAAAGGCCGATGTACGAAACAAAGATGCCAGCGTCAAAGTTCAACCCGTGATTTACGTCGAAGTGATAACCGGCATTAGCCTCGGAAACATACTTGTATGCGCCACGTAGGTCCCATTGCCCCCGCCCGTTGCTGGCATCGTTGCGCGGTGTTGTAACGCCGAACATCCCGTTCATGGTTAATATCCGGGCATTAACGTTCTGCCAGTGGAAGTTGCCGCCAAAGCTGATTTGCTCCAACTGAACCTCGTTCGATCGAAAGATCTCGGTCGACCCGCCGATCGAATCGTCACGGGGATGATTGAAATCGGCAACGTAATGTGCGTCCACGCGGATCTCCGGAGTGAAAAATTTGGAATCCCACACTACGTCCTTGTTTCGCGGAGTACCGTTCAGCCATGTCCAGTCGGTATAGGCAAAAGGCTCGCTTGCCTCAATGGGAGCGGGCCCGGCAGACGGTGCGTCTTTTGAGGCGCCGGACTCTTGCGGTGCCGCCACAGCAGTCGATTGCGGGGATGAAGTCTCGGTTGAATGGGACGGTGTCGCGGGTACGGATCCGCTAGCTTCCCGTGCAGCCCTCAATTCCTTTTCCAATCGGTCAATGCGGGCATTCAGTATGGCAAACCGTTGTTCGATGTCAGCCCGCAAAGCCGCATTCGCCGAAGTGGCATCGGCGCTGCCCGTTGGACCCAGGACTGTTCCGGCCGCAGCAGCAGAGGCCAGCCGCTGTTTTTGCTGAATGCGATCTGCACTGTCATTCTGGTTTTGAGCTGAACGCGAATCGCGAGCCTGCGCTTGGCAGCGCACAGACTGGGCAACGGCCAAGCTTACCAGAAGCAACCCTGTGAGACGTTGAAGCCTGACTCCGGGATGAAGATGCACTTTCCAAGTCTGAATTAGCGAGTGGCAGAGATTCATGTCAAGTGTTCTTTTATTTCCCCTTAGCAGCTCGGAGCGGTGGTTAGAATAAAGATAAGAACCCAACAAAGCTTCCCAAGGTGCCCGGCCGACAAGCTCCTCCAACATCACAAAGCGGCCGCGACTGCGACACTGTCCACCGGCTACCAGGCGTGCGGTGAAAAAATAGCGCCGAAGATATATGCCGACCCGATGGCAACTCCGTCTCCGTGATATCGCAAACGGGTGCTTGCGTTAAGCTAAAGCTGGCTGGCGCAGAAGGCTAGCTGGATGCGGTCGGAAGGCTCCAATCAAGCTCGCGAAAACCCGCGCGAAATCAAGAAGTAATACCTGGAGATCATGGCGCGGCATATCAGCGTCCCGGTTCCAGTTGAGCTCTGGCCTGCTTGTTCATGGGAAACTGTTGATCAAGAGCGAGGTTGAGCTCTAGGACATTAACTCTCTCCTCCCCGAGAAAGCCCAGCTGTCTGCCTTCCGTATGTTTCGTAACTAGCGCGCGCAATTGCTCGACGCTTGTTCCCCGCGTCTTTGCCACCCGCGACAACTGGAATTCAGCCGCCGCCGGCGTGATGTGAGGATCAAAGCCCGATGCTGACGTGGTGACCAGATCGATGGGCACAGGCGTTCCAGGACTATCAGCCTGCGCAGTCGCAACGTCGCCCTTCACTCTATCGATCAGTTTCTGGTTGCTTGGTGCAAGATTCGATCCGCCGGAATTGGCGGCGTCCCAGCCGTTGCCGGCAGCCGACGGCCGTGAATGGAAGTATCCCGCAGTGAAAAATCCTTGACCGATTATCGAGGAACCCACTACGGTGCCGTCCTTCTCGATCAGCTGTCCATTCGCCTTTCGCGGGAACAGCAGCTGTGCCACTCCAGTTACCAACAGAGGGTAGACGAGCCCGAACAACACCGTCGTCGTCAGGGTCATCCAGATAGAGATCAGAAAATTTTTTTTCATGTGAGCCTCACCTACGCGAGCCCAATACGAGTTATCACCATGTCGATGAGCTTGATACCGATAAAGGGAATGATGACTCCGCCTACTCCATAAATCCAGAGATTGTTGCGCAAGAGAACCGCAGCCCCCACCGGGCGGTATTTAACGCCCCGCAGCGCCAGCGGAATCAACGCCACGATAATCAGTGCATTAAAAATGACGGCGGAAAGAATCGCCGATTGTGGAGTTTGCAGGCGCATAACGTTCAATGCGTTCAGAACCGGAAATGTGCCGGCAAACATGGCCGGTATGATGGCAAAATATTTCGCCACGTCGTTGGCAATGGAGAAGGTTGTCAGTGCACCCCGTGTCATCAACAACTGCTTGCCAATTTCAACGATTTCAATCAACTTGGTGGGATTGGAATCCAGGTCGACCATATTACCGGCTTCTTTGGCGGCCTGTGTACCTGTGTTCATAGCCACGCCGACATCGGCCTGCGCCAGAGCAGGTGCATCATTGGTGCCGTCGCCGGTCATCGCCACAAGCTTGCCCTCGCCTTGCTCGCGTTTAATCAGGTCCATCTTGTCCTTGGGCGTGGCCTGTGCCAGGAAATCGTCCACTCCGGCTTCTCTCGCAATAGCCGCCGCAGTCAGAGGATTATCGCCGGTAATCATTACCGTCTTGATTCCCATTGCGCGAAGATGATCGAAACGCTCTTTGATTCCGCCTTTGACAATGTCTTTGAGTTCGATAACGCCGAGTGCTCCACGGCTTTTCTCAGCAACCACCAGAGGTGTGCCCCCTGAGCGCGCAATTTCCTCGACCGTTGTCCTCACCTCAGTTGGCATCGAGCATCGGTTCTGCAGCAGGTAGCTCGCGACCGCGTCAACCGCCCCTTTCCGGATCTCGAAGCCATTCAGATCAACGCCAGACATGCGAGTTTGCGCGCTGAACGGAATAAAATGCGATTCCTGCGAGCCCAACTGTCGGCCTCTCAACCCGTATCTCTCTTTTGCCAATACGACGATCGATCGTCCTTCAGGCGTCTCATCGGCAAGTGAGGACAGTTGAGCTGCGTCCGCAAGCTCCTGCTCTGTAACCGCCGGGGCGGGAATAAGTCGTGCGGCTTGCCGGTTGCCCAACGTAATGGTGCCGGTTTTGTCCAGCAACAGCGTGTTAACGTCTCCCGCAGCCTCGACCGCGCGGCCGGACATCGCGAGTACATTGTGCTGTACCAGTCGGTCCATACCGGCAATGCCGATGGCCGAAAGCAAGCCGCCTATCGTGGTGGGAATTAAGCAGACAAGAAGAGATACCAGAACGAACACTGTTTGCGGCGAACCCGAATAAATTGCGAAAGGCTGAAGCGTCACCACGGCGAGCAGGAAAATAATAGTCAGACCGGCCAGAAGAATGTTCAAGGCAATCTCATTCGGTGTTTTCTGCCGCTCGGCGCCTTCTACCAGAGCAATCATACGATCGAGAAAGGTTTCTCCCGGATTCGATGTGATCTTTAGGGTGATGCGGTCGGAGAGAACGCGGGTTCCACCGGTTACGGCGGACCGATCACCTCCTGCCTCGCGGATCACGGGCGCCGATTCCCCGGTGATGGCCGATTCATCTACCGAGGCGACACCTTCAATGATTTCACCGTCCGAAGGAATAAACTCCCCCGCGGAAACCACAACCAGATCACCCGCCCGGAGCTTCGAACTGGGAATTTTCTCAACCGCTCCATTACTGCCGAGCAAGCGATTGGCAACGGTTTCTGAACGGGCACGGCGAAGGGTGTCGGCTTGCGCTTTCCCGCGGCCTTCGGCCATGGCTTCCGCGAAATTTGCGAAGAGAACTGTGAACCAGAGCCAGAGTGTGATTTGCAGGTTGAACTTGAATGCCGCTCCTCCTTTGAAGAGCAGAACCGTGGTTATCACGCTGCCGATCTCCACCACAAACATCACCGGGTTGCCCATCATCTTCCGCGGGTTCAACTTCAGGAACGCGTCGAACACCGCCCGACGGACGATCTGCCATTCCCAGATTGCTTTCTTTCCGCGTCTCGCAGGTGATTGTCCAAGGCGTATCCGGGGCGCCTGCGGTGGAGTTTGGATCTGCGCTGTCGTTGCCATTCGAGGTCCTCAAAAGGTCTTGCCGGCGGCCATGAGCAGATGCTCCAGGAGCGGGCCGAGGCTTAATGCGGGGAAAAATGTGAGTGCACCTACGATCAGGATCACTCCGATCAGAAGCACGGTGAACAACGGCGTCGTGACGGGAAAAGTGCCCAGAGAGGGCGGAACATACTTTTTTTGCGCCAGGTTGCCGGCGATGGCCAACATAGGAATGATCATCAGAAAGCGTCCCACGAGCATGGTGAACGCACCGCTGGTGTTGTACCAAAGCGTGTTGGTTGTCAATCCCGCAAAGGCGGATCCGTTGTTGCCCGCCTGCGAAACAAAGGAATAAAGAATCTCACTAAGTCCGTGCGGGCCAGGATTCAAAATGCTCGCACTACCGAAGGTAAAGACGGTCGAGATGGCGGCAAAGACAAGTATCACCGTAGGAAAGATGAGCGTTACCAGCATGGCCATCTTGACGTCATAAGCCTCGATCTTTTTGCCCAGATATTCGGGAGTGCGGCCAACCATCAGCCCGGCAATAAATACCGAGAGCACAATGTAGATCAATATGCCGTACATACCCGCACCCACTCCGCCGAATACGACTTCACTCAACATAATGTTTGCAAGCGGAATCAACCCTCCCAAGGGTGTGAATGAGTCATGCCATCCGTTGATCGCGCCGCAGCTGGCGTCGGTGGTCACCGCGGCCCAGAGGGCGGAGTTAGTAATGCCGAAGCGCACCTCCTTGCCTTCCATGTTTCCGCCCGCTTGCATTGCGGTCGCCCGCTGGTCGGTTCCCCCGAGCAGCGGATTGCCGCGAGCTTCCGCCCAGTAGGCAAACGTAACACCGACCAGGAACAGGATTGCCATGGCGGCCCAAACCGCCCAGCCGTGGCGCTGGGAACCGGTCATTCGTCCAAGGGTGTAGGTAAGCCCACTGCCAATCGCGAAAATTGAAACCAGCTCCAGAAAATTCGTCAACGGCGTCGGATTTTCGAACGGGTGCGCGCTGTTGGCGTTAAAAAATCCTCCGCCGTTTGTGCCGAGCTCCTTAATAATTTCCTGAGAGGCGACTGGTCCCTGCGCAATCGTCTGCGTTGTCACAGTCTCCATAACCGGCTTACCCTGCGCGTCCACCACCGGCTTCCCGTCGGGGCCGGTTTTTTGAACCTGCATCGGTTCAATCAGCTTTGCACGGTCGTATGGCCTTAGATTCTGCACTACGCCCTGGGACACGAGAATCAGGGCTCCCAGAATGCAAAACGGCAAGAGTACCCAGAGATTGCAGCGAACCAAATCTACCCAAAAATTTCCAAGCGTCTGCATTTGCCGGCGCGCGATGCCGCGTATGAAAGCAATCGCCAGCACGATTCCGACGGCGGCCGACATGAAGTTGTGATACGCCAGGCCAGCCATCTGGGTTAGATAGCTCATGGTGCTCTCGCCGGAATAGTTCTGCCAGTTAGTGTTGGTACTAAAAGAGGCGGCCGTATTGAAGGCCAGCGTAGCAGGGTTTACCGCCCCGAGTTTCTGCGGATTGAATGGGAGATAACCTTGCAGGCGTTCGAGCCCGTAGAGCACAATCATCGATACCAGGCTGAATAGGAGCATCGAAACCGCGTATTCGGTCCATCCC
>JAFAWX010000193.1 GCA_019241535.1 Acidobacteriota bacterium | reverse complement strand
CGTGCTGCGGCGCCGAACCAGGGCGCTATTGACTGGCTACTCGGCTGCCCACACAAGACTTTTACGTGCCGATCGACTTCGAGTCGACCGATACGCTGTGAAATATCTGGTCGACGCGAACGTGTTGAGCGAGCCTACGAAAGCATCGCCGAATCCACGTGTCGTCGAATGGCTTTCGCGCACATGAGCATGACATCCTAGTCCATCCCGTAATTCTGGGGGAATTACGCTTCTGGATTGAGCATCAGATATCCGGTGGAAGTTCACGACTAAAAATTTGGGTTATCCCCTTGTGACCGGCAGGTGCGAAATCTCACAATGGTAGACAGCGATCTGTTGTAACTGTTAGATCTTGGCAACGGCGTGGATAGCTGTTCTTCACCGCCAAAAGATTGCTATCTGTGCCCCATCAAGCTCTCAATCTCGTCGGCCGATTGGGGCAGCGAATCAGTAAGGCGGAGGAGCTTCCCCTCTTTGTCGACATAGAACATGTCTTCGATCCTCACCCCGAGTTTTTCGTCCGGAATATAGATTCCTGGCTCAATCGTGAACACCATTCCGGGCACAAGCGCGAGCGAGTAATCGCCGGGGTCATGAACATTCAGTCCCACATAGTGACCCAGCCCATGGATAAAATACCTGCCTAAAGACCCTCCATGCGAGTCTTTGCCGTGGGTGTCGATGTAATGGAAAGCCACTTCGGAGAGCGAGTCCGACTGCTTCATGTGCAGGTGTGACTTGCCCGACTGGAAAGCCGCTATTGCAGCCTTCTGCGCCCCGAGCACAATGTCATAGATCTCACGCTGCCGCGGCGTAAATTTCCCGTTCACCGGCATGGTACGCGTGATATCGGAGGCATAGAGCGAGTACTCGCCGGCGGCGTCCATAACTACCACATCACCTGATTGAAAGGTGCCCGAATCTTGAGAGTAGTGCAGGACCGTGGAATTGATCCCCGATCCAACGATAGGGGCATAGGCCGGGCGCTCGCAGCCACGCTTGCCCCATTCATATTCAAGCAGGGCGGCAATCTCACGCTCGCCGATGCCAGGCTTTATGGTGCGGATGGCTGACAGTTGGGCTGCGACCGACGCCATGGAAGCTTTCCGGATCAGCTCGATTTCGCCGGCATCTTTTATGGTGCGCAACCCGGACACGACCGGGCGGATATCTCTATAGGAAGTGCCTACCGGGAAGGCGTTTGCGTTTTTCAGCCAGCTGAGCGGCTGGGTGGAATTCGAGGGTTCATCGCCTTCGGGGATGTCGGAATAGACCGCTGGGCCGCGGGTGGGAAGCAATTTGACGAGTTCCGTACGCATGTCGTCGAGCGCCGCGACGCGATCGACGCCGGTCACCTCATTGGCTTTAGGGTCATCCGGTCCGAGTTTCCGCCCGGTCCATTTTTCCTCGGAATAATTACGGGCGGGCAGAAACAGGATCTCCGAGTATGGCCGTCGCGGTCGATCCTCCTTCGCCTCTGCAGCAGAGACAACCAGCAGCGCCGCTCCCGGCTCGGGCCATCCTGTCAGGTAGTAAAAGTTATCGTCAGGGCGATAGCCATAAAGGTCGTTCGGTCCTTCCGATTCCGGGGGAGCAAAGACGAGAGCCACTCCGCCTTCGAGCTTTTGAGCCAGCTTCTCGCGACGGGCATGGTAGTCGGAACTTGCCTGGCGTTCGAGGGCGCTTGAAAATATGGCGAGAATGAGCGGCAGCGCCATGCCTGCAAGCGAGCGTTTCATTCTCTATTTTCCCGTGATCGATTTACTGGCGGTCAAAAATGCATCAACGTTTGTCTTGTCGACCACCGCCGATCCCGTATCCACAAACGCCGGCACCGGTGCAAAGCTGTCGTGCGCCCAGTCGGCCTCATAGGTCTTGAAATTCTCGTGGTGAATATCGTCAAGCATTTTCAGCCCCATAAAGCCCATGGTGTAGGGTTTCTGCGAAACCGTAGCTGCGATTACACCCTTTTGAATCCACTGCAGCGTCCCCGGATCGGCATCCATGGCCATAATCGTCTTTCCCTTGACCCCGTTATTGTCGAGGACGGTGGCGACCTCATTCCCTGAGAGCGCCTCCAGGCAGACGAAGCCGTCAATATGCTCCTTTTTGTCATTGGCCAGAAACTGCGTGGTGGTGTCGAAGGCGATGCGGGGGTCGCCCTTTATATCGATGATGTGAGCAAGCTTAATGCCTCCCATGGTCTCAATGGCGTCGTGGTACCCGCGAAGGCGCTCGTTGAGGTTGGTCTGCGAAGGCATGGTATAGACAACAACGTTCCCCTTGCCTTTGAGCTCTTGCCCCAGGCGCCTGCCGCCCGAGAGGCCGGCTTGATAGTTATTGGTTCCGATGAAGAAGAGACGCTTACTCTCAGGTGCGTCTGAGTCGACAGTGATAACGGGAATGCCCTGGGCAATGGTGCGGTTAATGGCATCGGAGAGCACGCTAGGATCGGCAACCGAAATCAAAATGCCCGTCGGTTTTTTCAGGGCCGCGTTGTCAAGGGCTTCGAGCTCGGCCTTGGCGTCGTAAGTATCCGGCCCGATAAATGAATAGGCAACTTCGATTTGCTGCGCTGCGTTCTTGAACCCAGCCGCGGCGCTTTGCCAATAGGGAATCTTGATATTGGTCGATATGAAAATGTAGGTCTCTCCGCTGTGAGCATTACAACCGAGGAGCGAAACCAGCGCGGCCGAAATAAGCAGACAGAGTCCAACATTGCGACAATGCATCGCAGCCTCCGTTCCCAAGGCGTGAAAGAGTGACACGCATTCTAACTCAACTCGGCTCCGCTCCAAAGGAAAGAAAGCCGCTCACGCCGCCCAGCAGGCCTCAGCTGAACCGTGGCGTTTCAGACGCGGACGGGAAAAGGCTTGGAGTGGCCCGCGCTTGAGCGCAGTGACAATCCGGGGAAGCGGCCTTCGACGAGCGACATAAGCCCGGTCGACCAGTAGCCCAGCACAAAAAGAAAGAGGAAGGGAACGGTGAGGTAGTTCTCGTTTTCAAAGGCGTAATAGACAGTCAGGGCGAAGTAGCTGCCGATGAGCAGTTCGACCCAGGGTACCCAGCCGAGACGCTTGCGATACCTGCTGGCCCGGATGACATCGTTTTTCTTTTCCACACGGTATTTGGGCGTGCGCGCGAAGGGGGTCTGCCTGCCGAGAAGTGCCTCGAGCACAGCGAGAGTATTGGTCAGGGTCAAGCCTATGCCGAGCGCCATCAGAAAAGGAATGTAGAGAATGGCCCGCGGCCAGGTGCGCGGAAACAGCTCTTTCTGGGAAACCAGGTAGAAACTGGAGATGGAAAACGTAGATGCAAGAAACAGGGGAATATCGATATAGAGCATCTGAAACCAGCCCTGGTAGAACCGAATGACCATGGCAGGCAGCAGCAATACCGAGAGGATGACCATCAGTGGATAGCTGACATTGGCGCTCAGGTGGTACCAGGCTTCGAGCTTCACGCGGAACGGCTGATCGCTTTTGAGCACCCGCGGCAGAATCTTCTTTCCTGTTTGAATGAGGCCCTTGGCCCAGCGGGCCTGCTGGGTTTTGAAGGCACTCATCTCAATAGGGAGTTCCGCCGGGCATTCGACATCCTGGCGGTAGATGAACTTCCAACCGCGCAGCTGGGCGCGATATGAAAGGTCGGTATCTTCGGTCAGGGTGTCGTGCTGCCAACCGCCCGCGTCCTCGATCGTCTTCCTCCGCCATACGCCGGCAGTACCGTTGAAATTGAAAAATACGTCATTGCGGGCGCGACCTGCGTGCTCAAGAACGAAATGCCCGTCGAGCAGAATGGCTTCCACCTCGGTAAGCAGTGAATAATTGCGATTGATATGGGTCCAGCGCGTTTGCACCATCCCGACCCGGGGATTGGTGAAGTGATCGATGGTGCGAAGGAGAAAATCGGCTGGTGGGACGAAGTCGGCGTCGAAGATGGCGATAAACTCGCCATTTGCGAACTTCAGGCCTTCCTGCAGCGCACCGGCTTTAAATCCGGCGCGATCCGTGCGATGGAAGTAGCGGATCGGGTATCCCTCGGCGGCATAATGATCCACGAGACTGCGGGCGACGGTCACGGTTTCATCCCTGGAATCGTCAAGCACCTGGATCTCGAGTTTCTCGCGAGGATAGTCAAGCCGGCAGACCGACTCAAGCAGACGCTCAACAACGTATTTTTCGTTGAAAATCGGCAGCTGCACGGTTATCGGCGGCAGTTCCACAAATTTTTCCGGCGCCTCTCCGGTACGGTTTTTCTGTTTTCGGTAGTAGAGGTACACGAGCCGGTAACGATGGATGCCGTAGGTCGCAAGCAGGGTGAGGACCGTGAAGTAGGGGATCAGGAGGGCCAGGTCAAAGGCATTTGCCTGATAAAGACCTTTGAAGGTGGTATCGAGAAAATGTTGGCGGATATAGAGCGAGAACCCGCGCTGGGCGAGAAAGGTCGCCAGGACTCGAAGCGGCACAACCATCACAGGCAGAGAACTCCACCAGCAGCGAGCTTACTCAGGACTCCACATTGTAAACGAGGCATTGAACGCTCGATAGCGATTCACCGGCTGCTGTGCTCTGAGAAGTTAACATTACGAGTTCCTGCCAAGAGAAGCTGGCAAAAGCTACTCTTTTCGGGAGGAACCCCG
>JAFAWX010000180.1 GCA_019241535.1 Acidobacteriota bacterium | reverse complement strand
GCGGCAGGCTACCGCAACGTGGAACTAGTCGGCGAGTACGAACATTGGGGGGAAAAGGATTTCGAACGCGCCAATGCCAAGCGCATGCAGCTGGGCATGTCTTTTGACTGCACGGCAGGATTGAAGCATGGGCTGACGAATCCGTCTGAGCGAGAGGCGCTACTCGCCGAGTTGCGGCAAACGCTTCCCGTCATGGAAAGGATCTCGTGCCCCGCGATTATTCTCCTTTCGGGAAATAAGACTGCCGGTATGTCCGCCGAGGCTCAACAGGAGAGCTGCGTCGCCGGGCTGCGAGCCGCGGCGGCGTTGGTAGAGGGCAAAAAGATTGATGGTCAGCCAGTTCGTCTGCTGCTCGAGAATATCGACCCGGAAGAGAATCCGAAGTACTTTTTGACTTCTGTGGCCCGCGGCTTTGAAATCGTTAAAGCTGTCGGCCACCAGCAAGTACAGTTCCTCTACGATTTTTTTCATGAGCAGATCGCGGAGGGTAATCTCATCGAGAAATTGGAGCAGAACTTACAGTACGTAGGTCTAGTCCACATAGCCGACGTTCCCGGAAGGCACGAACCCGGAACTGGTGAGATTAATTACGGCAACATCTTTCGCAAGCTGGCGGAGCTGAAATATCGCCACGTGGCGGCAATGGAGTTTCTGCCATCCGGGGACCCAATCATGCAGCTGAGTCGGGCAAGACAGCTGGTGGCCGATGCCACCGCCAGTCTTGGGCCCTCCTGAAGACAAACGGCAGCACCCACGTCTATCGTAAGTTGCAGATCAGCTTAAAGCCCGCCTGAACACCTCAAAGAAATGGGGAATAAATTTAATTTGACCCTGGCAGAATCCCCAAGGTAGAAGAACCCGAATTTCTTATCCGCCTGAGCCCAAAGAACCCGCTAGGAGGTTTAAGCACCTGCCCGGGTTCAAAATGCTCGGAATTCACACACGCCAGTAGAAAGCTGATAACACTTCTGCTCGTTGACGGCAGGGGCGAGCGCGCTCCGGCCGGGAGCGTTGTGCGTTAAGTGCCGCCCCTTATCATCCCACTTGAAATAGGTTGGCTGGCCCTCCCCTTTCTCATATATGTATGTCGTACCGTCATCCTGATAAAGAGTAAACCTGGCGTCCGCGCCGGTATAAATCCGGAGCGCGGAAATCTTCTGCGATGTGCTAGTACTCTCAACGGGCTCTCCCAGGGGCACAATTGACCCCGCGCGAAGGAAGAGTGGAATTCTGTCGATCGGCGCATCCACGTGAACCACCAGCCCGCCGTGAACGCGTTCATTCGTCCAGTAGTTGTACCAGTCGGCACCCGACGGAAGGTAGACGGCGCGGCTGGTGGCGCCCTGTTCTGTCACCGGAGCCACCAGAAAAGCCGGACCAAACATATATTCGTCACCGATTTCTCGAACTCTCGCATCGTTTGGAAAATCAAGGAATAAGGCACGCATGTAGGGGGACCCAGTCAGGTAGGTGTCGTAAGCTAGGGAATAGATGTAGGGCAGAAGCTGGTAACGAAGCTTCAGGTATTTCTCGAGAATTGGTTCGGCCTGTCTGCCGTAAGACCAAACTTCGTTATAAAGGCGGCTGCCATGAGCTCGGAAGATGGGGAGAAAGCAGGCATATTCGAACCAGCGGGTGTAGAGCTCAGGATAATCATCGTATCCGCCCACGTTCTCGCGCGCATCCGAAGCATCGAGCAGCGGGGAATGCAACGGGCGGTGCACGGGCGGCAAATATTGCCAGCCCCCAATGTCATTTGTCCAGTACGCAAGGCCGGAAGCGGTGAAGTTTAGACCGGTGGGAATCTGACGTTTAAGAGTATCCCAGGTGGGGTAAATGTCAGAAGACCAGAATACGGTTCCGTTCCGCTGTGCTCCCAGATACGCGTCGCGAGATAGAATCAGCGCCCGATGATTCACATCCCGGCGAAACCCATCATAAATGGCGGCGGTGTGAAACAGGGGATAGACGTTGAAATAACGCGTTCCCGGACCGATAAAGAAATAGCTGCCGTTCGGCGGCAGATCGGGCTCGGTTTCATCCGCCCAGACGGAATCAAACCCTTTGCTGATGATGTTGTCCCGGATCGCGCCCCAGTACCAGCGCGCGGCTTCGGGGTTGGTGGTATCGATGTCGGAGCCCGCCCGGTCGTAGGGAAGACCGTCGGTGGGAGTGCCATCGGCAAGATGCTCAAACCAGCCCTTGTTCAGCAGCAACTCGTAATAGCGCGAGCCCCTGGTAAATCTCGGCCACACGCTGATCATCGTCTGAAAACCCATGTCGTGGAGCTGCCGGTTCATGCCGGCAGGATCCGGCCATTTCTCAGGAACAAAATCCATCTCGCCCATCTTGGTGTAGTAAAACCAGTCAACCACCAGCACATCAGCCGGAACGTGGCGCTCCCGATAGCCCCTGGCAACGGCCAGCAATTCGTCCTGCGAGCCATAACGCTGCTTTGATTGAATGTAGCCGTAAGCCGCTTTGGGCAGCAGCGGCGTGGGGCCGGTCAGCAGCCGATATCCGGAATAAATCTGATCGGGATTCTCGCCTGCGATCACAAAGAAGGAGACGCGATCACCGACCTCGGACGTCCAGCGCGTTGCTTCGTTAAAACCGGGTTCGACCACGGTTTTGGAGGGATTGTCCCATAGCATTCCGTAGCCGTAATTGGTCAAGAGGAAAGGCACGCAAACGCTGGGAGCGGCGGTAGCCGTGTAATTGTGCCAGCATTCGACGCGATGTCCGCGATGATCAAGAAAACCTTCTTGATTCTGACCCAGGCCGTAGTAGTGCTCGTCGTCGGGCGAAGAAAAATTCGCGGACACCTGATAAAACGGCGCGTCTTGCGGCCGCTTGTCATCGATTAGTTGGGCGTTCCCGTCCTTATGGTTGGGAACCGACATGGCCCAGCCGGTCATGTGCAGCAGGGTCCGGCCTGCTGCAGTCTGGAACAGGATGTCGGTCTGAGGAGCAGAACCGCTGAAATAGCGGGCGATGTCAACCATGGTGGCCATTGGCTTGCCGGGACGGTTCCGGGCGACGGTCACCATCAGCCTAGAGGACGCGTAGATATCACCCTGTTCATTCTGCCGGTGCGTCCAGCCTGCGGGCGTCGGCTTTGCCACAAAACCATAGCCGGGCGCAGCGAGCGCCCGCTCTTTGATCAGACTCAAACTTAGACGAACAATATTAGGGGCGTAAGGCTCGAGTACAAGGGTGCTGCCATCGCGCTCGAGCAGGAATGCATTGCCGTTATCGGCGTGCACATAACGGCCGCAAGCCGCTAACAACATAAGCGCCAGGCCCCAGGCTGCCGGGTTGGCGCAACCACCGCCCCGGCGTCGATCAACACGAACCGGGGACCAAGGGAGAAAACAGAACATGACAGGATTTGCCATCACGGCCGCACGCCGGCACACCTCCGGTGGTTGTAGTTGGTGGAGAAGAATATCAAATCGCAAATTGCAGTAGGAAAGATAAAAAGCGAGTGCACGCACCTTATCCCGGCTTAGGCCCGAGAAACAAATACCGAAGAAATACCGGGTTCGAGTTCGTGAATAAGCACCCTCCGGTACCGGGGAAGGCGGCCGATCGGCGCGACTGTTTGTCGGGATTCGACGAGGATGCCTACTGTCGAGTGTTGGCCAGCCCTAGATAATTGCCATATCCCACGATGACGGTAGATGCGATAAGGAGAAACAGCGCTAAGGATAGCAGCTGGCCGGCACGCCGTCCGGCACCTTTCCACTCCTTGAATCCAATTCCCCAGAGCGTGCTGAAGATGATGATGCTGGCCATGTGCAGCGTCCAGCTCGAAAATTTGTACCGCCCCATCTGGCTTTCGCCCATAGTGTAGAAGAAGAATTGGAAGTACCAAGTGGTCCCGGCCAGGGCGCAGAGGAGATAGTTGCGCAGCATGGGAGCTTTAATCTCTGCTTTCTCGGGTGGAACTTCTACCATTACCGCCGCTGTCGCCGACCTGGCTGTCGATGAGCCCATATGTTCGACCACCTCGCGACTGGGGGCGTCTACAGCAGTTTCGATGAGAATTTTGTTTTTAGGTTCACTCTGCCGGACGTGCGAATGGAAGAATTGATATCCGGTCCGGTTGCGCGTGAGCAGGATCAGGCACCAGATAAAATTTGTGAGAAAACCGCCGACCAGCACCACGATCAGCACCGGAAGCCCCTGCCATAGCTCCGGGGTCCCATGCCTTAAGGTGAGGACCTTTACAGGATCGCCCGCCGCCAGTCCATAAGCAAAACAAGCACTCATCACGCCGGAGAGGACAGCGACCCCGATGCCTTTGCGAAGATCGAATTCCTGGATCGCTGCCTTCTGCTGCTCCGGGGACATGACGCGCTCTTTCGAAATGCCTGCCAGACCGGCCGCCGTAATGCCGGCAAGGCAGACGAAGATTCCCAACAGGATCACTCGTCCCGAGGTCGTGCCTACCACCTGGGTCATGAACTCGCCGCGGAAGATCGGCGGCATCAGGGTGCCGAAGGCAGCGCAAAGTCCCAGCACGACCGCCATGCCGAGCGAAAGGCCCAGATACCGCATGGTCAAACCGAAAGTGAGTCCCCCGACGCCCCACATGAGGCCAAAGAAAAACGCCCAGAACAGCGCCGAAGCAGGAGCTTGTGCCAGCACCGCGAACAAGTCTTTGGTAAGAAGTGACGCCAGGATCCAGGGCGCGATGATCCAGCTGAAGAAGCCGCCGGCGAGCCAGTAGGTCTCCCACGCCCAACGCCTGATGCCCTTATAAGGCACGTAAAAGCTTCCGGATGCAAGTCCGCCCAACCAGTGAAAGGCAACTCCGAGTACCGGATTTGCAGCCATTTCTCCCTCACTTCTCTATCGCAGATGAAAGATCTCTTCGAGCGGCTGCATGGCGCGGTCCGGCAACCTTCCCTCCGGCTCGAGGAAAAAGCCCTGCATTTCGCTCTGCCAGCGTTCGTTAACTTCGCGCGCCGCCATGCCCGCGCGGGCACGCTCGAAATCTTCCGTCTCCAGATAACCGACCAGCAGACCATCGTCGCGCAGAAACAGCGAGTAGTTGGTCCATCCGGTTTCGCGAAGAGCCTCGAGCATCTGTGGCCATACGGCGCGGTGGCGATGCTTGTATTCCTCCAGCCGTTCTGGCTTTACCTGCAGAACAAAACAAATTCGTTTCATAGCACTCAGCGCAGAAACGCCTCCGCCAGCCCACCATCGACGGGAATGATGTGCCCGGTGGTTTTGGCGCTTTCCTCTCCAGCCAGCCAGACAATCGCCCGGGCACAGTCCTCGGGCAGGATGGGACGTTTCGTCAGCGTGCGCTGGGCGTAGAAGTCGGCAAGCTTCGCGCGCAGGGCCTCGGTGTTTTCCTCCGTGGAGAACGCAATCTTATATTTCTCCAGCGACTGAATCACGCGGTCCCGCGGGAACATGGTCGAGCCGGCGACCACCGTAGCCGGCGCAATTCCATTAACCCGGACCTCGGGGCCGAGTTTTATAGCCAAC
The DNA here is from genome assembly GCA_019241535.1 of Acidobacteriota bacterium. Lineage (GTDB taxonomy): Bacteria > Acidobacteriota > Terriglobia > Terriglobales > Acidobacteriaceae > Gp1-AA145. The sequence continues at coordinate 4,446 of JAFAWX010000180.1, read as the reverse complement.
TCGCGCACCAGATGGTTCAGGGCCGCTTTGCTCGTGTCGTAGGCTTCGCTTCCCTGTTTCGGCACCACGGCGTTCGCCGAGCTCGTCAACACCATGGACGCGTGCAGATTCTGGTCCTTAAACACCCAGGCGGTCGCTCGTGCGAGGAGATAGTTTGCACTGACGTTGACGGAAAACGTGTTTGCCCATTCGGACAGGTTCAACTCGCCGTCGCTTGCCGGAACCGGATATATAGCCGCAGTGTTCACTATGGCGTCTATTCCCCCGAAGCGAAGAATGGTGGAATTCACGGTTTGAGCGAGGCTTTCGGCCGAGCTGAGGTCAGCGGCCGCGTGTGCTACCTGCTCTTTCGAAGAAACCGCTGCCGCCTCCGCAGCCACCTTTTCTGCGCCGGCCTGGTTAAAGTCGGCGATTACCAGGTGGGCGCCCCTGCGCGCCAACAGTAACGCGACTTCTCGACCGATACCGCTCGCGCCCCCGACGACCAGAGCGATCTTTCGACTGAACTCCGCCTCGCGGGGCATGCGCTGGAGCTTCGCTTCCTCGAGTGCCCAGTATTCAATGCGGAAGGCCTCGGAACGTGGCAGGGCAACATAGTTGTGAAACTGGGTGAACTCGTTCGACTGTTCGGAGGTGCGCGCCTGCGGCAAGGGACCAGGAGTCGCGGCACCTTCGAGAGCATTGGCTCCGGCCATGACGTGAACGGCGTTGATGAAAAACTCGGAGGTGATGCGCGCTTCGCTTTTGTTCTTCCCGAAGCCAAACAAGCCAACTCCGGGAATGATCACCACCGAAGGATTGGTGTCGCGCAGCTTGGGACTATCCTTAGTCGCATAGCTGTCGTAGTACCTCCTGTAATCGGCGCGATATCGAACCACCTGCTCCTGAATCCGCGCCTTTAAGAGCTTCCTGTCTTGCTTCTGCGGATCCCAGGAAATAAACATGGGAGACACGCGGGTTCGCAGAAAGTGGTCGGGGCAGCTAGTGCCGAGAGCGCTCAGCTCGCGGGCCCACTGTGAATTGGCGAAGGCAAGTGCATCCTCATGATCGTTATAGTGGGCGATGACCCGCCGATTGGATGAAACCGCCCCGCGCAGAGCAGGCAGAATGGCGGCGGCTATCTCCATCCGCTCGGAGGCGGTAGAGCAGACTGGGCCGCCGAACAACGTGCCCTTCCTCTTTTGATGTTCAAGAACAAATTCCCCCATCTCATCAATCGTGCGGATGCTGTTCAGATAGCATTCCCGTTGCGTTTTGCCCCAGGTAAACAGGCCGTGGCCGCCGAGAATGATGCCTTCGGCGCCGGGATTTTCTCGGACCGCCCTCTCCAGCCGCAGGGCGAGTTCAAATCCCGGCCGTTGCCATGGCAGCCATACAATCCGGCGCCCAAACTGCCGATTGAACTCTTCCAGCTTCGGTTTGCCGTTGGCGCTGGCGGCCAGCGCAATGGCCCAGTCGGGGTGAAGGTGATCGACATGTTCAAAGGGCAGAAACGCGTGCAGAGGCGTGTCGATCGAGGCGGCCACGCGGTTGTGGCCGAAAGCTGCGAGAGAATAGTAGCCAACCATCTCGTCTTCGTATTGCTCGCCGCGGTAGAGGGTCTTAAGCTGTTCCAGGCGGTCGAGATAGAGGAGCGCGAATCCGGATTCGGTGATCGAACCGATATCTCCGCCGCTTCCCTTGACGGCCAGCACCCGGACCGGGGCTCTCGAGAATGGATCTCTGAGCTCAAATTTGGAGCTGGTGTTGCCCCCGCCGAAGTTTGTGATCCGCAGATCGGCACCCAGCAGGTTCGAGCGATAGCGCAGCAGGCCGAGCTGGTCGTTTCCCAGCCGGCGCGCCTCCTCCTCGTTCCATAAGTCCTTCAGGTGAAGCATCTCTTCGATTTCAGGCATAAGTCATCTCGCAGTAATGACGGAAGCGATCAGCTTGCTCTTCCCACTTCTCGCTTTCGCGGGGTTCGAATCGTTCCGTCGGGAACGAGCGGTCAATCATTGCCCGGACTTCCGCCAGCGAAGTCGCGACTCCGGTTGCCAGCAGTTGCAGGGCGATATTGCCGATGGCGGTCGCTTCTGTAGGCCCCGCCAGCACCTGTCGGCCGGTACAGTCGGCGGTGAATTGGTTCAGAAGGCGATTGCGCGCTCCTCCTCCGATTACACGAATCCCGCGGATGGGGATTCCAGTCAGGCGCTCAAGATCATGAATTACCGCCGCATACTTGAAAGCCAGTCCTTCGAGCACCGCCCGCACATATGCCCCCGGATTTCGAGGCGCGGGCTGCTGGGTGGATTCGCAAAATTGGTTAATGGCGGAGAGCATGTCGGCCGGACGAAGAAAGCGCTCATCGTCAGGGTCAAGCACATGGACAAACGCCGGCTCTTCGGCGGCCAATTCCATCAGTTCCCGGTATTCGAAGGTCTTGCCCGATGCCGCCCAGGCGCGCCGGCAGCCTTGCAGCATCCACAGTCCCATGACGTTCTTGAGCAGGCGGGTCGTCCCGCACACGCCGCCTTCGTTGGTGAAATTCAGGCGCATGGCATCCGGGGTAATCCGCGGACTATCCAGTTCCGTTCCCACCAGCGACCAGGTTCCCGAACTCAGAAAGGCAATCCCGTCGCGTGCCGAAAGGGCAGCTACGGCCGAGCCGGTGTCATGCGAAGCAGGCGCGATCACCGGGGTGTCTGAAAGGCTGCTGCTCACGGCCAGCTCCGGGCGCAAGACCCCGAGGACTGTCCCCGGTTCAACCATTGGCGCGGGCAGGTCTCGAGGCAACCCAAGCTGGTCCATCAGCTGCGTGCACCAGGCGCGCTCGACCGGGTTCACCATCTGGGTAGTGGTGGCGTTGGTAAATTCCGAAACCGCTCGGCCACAGAGCCAGAAATGAAACAGGTCGGGGATCGTGACCAACGTCTTTGCAGCGCGTAACAATGCGGGACTCCTGCGCGCCTGGGCAAAGAGTTGATAGAGGGTATTGATCGGCATGAACTGGATGCCGGTCCGAGAGTAAATCTCTTCCTTTGCTACTTTCTTGAAGACCTCCTCCATGACGCCCTCAGTTCGGCAGTCGCGATAGTGATATGGGTTCTCGACGAGCTCCCCATTTTCGCCGAGCAACGCGTAATCCACGCCCCAGGCGTCCACCCCCATGCCGGCCAAAGGGGTGTGCTGAAGAAGTGAAAGCGCCTTACAGATTTCCAGCCATAAGCGCGACACATCCCAGTGCAGCCCGCCGGCATAATGGACCGGCTCGTTAGCGAAGCGGTGCACCTCCTCGACGGTGAGAGTACCCGAGTGAACGCGGGCCAGTACGGCGCGTCCGCTTTCAGCCCCTAGGTCGAAGGCAAGGTAAGGTTTTCCCCCATCAGGCATAGGAAGAGACACTCTGCGAATTTCTCTCCGCCCGTTCCTTGGTAATGCGCTCCAGGTATCCGCTATCGAGAAATGCTCTGAGCGGATCTTCGGGCATGCCTTTCGACTGTCGCCATTCACGGATTGCCGGCCGCACATCCGTATTGAAGGCGTCCTGCAAAAGAGATTCCGCGCGCACCAGCTCCGAACGGCTCTGCGCCGATGCCAAAGCTCGATGGTCGACCAGCGAAGCCTTGGCATAGAGCTGCTGCGCCACAGTCACCGTCTGAATCATGGCCTCAATCTTGCCCTTGAGGTTATGACTTTGGTCAATCATGTACGCGATGTCGGCGGCGGTGCCGTTTTCCCATTGGTAGAACAGGATCTCGTGGAAGATTCGAAAGACCTGGTAAGGATCAATCGAACCCAGCGTAAGGTCATCGTCGGCGTAGCGGCGATCGTTGAAATGAAAGCCGCCGAGCATGTTCTCGGAAAGCAGCCAGGCCACGATCTGCTCGATGTTCTGCGACAGATAGTGATGTCCGGTATCGACCAGCACCCTGGCCCCCGGGCCAGCCGCCCTCGCCAAGTGCGTGGCCATGCCCCAGTCGGCGATATCGGTGTGGTAGAAGGCGGGCTCGAACGGTTTATATTCGACCAGCAGGCGCTGTTCGGGATAAAGCCGGCCGTGCGCCTCTTTCAGGGTTTCCTCGAACCACCGCTTTCGCTGGCGCATATTCGCCGTGCCGGGGTAGTTGGAGCCGTCGGCGAACCACAGGGAGATGTCGCGACTGCGCAGCCGGCGGGCAATTTCGATACTGTCGAGCGTGTGCTGGAGCGCGTGTTTGCGGATGGAGCTGTCGGGATTGCCGAAGGACCCGTGCTTATAGATCTGGTCCTGAAAGAGGTTGGGGTTGATCGAGCCGGGCTGCACTCCGTACCGCACAGCCAGGACCGTGATGGTCTCCGCGCCCTTGATCCCCTCCGGGCAGTCCCACAAGACATGCAAGGCGATCGTAGGGCAAACCCCGGTGACGCGATGCACTTGAGCCGCATCGCTGAATTTTTCCTCGATCGTGGCGGCCGCCGCCGGCTGCA
>JAFAWX010000094.1 GCA_019241535.1 Acidobacteriota bacterium | reverse complement strand
AACTGGACCGAATCGTCCTGCAGGGCAACGGACGCACTATAGGATCCGATCAGCGTCTTTTCGTCCACGCAAACCGCGGCGGGATCAAAGCCTGCCTGGCTGTGTTGCGTCTGTGCGAATAAGAGAACCCGCCCGCCAGGACGGACTGCATCTATTGCGGTCTGGATCAGCTCGTTGGCTCCGACGGCCAGAACCACGGCGTCAGCGCCACGGCTTTCCGTCAGTCTCAAGGTTTCCTGGACCAGATCAAGCCGTGAAGCATCAATTACATTTTCGAGTCCGTATCCTCTAGATATTGTAAGCCTCTGCTCGTATAAATCGGAAGTGATTACCCTCGCCCCAATCCTTCTGGCCAGTACCGCCAGCAGGATACCAATCGGTCCCTGGCCGATGACCAGAACCGTTTCAGCCGGGCGGAGGGCTATACGCTCGATGCCTTTCATGCAAGTGTTGACCGGCTCAACGAACGCCGCTTGCTCAAACGATACGTCGTCCGGGATGGGCACGGTTCCGCGGCCGACGATCCAGTCCATCGCCCGGACGTATTCGGCGAATCCGCCGCCCGAAGGCTCAAAACCCGCCGTGCACCCGACCTGCTTGTAGCTTTTGCATTGTGCAAAGGTGTGGTGGCGGCAATAAAAGCACTCGCCGCAGGGGATGTGGTGGAAAGCCATAACCCGGTCTCCCGGGGCGAAGCGGCTGACGTCGGCTCCCACCCGCGCCACCACGCCCGCCGTCTCGTGCCCGAAAATCCGTGGCGCGGAGTGCGACCCGGTGGCAATCTTCTTCAGGTCGGTGGCGCAGACACCGCAGGTGTGCACGCGAATCAGGATTTCGCCTCGTCCGATCTCGGGCACCGGTACGTTCTCGAGGCGAACGTCTTTTGGGCCGCGGTATACGGCCGCGAGCATCGTGGCGGGGACCTTTTCAGGAATGTATTCCGTGCTCAGTTGCCGGGAAGTGGCCATATCAGCGCCCGGAGGCAGTGGTCCCAGAAGCTATTGTATGGGTCAGCACGCTTGGGCGCAGCCAGGCGCACAAATTGCGGGCGGCGATTTCGCTGTTGCGTGCCAGTTGGAGCACTCTCGCCCACAGCCGAGGCCGCATGGCCGTATGGAGCAGAAAGCGTGCGGTTTGGAAGCGCCCCTCGCGGATGAAGGCTGACACGGCCAGAGGCAGTTCGAAATCGAACTCGTCGGAGATGGCCTTAACGGCCACGAATGAGATGTTGTGGGCCTCGGCGGCACGCGACACCTCCGCCGATTCCATGTCGACGGCGTGTGCGCCATAGGAGTTTCGAAGACGTTGTTTTTGACCCACACTCGCGATTTCCGGGCAGCTGGCGAGAAGTGTACGGGCATGCGGAGTGGACCCAAGCGGGGCACGCTCGATGGCCGTCGGGTGGCGGCTGCCATCCTTGGTATCGATGATCATCGCCGGAAAGATGGTATCCCCGGTATGAAGTTCGGCGACCAGCGCGCCGGCAAATCCTGCAGAGATCAAAAGTTCGGGAGAAAATTCCGCGATCGCGGCCTGGGCGGCCGCCCGTGCGCGTTCCGCCCCCACACCCCCGCACACCACGACGGCGTGCTCACCCTGATAGAAAGTGAATTCGCGGCCTCCATATTGCAGCTTGCGCGAGGGCCATCCCTTGATGAGCGGGCGAAGTTCGCGTTCGAAGGCGCCGACGATAGCAATTCTCATAGGCGCTTTCGCGGCCACCATCGAAAGCTGCTTGAGGATCTCTCAGGCATAGTTATTTTTTCGAAACCATTCGACCGCCCGCCTGAGCGCATCGCCGACCGGAACGATTTCCCATCCCAGCTCGCGCTCTGCTTTGGTCGAGGTGACGAACATTTTCTTTTTGCCCATGCGTACGGCGTCGATCGTGACTCGGGGCTCCCGCCCCCTGATCCGACCGGTACAGATTTCATCAACCACGCCGGTGGCCAGCGCCACCCAATATGGAAGGCGCAGCTTCGGCGAGGGCAGTCCGGTAATTCCCGCCAGCTTGTCAAGGATCTGTTTGAGGGTCAGGTTTTCTCCGCCCAGGATATAGCGCTGGCCGCTGCGACCCCGCTCGAGCGCGGCAACGTGGCCGCGCGCACACTCGCCGACGTCGACGAGATTCAGTCCGGTGTCGACGTAAGCAGGAAACCGTTTGTGAAGAAAATCCACAACGATACGTCCCGTCGGCGTCGGTCGGCGGTCGCGTTCGCCAACCGGAGTCGTGGGATTTACGATGACAACATCGAGTCCTTCGCGGGCGGCGCTCGCCGCCAGTTGCTCCGCCATGAACTTCGATCTCTTATAGGGGCCGATCATCTCGTCAGCTGAGACCGGTGAATTCTCATCCGCCGGTTGACCATTGGGGGTAAAACCCATGGTGGCGACGCTCGAGGTATGAATGACCCGCCGGACTTGATACTTGCGAGCAGCGGTGAGCATCGCCCTCGTCCCCTCGACGTTCACCTGGTACATTTCGCGAGGATCGCGTACCCATAGCCGGTAATCGGCCGCCACGTGGAAGAGCGCGTCACAACCCGCAATCGCTGCTTCAAAGGAGCCGGGCTCGCGCAGATCTCCCTGGATAAGCTCGGCTTTGAGTCCGTCGATGTTGGTATTGCGGCCCTTCTCGGCGGATCGCACCAGCAGCCGCAACTCGGCGCCGGCTTTTTCTAGCGCTGCGGCCACGTGGCTGCCCACAAATCCGGTTGCCCCGGTGACAAATGCCCGCATCTCACATCCAGTCTACCCGGAGACCCTAGCCTGATCTTGCCAGGGCATGGATTAAAGAGGGAATCACTCTCGCCTGACCTGGCCTCGCCGCCCCTTTTCAGGCCTTCTCGGTCATTATCTTGTTGTAGGCGGTCAGGGCGATCATAGGGAAGTAGTGGCGATAGAGGTGGTAGATGAGATAGAAGACGCGGGGAAAGCCCGTTCCGGTATACCACGGCTCGTCCCATGAGCCGTCGCGTTTCTGGGTTTTTAGCAGGTAAGCGATGCCCCGCGCGACCGATTCACTGCGCGTATCGCTCGCGGCAAGCAAACCCATGATCGCCCAGGCCGTCTGCGAAGGCGTGCTTGGGCCCACGCCCTTAGTGTTGGGATCGTCATAAGAAGCGCAGGTTTCCCCCCACCCGCCGTCCGGGTTCTGCACCATGCGCAGCCATTCCGCCGCCTGCTGAACATAGGGCTCGTGGTGATCGATGCCTATAGCCTCGAGACCGCGCAACGCGAGCATCGTGCCGTAAATGTAATTGACCCCCCAGCGCCCAAACCAAGAGCCGTCGGCCTCCTGCTCGGAGCGAATGAAACGGATGGCTTTTTTCACCGCCGGGTGATTGCGATCGTAGCCGTAGGTGGCCAGCATCTCGAGAATACGACCGGTAATGTCGACCGTGGCAGGATCGAGCATAGCGTTGTGATCGGCAAAGGGGATGTGCTCGAACACCATGCGGTCGTTATCTTTGTCAAAGGACGCCCAGCCGCCGTTCCGGCATTGCATCGAAAGAATCCATTCGATGGCCCGCTCGACTGATTCCAGCTGGTAACGCGCGTAAGGGTGATCGACCCGGGAAAGCCCCAGCGCCACCATAGCTGAGTCGTCGACATCGGGATAGAACTCGTTATTGAACTCGAAGTACCAGCCACCGGGTTTGCCCCGCTTATTCTTAACCGTCCAGTCGCCCGGGCGTCGGACCTGCTTCTGCAGCAGCCAGTCGGCACTCTTCACCATGCGGGGATCGTCGCCGGGCACGCCCGCCTCGCCGAGGGCGAATACTGCGTAGGCCGTGTCCCAGACGGGCGACTTCGAAGGCTGCATGCGAAACGTGTCTTCCTCCTCGATTCCCAGCTGTTCGAACTCATCAAGGGCGCGAATCATCTGGGGATCGTCAAGCGAGTACCCCAGGCAGCGCAGGGCGATGATGGAATTGAGCATGGCAGGATAAATAGCGCCCAGCCCGTCGGACATCTCGAAGCGTTCGAGCATCCACTTTTCCGCCTGCTTCAATGCAATCGAGCGCAGCGGCCGGATGTGCACCGCCTCGAACCAGTGCACCATGCGATCGAGTACCAGGAAGAAATTGCGCCACGAGATCAGCTTCCGGCTCCATTCCAGACGCATGCGGGAGCGGTTGCGGCCGCCGACGAAAAGTTCGTCGATGCGCATCTCGTCGGGGATTTTCTTGAAAGGCTTCTTGGCATAAACAATCGAGAGCGGCACCAAAATAGCCCGTGACCACGAGGAAATTTCATAGATGTTGAACCAGAACCAGTTGGGGAAGAGAACGATCTCGGGAGGAATCGCCGGCACGGCGTCGTAATCGTACTGCCCGACGAAACAGAGATAGATCTTAGTAAAGGTGTTTACCTTGGTCACGCCACCAAGCTCGAGAATTCGTTTGCGAGCACGCGCAAGCGCGGGATGCTCGAGCTGGTAGCCGGCGAGCTTCAGGGCAAAATAGGCCTTAACCGAGGCGCTGATATTTGACGGACCACCTTTGAAAATGGGCCAGCCGCCGTCCTCATTCTGATGCCGCAGGATGTAATTGGCGCATTTTTCGAACCGCTCCGCCCGCCCGGTGCCAAGCAGCGTGTGCATCAGGATGTAGTCGGATTCAAGCGTGCTGTCGGCTTCGAGTTCGCCGCACCAGTAACCCTCCTCGTGCCGCTGGGAGAGGAGCCAGCGGCGGGCGGCATCGATCGCCGCTGCCGCCCGGCTGGACAAATCGTCAATCTTTCCGAAATGCAGCTGCGGAGCAGAGGAACTGCGTGATGGGGAGTAATCGTCCATATTTTTTGCTTGTCTTTGAAGCGTCACTCAGCCACAACCGAGGCCGGGACAGAGGGCGCCGCCCGAATCGCCTCCACAATCTCCGGCGGCAGACCGAAGCGGACATTCTCCGGCATGACTTCGACCTCGTGGAGATCGTTGAAGCCCTTTCCGCGCAGGAAGTCGACTACCTCCTCGACCAGACACTCGGGAGCCGAGGCTCCGGCGGTTAAGGCGAGCGTCGTCACCTGCTCCAGCCACTCCGCCTGTATATCCCGGCAACTGTCAATCAGGTGAGAAGGAGTGCCGAGCTTACGCGCAACCTCCACCAGGCGCTTCGAATTCGAGCTGCTGTCGGAGCCGACAACCAGGAGCAGGTCGGCATCGGAGGCGATGTGCTTCACCGCCGTCTGCCGGTTTTCGGTGGCGTAGCAGATATCCTGGGCGTGCGGACCCTTGATCTTAGGGAACTTGCGCCGCAAGGCTTCAATGATGTTCTTGGTCTCGTCCAGGCTGAGGGTGGTTTGGGTAAGATAGGCCACCCGCTCGGGATCGGGCACAGAAAGCGATTCCACGTCCTCGGGCGAATCGACGACTTGCGTAACCCGGGGAGCCTCACCGAGGGTACCGATCACTTCATCATGATCGCGGTGCCCGATAAGGATAAGCGAGTAGTCTTCCCTGGCGAACTTCACCGCTTCCACGTGGACCTTGGTGA
>JAFAWX010000080.1 GCA_019241535.1 Acidobacteriota bacterium | reverse complement strand
ACGAGCGACAAGACCGAGCCCACGCCCAACCGTCGACGGGCCAGCTGAACGTCCTGCTCGTAGATAATCTCGGACAAGCGAGCGAAACGGCCGGTAAAGAACTGGCTGAGGCTGAACAGCTTCAGCTCCTTAGCGGCTTCTTTCGTTCCGCCGACCGCTCGCAGATAATCCAGCTGCCGCTTGATCGGGGTCTGGCGGAAGTTCTTGGCGTAGCCGAGGAATGCGAAGTGACTTTCGCCGAGAAACGCCGGGAGCACCGCCAGGGTAAGCAGCAGCATCAGCCAGGGCGAATACACCATTACTGCCACCGACATGGTGACGGCGGTTATGACCTGCAGCTCGAGCCTGCCAATCGATTGGATCATCACCAGCCGGTCAGTTGCCTGCACACGGGCGCGCTCCAGCCGGTCGTAATAAACCGGGTCTTCGTAGGCGGTGAGATCAAGCTCGGAGGCGTGCTTCATCACTTGAATGCTGACGTAGCGGGTGTATTTGTTCGCCAGCAGGGAATCGGTGTAGTCGATAATGCGGGTCACTATGCTGCCTGCGACCGCCAGGGCGAATTCTGCCCCTACCAGCCACCACAGCCGCACGGGTACCGGGACCGGGTGCTTGCTGAGGTCAACCAGGATGTCAACGATCAGCTTGGGAATCCACGCCAGGGCGACGGGGAGCAACGCGGCCAGCAGCCGGGCGCTGATTCCGAACGTTACCACGCCGGGGCCTGATTGCCAGACGATTCTTAGAATGGGGGGAACGTTGCGCAGAGCCGAGAGGCGCTCCTGCCAGCTGCTCCAGAAGGTTTCCTTTCCTGACATGTGGCCGAGTCCTGGCTCGGTTTGAAAAGCAGCGGCCTCCCGCTATCCACCAGAGATGCCGAAAACTAGCGGCCAGTTTTATGGGGGTGCGCTCGCAGACCGCAGGGCCATTATAAGGCGCAATTCAGAGGCCAGAGCGCGCCCGTCGCATAGGGGCTTCATCCTAATTACTACGGTTATGCCGCGGGCCTTTGATCCTTTGACTCACCCGCCGAATGGCGACACTATCGAGAGTAGTACTTGATTTCGCGGGGCGGATTGTGGTCCGGGCAAAATTCCCGATGCGGTGAGAAAAATCTACGTTCTTCCGTTTCCGGCGGTTTCTCCGACGCGCAATCCTGCTCATTAACGGAGCCGCTGATCAGCCTCGATGTTTCCGACCCGTCGTCAATTCCTTCGCGTGGCTCTGACTGGGGCCGCCGCCATGCCTATTGCCGGGCAGACTCTGGCTTCCCGCCTGGTCATTGGCCGCCCCCAGCCTGAAACCGGCGACTACGCCCTGCTCGACGAACTGGAGCACGCCGCCTTTGAATTTTTCTGGAACGAAGCCAATTCCGAAACCGGACTGGTCCTTGACCGCGCCCGTGCCGACGGGGGCAGTCCCCGACGCAAGGCCAGCATCGCCGCTACTGGTTTCGGCTTGACCGCCCTAGCCATCGCCTGCGAGCGCGGCTACCGGCCGCGACCCGAAATCGAGAGACGGGTGGCCTTGACGCTCAGATTTCTTGCCCGCCGAGCGCCCACCGAGCATGGTTTTCTGTACCACTTCGTGGATGAAGCAAGCGGCGCCCGCCATGGTCGTTCCGAACTCTCGCCGATCGATATGGCCATCCTGCTATGCGGTTCCCTCACCTGCCGGGAATACTTCCGTACCGCCGAAATCGCTCGCGATGCGGCAGCTCTTTACGACCGCGTTGACTGGCCCTGGATGTTGAACGGCGACAAAACCTTCGCCCTCGACTGGACACCGGAGCACGGCTTCAGCCACCTGCGCTGGGATTCCTACTGCGAGTCCATGATGCTCTACCTGCTGGCAATGGCCTCGTCGACCCATCCTGTATCAGAGGATTGCTGGGGGGCCATCCGACGGCCGAAGATGGTATATCGCGATCATCAGTACATCTCCAGTCCTGCCCCTTTGTTTGTCCATCAGTTCTCGCACGCCTGGTTTGATTTTCGCGACAAACATGACCAGTACGCAAACTATTTTGAGAATTCTGTCCTGGCCTGCCGTGCTCACCGGGAATTTTGCCAGGAACTAAGTCGCCGTTTCCCCTGCTATTCGGGAGACGTGTGGGGCATCACCGCTTCCGATTCAAGCGTGGGGTACGTTGCCTGGGGCGGGCCCCCGATAATAGGTCCGATCGACGGCAGCATCGTGCCTGCCGCTTCCGCCGGGTCTCTTCCGTTTCTTTTTTCTGAATCGATGGCCGTCCTCAGGAACCTGCGCACCTACTACGGCCGGGAGATCTGGAAAAAGTATGGTTTTGTTGACGCCTTCAATCCGCTCACCGGTTGGACCAGCAAGGACGTGCTTGGCATCGACGTCGGTGTGAGCATGCTTATGGCCGAAAATGCCCGCTCCCAGTTCGTCTGGAAGACATTCATGCGCAACTCGGAAGCCACGCTGGCCCTGGATCGCGCTGGATTTTTGCCCGACGGCTTTGAAGTTCCGATGATGGCGCAAGTTGAAGCTCGTGCACAAGGGCGCAGCTAGTCGCTTCCAACCAAGCTATTCCTTCTCGATGGTCTGGGTCGATTGCCCTATCGACGAGTGCAGGCACACCCGGAGCCGCTACGAGCGGCGGAAATTGCAACAATTTCCCACGCGAGGTGCCTTAAAGATGGAGTCTGAAGGCCGATCCTTGCCCGCCTCAAATCGACAACTTGCCCGTCCAGCGCGGCATCTGAACTCCTGTTCGAATCGCAAATGGGAGTTCCAAACCATATGTCTCGCACCATTTCGATGCTCTTTGTCGGCGTGATTTTTACCTTTGCCTATACCGTTCCGGCATCTGCTCAGGTTCCTTCTTCACAAATTAATGTCAGCAGTTCACTGCCGACTTCCACCTCTCCCGTTGCTTACGTCTACGTATCCAATTGGGTCAGCAGTACCAGCCTTGTGATTCACGGCTATGCGGCGGCATCCAATGGATCGCTATCATCGATCCCGGGCTCGCCATTTCCATACAGCGTTGACGCCATCGCACTGAACGGGGGCTGGCTTTTCGGAGTCGAGGGCGGCACGGGTTCTTCAAGCGGTCAGCTGATCAATTCGTTCTCTATCGCCAAGAACGGCGCGCTGACCCTGAAGCATCAGACCTACGTTAACGATTCGGGCGGCGCAGTCATTAACCTTTTTCTTGATCACACTGGCGCATCCTTGTATGTGGATTACTACACCACCAACAACGACTATCTCTCCTACAGCATTGATCAAGCCAACGGCGGACTCACCTTCCTTGGCATCCTGCACGGAGGCCCTGAAAATAACAGCGTAATGAGGTTCGTCGGGAACAATCAGTATGCGTACTCTTCCAATTGGTATCACTGCACCCCTGATATTTTCGGAGTGAAACGTGGAGCGAACGGGAATCTTGCATGGCTGAACCTGAACGCGCCCTATCCCGCACCACCGCCGGGGAATGCCTACATGCCATTCTTTGCGGCCGCGGATCCCACCAATCATCTGGCGATTGCGATGGCGCCGTCATCAAGCTATTGCAGCTTGTCGGGTCCCTATCAACTGGCCAGCTACACGGTTAACAGTGCCGGCAACCTGACAACCACAAGCACGTACAAAAATATGCCCAGCGTCTTGGTTGGTGGCGTCAATTACTACTCGATGTCTCCTTCGGGCAAGTTCCTGGCGGTTGGGGGAAGCTCAGGGTTGCAGGTCTTTCACTTCAACGGGGCCAATCCCATTACCAAATACACGGGATTGCTTACCACAAACGCGGTGGACCAGATGTTCTGGGATAATGCCAACCACCTCTACGCGATCAGCCGGTCCGCAGGCAAGCTG
>JAFAWX010000399.1 GCA_019241535.1 Acidobacteriota bacterium | reverse complement strand
TTTCAACCGTTCCTGCCCCCCGATAAGCCTTGGCAGGCAGCCTATGGGGCAGGGTTGGCGATTGCATTATGGACGTATGCGGGGTACGAACAGCTATCCACTGTGATTGAGGAGGTGGAAAACCCGGAACGTAACTTCCCGATTGGGCTCGCTATCGTCATTCCTCTTTCAATTGTCAGTTTCGTTGTCACGCTGGCGGCGGGTCTCGCGGTTCTGGGGAATTGGCAGGAATGGCAGACCGGATACTTGGTAACTGCCGCCCGCCTCATCGGAGGCAATGCTCTGGGCACAGGAATATTCGTCGCCAGCCTGATCGCAAATTTCGCATTGTTGGATAGCACCGTCCTCTCAGTGTCGCGCTTGCCACTTACCATGGCCGAGGACGGTTATTTTCATCCATCACTGGGAAAAATCAGCCAGCGCTACGGAACACCGGTACGATCCATCGTCCTCTCTGCCATTTTTTGTGCCGCTCTGGCAATTTTCACCGTGCCCCAACTAATCGCTGTGTATGCGTGGACACGCATGGCAACTTCGGTGTTGACGATGCTTTCGTTTTGGCAGTTCCGACGCAAATATCCTGGTACCCGCGGGAGCTTTCGGGTTCCCGGTGGTAGGTTCGCAGCGCTCATAATGGTGATCATTCCGATTCTTCTCTTCGCGTGGGCGATGATTTACAGCGATGTCGGGACCAGGAAATGGGGATTGCTCAACCTCGCTTCCGGGCCACTGGCGTATCAATGGATCCGCCATCGTCGGCGCAATGAAGTCACGCAATTGAACAATGCCGTTCCCGACTAGCTATCGGTCTGGCATCTTGGCGGAGGCAATTCCACGGAGTGCCTGACCAAGCGGCGGAATAACAATGATTTGCAGTATCCTCATTGACCCGCCGCACGCCATAGCAATCTTGACGCAAAATTTTTCGTCTTGTCTCAACCTCGTCTGAGGCGTGCTCTATTCCGGTTAAAAAAGAATAGAAGGAAGATACGCACCAGTCGGTTCATTGTAAAGACCCCACGTCATCAATGTCATTGGCTGGACGACGCGAAGGCCGTTCTCAAGACACCAGCGGAAGAGTCCCGTATTGCGAGTCGGAACCAGGATTCCAGGCCCTTGAAACTCCCTAGCTGCAGAAATCAGTGCTTGCAAGTCCTGATTGCTTTCTCCCACGGCGTGTCCGAAAAAAGCGATCGATGATGCATAGGCTCTGATTCGTCCCTGCGACTCGGCGACTACCGCGGTTCCCTGCTGAATTGCATCTCTCAGCTCGCCGCTGCGATCGTGACCGTGGACGCGTACACAGAGATCGTCGCAGATTCCAAGATCGTCCGGTTCCAGAGTGCGGATGTCATAGCCTGGGGAAGCTTTTCGAATTGCCGGGCCTTGCATGCAGGCAAGTGGTTCGCGCACTATGAAACCGAGCTTTGCATAAAGCGAGAGCGAGCGATTGTGGTAAGCTGCCTGAACCAATCGCACCCCAGCGAATTTCCTTTCAGCTGCACGCCTCAGCACCGCCTGCATCAGTTGGCGGCCCACCTTGCTGTCTTGTGCGCCGGGATCAATAGTGATCGGGCCAACGCCCGCAATGGGAGTTCTCTCGTCTAGACAGTTACTTCCCACGAGCTTCTCGTCCTGTTCGGCAACCACGCAAAAGAAAGAAGGGTGCGAAAACATGACCGAAAGCACCTTCCTTGGCGCGTCGGCGGTGGGAAAGTCTGGAGGAAAATTGTGTTGGTTGGCCAGTGTTGCAAAGGCTTCGAAGCAGATCCTTCCACAAATCTCGGCATCGGCTGGTGTAGCGCGTCGAATGACTATGGCTTTGTGCTTGCTGATCAGCGGCGGCGGTTCGGCTGCCATGTATCACCTCTTCGCATATCGACGATGCACTCGAAGTCACGCAATGCTATGAAGCTCGCGCCGCCATGTCAAGAACACTCGCCTCGGGTCTTAGGATCGCTCACCCTCAGCACCTGCGGCCACGGCCCCGAAGTAGCCGCCGCCTGCGCTCCTGTGCCGCTCCGCAACTTTGACTGGGGCATCGCATAGCATTGTTCTGCCCGGTCAGCTGCAAACACGTCCTCGCCTAATCTGTTCTGGATTGAGCTTTGATCCAATCAGGAGAGGGCGAGTATCGGTGGGCCGTCATCAACGAAGACTATAACGGTTTTACAGCAGTAAACCATGTCTCTCAATCCGGAGTGTTATGCTGTCCCCCTATGGAAGCCAGAGGGCTAACTCCGATACTAAACGTATCCGACATCGCTGCAACCTTCGCGTGGTTTGAAAAGTGGGGATGGAAAAAGTTGTGGGATTGGGGAACCCCTCCCACGTTTGGCGCTGTCGGATCGGGTAAGGAGACTTGCATCTTTCTTTGTCAGGGGGCGCAAGGAGGCCGCGGCCGCGGTGCGAACACCACTACGTTTCAGCGGGACGGTGATGAAGAGGGCGACAAAGGAGTGTGGATGTCCGTCTGGGTGGACGAGGTTGACGAAATGCACAAGCAGTGTGTCGCCGTGGGGCTTGAGGTCACATTCCCGCCGACCGATATGCCATGGAAGGTCCGCGAGATGCACCTTCGCCATCCCGATGGGCACGTGTTCCGTGTGAGCCGGGGACTCGAGCCCGAGAAGTAGTTCTTTGTCCCTGGGTGAGACAGCAGACAACCTTCAAACGCAGGGGATAGAAACATCAGGGATGCAGCCCGAAACGCATAATGCCGGCCTGATGGCCTACACCCTGACCGTAATTTCGTCGTGTCGAACGGCTTCCGATTCGATCTTGTCAGTGCTAAGTAGTGGCCACCCCCGGCTAAGCACGAATTCAAGCCATGCGCCAGCAAACTGAGAGGTAATCACGGCCGCGAGCACGAGCGTCGTATAGAACGTGGCATTGATAATTCCAGCGTCGAACGCGACACTCGCCAGCACAATCCCGGGTCCGCCACGAGCGTTTGTGGTTAGTGCCAAGTTGAGAAGATCAAGTCCACGGAATCCTGCCAGCCTACCCGCGACAGCAACGGACAGAATTTTGATTGCACAAGTTCCAACAAGGAAGACGAGCAGCAGTTGCCACGAAAACGCCTTCGCAAAATCGAGCTTTAGTCCTACCATTGCAAAGTACACGGGAATGAAAAACGCAAATGAGACCTTGCTGATGGCAGCCAATGCTTCCGCAAATAGACGACGCTTCTTGTGAACCACTGCAAAGCCCGCCAGAAAGGCGGCAAAGACGAGATTCACGCCGAGGGCACCTGCAAGCACACAATACCCCAGCAGCACTGCCAACGCATATCCCGCGGGCGCCTGCCTCGCCCAGACGTTAAATTTCGACTTGTTGATCCGTTTGACGGCTCTCGGCAGCAGCGTGAGGCCCAGTGCGAAAAATGCGACCGTAGAGAATAGATGGTAGGCCATGCGGTCGGGGTGCAGCATTACAGCTCCCGACGAAGCCGTCGCGATGGCCAAAGTTGCCCATAACACTATATCTTCGAGCACGGCTACACCCAATACAATGCGTGCGAAGCGCGTGTGCAGAATGTTCAGATCAGCGAAGATTTTCGAAATAACGGGAACCGATGTGACCGCCACGGCGACTGCAAGAATAATGACTAGGGACAGTTTGTTTCCCTTCGGACCAGCCAGTGCATGCCCAACCAACATCGGCCCGCACACCAGCCCGAGGATGAACGGAATTCCGGTTCCAACAATCGCCAGCCAGCTGACCTCCCGCCTCTCCTCGCGAGTGAACAACTGCTTCGTCTCAGCACCAGACAAGAACATCAGCAGCAGCAAACCCATCCAGTAAACGAAATTCAGAACTGGCGCCTGCTGCTCCGACATTTCCGCGAGCGAGAAGTGACCCAGTTGTAGTCGGCCCAAAACCGCTGGCCCCAGAATGATACCGGCAAGGATTTCACCGATCACCTTTGGCTGGCGAAGCTTTGTGAAACCATACCCCAACACCTGAGCCAGCCCAACCAAAAGCAATAACAAGAAAAGAATAGCCGTTAAGTCCGAGTTCAACACGCGACTATGGATGCTGGAGAGCTGCTGGCCGTTGTTCGGCGGTAGCGATCGAAACCGGAACCCTCGCTTATTGGTATTTCCTTGCGCTCGGTGAATGCCGCGGGGAAAAAAAATGACGATAATGGGCAAAGTATTTCGTATCTCATCTTGCAGCCGGCTCGCAACTCGGCCTTCCCACTCGGCCCAGACTGACATCGCTCCCGCTCCCACTCTCCTACTGGCCCTACCGTCCGCGCGGGAGGTCGGGCCGTCGCGCCGCGCAGGTCACGGCCACCCGAACGCGACATGGCAAGCGACAGCCGTTGTGAGGCTTTTCTGTGCTGTCCGCTATCCCGTGGGCTTGGCGATAATCCGGCAGATGCTTAAAAATCAATCGTCGAACCAGCCACGATGATAAAAGTCCGCACACAGGTGAAAGAGAATTGTTAACTGATAGCAGCAGCGAAGTACATGAACGGGTTGTGACGCTCGGCCGCCGAAGCGCTATGTTAATAGGCCAAATTAACTGCTGATCGGCGTCAATCGGTCGAAGCTATCGCACACTCTGGAACCTCCAAAGCTGCCTCTTAGTGATACGCAGCGGTCGGTTTGCGTTGGTCGCTGCGTACGAACTAGGCGAAACCTTGCGAAATGGCCCTCGGGCGAAGTGGAAACACGCCTGGAGCATGGTGCGGGAGTCTGCCGGAGGGACATGCAATTTCCTCAAGCCACCCCAACGCTTGAGCAGTTTGCCGACTTCCACCGGTAATTTCAGAACCCTACCGCGTCAAGGCACCTAGCTCAGTGGAGGCACCTGATGCCATCGCCTGAAGCCCTCTGAGTACGGCAGACGCCCGGCGGTGCGGCATGCGCAATCAGCAGAAATTATTGACCCCCGATCTTATACATTCGGGCCACGAATCTCGCTGCCGTGAGTTTGCACTCGGGTTGCCGAGGACATAAAAATTTACCCTCTGGCCGATGATATAGTTTTGCACGAAAAGCATAATTAGTGGCCTCAAGCAGTTCCTTGTGCTGCTCGGAGATCGTGATGCGACGAATTCACCTTCTACTGTATCTCTCCTTCTGCGTTTCCCTTTTTGCACAACAACCACAGGTGCCCGAAATCGAATTCCAATCCGTTCCTGAACCCTTAAAACTTCCAGCGGATCTATATCTCGGCGAGGTCGCTGGAGTGGCGGTCAATTCTAAGCGACACGTTTTTGTCTTGTCGCGTGGAAATTCAACCGGTCCGGCTTACGGAGCCGCTGCCGCCCAACTGCTGGAGTTCGACGCTGCGGGCAAGTTCCTCCGAGAGATTGGCCGTAACTTGTATGCCTGGTCTTATGCGCATTCCGTAAGGGTCGATACGGAAGACAATATCTGGGTTGCCGACAAGGGCTCGGATATGGTCATTAAGTTCAATCCCGAGGGCCGTGTAGCCATGGTTTTCGGACGCAAGCAGGAGGCATCTGACGAGAAGACTGGACCCCTGCCACATCCAAACCCGCCGCTGCCTCCCGTAGATGGACTATTTCGACAAGTAACCGATATGGCGTGGGACAAGGCCGGCAACATTTACATTAGCGACGGCTACGTCAATTCGCGCATCGCCAAGATCGATAAAAACGGCAACTGGATTAAATCGTGGGGAGAACCTGGAGACCAACCAGGGCAATTCAGCACTCCTCACAGCATCGGGGTGGACGGTGAAGACCGTGTCTATGTAGCCGACCGCGGCAATCGCCGCATCCAGGTATTCGACAAGGAAGGAAAGTACCTTCGGCAAATCACCATTGATGTGGCATTCGATCCAAACGTGAGCCCCGCAATAGGGAACAAGCCAATTCTACCTATCCAAGGACCGCAGACAATGGCACCCGGCTCGCCCTGGACAATCTGCATCACGCCTCCTCCGAACCAGGTCCTATTTAGTTCTGACGCTTATCCTGGGCGCATTTATAAGCTAAGTCTTGACGGTAAGGTCCTGGGAGTGCTGGGGGAATCCGGTAAACAGCTCAAGCAGTTCGGGTGGATTCACGAAATTGCATGTCCCTCGGCTACGGAACTTTATGTGAGCGAGTTGCTGAACTGGCGGGTACAAAAACTAATTCTCAAAACGACTCACTGAGAGGCACTGAGGTTCAGAGCCACTAACACTGGCGACGTCTGAGTGAATCCCTTGATTTGAACGATTGACTAGGAATAAGAGTTTACGCTTCTGATACAAAAGTTTCGCCACAGCGCGTGTTCCAACGGCATATCAAAGCACGAGAAACGAAACCATCCAATGGAAAGAAACGTTGAGCTGTGGATCCATTTTCATGCCCAATGGTGCGCCAGGGGCGCGTATGAAGTCTCCTAGAAATGTCTTCACTTAGGGCCATTGCTGGTCTCAGGATACGCGGTCATTCTGCCGTCCAATTTCGTCAGGCCTGTCGGGAAATGAGGTCACGATGACAGAAAAGAGAACGATCATTGTCATGAGGCATTTGCAGATCATTGCGCTTCTGGTCGGCGCCGGTGCAGCTGTCCAACCAATGGGCGCTCAGTCCCTTGCGACACCGCAACTCGCACGTGTTGCTCCGCCCACGCGAGATCCCAACTCGCCTGGGTATGTCGCGGCAAAAGAGTTGCCGAACGACCGAACCCCTCCGGTGAACGTGGACGGTAATTTCGTTCTAGGACAAAGGCACGATGCGGATCCAGGAATGGCCCAAGCCCTTCCACCAAAAGGCACGGTTATTGAGTTCACGATGAACTCCTCAAAGAGCAGGCTCTATCCAGGGATAGCACGTAACCCGAACACCTTCGGAACCCCTGATCCTCTGAACCCAGCAAAGCTTGTGGTGACGACGAGCCATGCCGCTCCGTACACGAGAAAGGTAGCTGTGTATGTCCCCAAGCAATACGTTTCAGGAAGCGTTGCACCTTTCATGGTGGGAACTGATGGACCCGATCTGTTGCTATTTTCTGCGCTGGATGAATTGATTGAACAACACAAAATCCCGGTGATGGTTGCGATTTCAATTGGCAACGGAGGAGGCGATGCGCAAGGAAGCGAGCGCGGTCTCGAGTACGACACCATGTCCGGAAGGTATGCTGAGTTCGTGGAAACGGAAGTTTTGCCCGTGGTTGAAACCGAGGCTCATGTGCAGCTCACTCGTGATCCGGAGGCTAGAGCGACCATGGGTGGCAGTTCCGGAGGCGCGTGCGCACTCATAATGGCTTGGTATCACCCTGAACTCTATCACCGTGTCATTAGCTATTCCGGAACATTCGTAAACCAGCAGTGGCCTTACAATCCAGAGACGCCACATGGCGCCTGGGAGTTTCATGAGCATCTCATTCCGAACAGTCCGACCAAGCCCATTCGCATATGGTTGGAAGTTGGTGACCGCGACCTTCTCAATCCGAATGTGATGCGCGACAACATGCACGACTGGGTTCTCGCCAACGAAAACATGGCTAAAGCTCTGGCAAGCAAGGGATACCACTACCAGTTCGTTTTTGCGCGGAATGCTGGTCACGTGGACCGAGCAGTCAAACTCGAGACACTTCCCGAAGCTCTCGAGTACGTCTGGCAGGGCTACTCATCTTCAGCCCGTTGAAATTAGTCCTCGCCAGCAGCATAGGTCGTAAGCTGGTCGCACTCAAAATTGCTGACGCTTTTGATTCTAAAGGCCCCATATCAGTCAATGGTACGAATGACAGACAGCGGTTCAATTCGAGGCTCTACTCGTAGCGCAATGCCATCATCGGATCGATACGGATCGCGCGACGTGCAGGAATGAAACATGCGCCTGCTGCCAAGGCGATCAGCCCAGCCGCGGCGGCGAGAAATGTTATTGGATCTGCCGGTGAAACTGCGAAGACAAGTTGCGCCACAGCTTTTCGGAAAAGCCACGCGCCCATAAGCCCTACCGCCGCTCCTGCAACGGCCATCTCGATTCCCTGCCGAACAACTAGCCACACGACATCAGCCCGCTGCGCCCCGAGTGCCATGCGCAGTCCGATCTCGCTGGTCCGCTGATCAACGACATAAGAAACAACGCCATAGACACCCACCCCGGCAAGCAGCAATCCCAAAGCTGCGAACAGCGTGAGTAGTCCGGTGGTGTATCGACGGTCTGCAGTCTGCTGCTCGATGAGTTCGTCCATTGTCGCGACTTCCGCAAACGGCAGGTTAGCATCCAGCAAATGCAGCTGCTCACGAATAGACGCGGCAAGCAGCGATGGATCAAGAGCGGTGCGTACGATCAGGGTCTTGAATGCGGAATTCAGATCGGGCGTTTGTCGAAAGAGTGTAGTGAAATGAGGCATGGGCGGCAGCGCCGGACCCCGGTTCATCGCGTCTCCGCTTACGCCGACAATTGTGAAAACCTCGTCTGCGCTGTTTCGGGACCCTAGCTGCTGTGCCACGCTGATACGAATCTTTTTACCGACCGGATCTTCGGCCGGAAAGTACGCCCTCACGAACGCCTCATTCACCAAGGCCGCAGGCGGGCTGGTCTCGGTATCGGAATCGGAAAAGTCGCGGCCCTGAATCAGCGGAATTCCGAGAGTGCGGAAATAGTGAGAATCGCTGGTGTTGCGCGCGGCCACGGGTGTGTCGTCGAGAGGCGAGACAGGCCGGCCGTCGATGGTAAAGTTCTGCGTCCACTGATCATCGGGCGGACTCGCTGCACTTATCGTCGCGTCCAGCACTCCGGGCAATTGGCGTACGCGGGCTACGTACTCATCGCAGAACCGCGTTATGCTATCGATACTGGGATACCGGATCCGCGAGAGGAACAAACGGGTCCTTAAAAGGTGGTCTGGGCGGAAACCGGTGCCCTGGTTCTGCAAGTGCAGCAAACTTTGTAGCAGCAGCCCGGTCCCTACCACAAGCATAACCGCGAAAGCAATCTCGCTGGCTACAAACATGCGGCCTAAATGCTTTCGGCTTCGGCTTACGGCGTTTGTTCTACCAGTTTCCTTGAATGTTTGCGCGGGACTTACCTTCAAAGTTACCAACACGGGTACCGTCCCCGAAAATCCGCTGCTGAATATCGACACTAAGAAAGTGAACACCAGAACGGGGAAATCGACAGTCACAGAGGACAGCTGCGGCAGCTGCGCTGGATGAACCCGGCTCACGGTCGCGCACGCCCACCAGGCAACAGCGCAGCCGATTATTCCACCAAGTGATCCGAGAGCCAAATTTTCGATTACGAATTGCCGAATAACAATCCAGGTTTCTGCTCCCAAGGCTTTTCTCAAAGCAATTTCGCGAGTGCGCGCAGAATTTCTTACCAAAAGCAGATTAGCTACGTTGGAACAAGCAATGAGAAGGATGAGAACAACCGCTCCCATGAGCAGCCGCAGCACGGGACGCAAATTTCTGACCTGGTCTTCCTGCAACGGCTGCAGCTGCACGCCAACGCCGCGATCGGCTGGATACTGGGTTGCGAGATTGCTTGCGATCCTTTGGAGATCAACGTTCGCCTGCTCAATCGTTACCCCAGGATTCAGCCGGCCAACAGCACCCCAGCCACGGTCTCCGCGTGAGCTCTCAGTCCAGACACTGCTGTTGTTATCCAAGTACGGAACAAAGGGTGTCCAGAGCTCGGTTTTGCCCTTCGGGGTTCCAACCCAGAAATCGGGGATTTCACGGGATGTCACGCCCACGATCGTGTAAGGCTCGTCGTTAATTCGTATGGTTTTGCCAAGGATAGCGCGATCGGCGTGAAGACGCGTTTGCCAGAGGTTATAAGAGATAATCGCAACGAAGTTGTTCCCCCATCGGTTCTCTTCATCTCTAAAGAGCCGTCCCGTGAAAAGCTTTACGTCCAAAATTTCAAAGTATTCACGGGGTACCAGTCCCACGCGCATCTGCTCAGGCTCAATCGATTCGCCGGTGAAGCTGATGTTTTTTCTCCACACGTCATAGACCGCCATCTTTTCGAATGTATGGTTCTGGGCCGCAAAATCGCGCAGGTCCATTGGCGAGGGACCAAGAACGTTGCCTCGTTGCATGGAAAAAATCCTGACGAGACGATCTGGGTGCGAAAACGGAATGGGTCTGAACAGGACGGCATTGAGCACGCCGAACATGGCCGTGCTTGCACCGATTCCCAGCGCCAGTGTCAGAACCGCGAGCGCAGTGAAAGCTGGTTCCCTGTAGATCCTTCGCAGGGTATAACGGACGTCCTGGAGAGTTGCTCTCATTGCGAATGAAAGCGGATCAAATGTTGGGGCATTGCACCAGCAGGCCGGTTCCGCGGCCAGGCGTCACGGCAACCGATGTAAGTGCCTCCACTTCTGAAACAAGATGTCCGTTGCAAATCGGCCGCCACTGCGAGGTGCTGATTCTAATGAGGTTCTGGCCCCGACGGGTCGTTTGTGGTGTTCGCGAATGGACAGACGCAATCCACAGATGAACAATCCGATTCGACAACCATTACCAGAAACTTGCATTGGGAAGCTACAAAGCCCGATTCGATTGGAGATAAGTCTTACTGCCCTTACTGTCGTACCACGTGCATCGCCCTCGGCACCCACGTCATTCACTTTATTTGCGGGTGGCTTCACTTTGACCGTCGCCGCACATGCTCCCCGAGGCATTTGAACGATCGAACGGCGGAATTGCCAGTTCAGAGGGACAACATGCGGAAGAACAGCACGATTCGGTCATTGGTTTCACTCCCCTGACAAATGCGCTTATAAACTTGCTATCGACCTTTGGCGCGATTGAATCTACATCGACTCCTTGGCCAGACAAACACTCCCGGGCATCCTGCACGCGATACACTCTGGTCGGATTGATTTCGATCTGTTCGAACCCGGCACTCTTCAGCTTCGCGCAATACTCGTTTTCCTCAAGTGCTCCGGCAAGGCATCCAACCCAAGAAAGCATATTTTTACGCAGCTCGGGCAGGATTTCTCCACGAGTTACCACGTCTGAAATTGCAAAACGACCGCCAGGTTTCAAGACTCGAAATGCTTCGCGCAGCACCTGATCCTTGTCTGTCGACAGGTTGATCACGCAGTTGGATGATGACATCGACAGAATTGTCCGGCAATGGAATGTGTTCCATTTCGCCCTTCAAAAATTCGACGTTGCCCAGGCCCGCCTTGCGCTAGTTCTCGTTGGCCAGCGTCAGCATTTCATCTGTCATGTCTAGGCCGTAAACCTTTCCCGTTGGGCCGACACGCCTCGCTGACAGAAGCACATCGATACCTCCTCCCGATCCAAGATCGAGAACAACTTCGCCAACCTTGAGAGCCGCAAGTGCAGTAGGGATTGCCGCAGCCCAGGGACGCTCGCAAAGCTTGCGCGGGGATCTCGGCGACTTGTTTGCTGTTATAGAGGTCAGAAGTGATCGGATCGGCGCACGTCTTTGAAGTCGATCCGCAGCAGGAGTTACCGCCGCTGCTCACTCGTAGAGCAGCTTCCCCATACTTTTCTTTTACTGCAGTCTTGATCTCAATGCTGCTCACCGAACTCTCCTATTTGTGATAGTTAATGATTTGGTTTAGTTTCAATGCCTTGTTTCGCGTGCAGCATTCCGCGTAGAGGAACCCGAGCAATTGCTGGAGCGCCTCGGTATCTGCTGTGTATCGGAGAAAGGTGCTTTCGCGCTCCACCTGGACGAGTCCTTCGTTTCGAAGCTTGTCGAGGTGATGTGAAAGGGTCGAATTTGGAATATCAAGCTCTTCCTGAATCTGCCCAACTACTAGCCCATGGGGGTGCGCCGACAGTAACAACCGCATGATGTGGAGTCTAGGTTCAACTCCCAGAGCTGAGAACATGTCGGCATACTTCGCAATTGATTCGGTGCTTTGCTTTGCAGTGGCAGTTGTCATGTTTCCATAATAGCAGAAATATGGGAACATGTCAACAGTCGCTTGTGGTGCTACGTCACTGTTGACAGTCGCCCCCACGCTCTCGCCTTGCCCGGATGGCAAACCTTTTGATCCATGGGTGCGTGAGATTCTTCAGCGCCGTTATGTCACGGCCGAGAGCTTCACTTACTGCAGGCATCTGCCTAGTCAGACCGAGCACTGAAATAAAATTTAGCTGCTGGTTTTGTTGCCTGCGTGGATCTTTGATCGGAGATCCTGAAGTTGCTTAAGAGACTTAGGACTAACATCCTCCAGACCACTTCTCGTCCACCTATATCGATTCGCAGCGTCACTGTCGAACTTCCCGGAAAGATGTACTTTCCAGCGTTGCCTTCGCTCATTCCCTCCGGCGGTAGGCTTCTGCTAGCAATGGCCGAGGCTGCCGTAAACCGGGCAGGCGGTACATACATGACTTGCGACACGGACAGCATTTTGGTGGTCGCATCTCCAAAGGGGGGGAATGGTTTCTGGTGCTTGCAGTAGGCCATTCATAGAAGTAGAAGGCAACATCAATATGGAGGCGACCAAACCAATTCCCTCCCTTTCGCATGAGAGCGTCAAAGAATTGCCAGCCGTTTCCGTTCGCTCAACCGGTACAGCTTTGGAGGCGACCTTCTGCAGCGGGCGGTGGCGGCAGGGATTGGCTGGCTGCTGCCGTTTCGCCGCCAAAGATGCCGAAGCCATTCGCGTTGTACTTCTCGGATCACTTCGTAGTGGGC